>JBIKXZ010000149.1:0-5988 GCA_044355525.1 Chthoniobacterales bacterium
CGAAAAGCTCGCGGCCGAACTCAACGAGCAACTCGACAGCCGCGTCCTCCACGGCAGCGGCGCCAGCGTCGAGACCCTCGAGGAAGCCGGCATCGCCAAGTGCGACGTGCTTTTCGCCCTGACCAGCAACGACCACACCAACCTCGTCTGCAGCCTGATCGGCAAATCACTCGGTGCCCGCCGCAGCATCGCCCGCACCAGTCTGGCCATGCAGCGCGAGCAATGGCTTTACGACTACGCGGGACAATTCCGCGTCGACTATCTCTTCAGTCCCGCGCGCCTCGCTGCGGTCGAGTTGGCCAAATCCATCCGCAATCCCGATTGCCTTGTCGTCGAGGAAATCGCCCGCGGGCGCATCGAATTGCAGCAAATCCGCCTCGAGCCCGGCAGCCCGGCCCTGGCCATCCCGCTGCGCGAACTCGGCCTGCCCGCCCGCGTGCGCATCGGCGCCATTCTCCGCCGCGGCAATCTCCTCGTCCCGCACGCCAACGACGCCCTCGAGGCCGGCGATCTTGTCACCATCTACGGCCACCCGCGCCGCCTCGCCGAAGGACTGCGCAAGCTCCACACCGCCGCGGGCCAGAGCGACGAACTCAATGTTGTCATCTTCGGCGGCGACGACTACGGCTTCGCCCTCGCCCAGGCGCTCGAAGGCGGCAACTTCCGCACGCGCATCATCGAGAAAGACCGGCGCCTCTGCGAAAAACTCGGCCAGCTCTTGCAGAACTGCACGATTATCAATGCCGACGCCACTTCGCTGCACGAATTGAAAGAAGAACGCGTCGGCGAAGCCGATTTCTTCGTCGCCGCCACGCACGACGACGAGGACAACGTCATGGCCTGTCTGCAGGCCCGCGACCTCGGCGCCAAGGCCTGTCTCACGCTCATCCACCGCGCCGACTACGCCAGCGCCATCCAGCGCTCCGGCGCGCAACTCGGCATTCTCGACGCGGTGAGCCCGCGCGTCGCCGTGGCCCGCGAACTCACCCGCTTTGTCACGGCCGACGAAGCCACCGTGCTGCGCACTTTGCCGGGCGGCATCGAAATCCTCTCCGCCCCCGTGGGGGAAAACAGCGCCGCCGCCGGCCGCACCCTCGCCGAGACCGAGTGGCCCGCGGCCAGCGGCCTCATCGCCCTGCAGCACGGCAACCAGGCGACCGTGCCCGCCGCGGAGGACAAAATCGAAGCCGGCGACACCGTGGTGGCCATCGTCGCCCCCGACGCCAAGGCCGCGCTGCTCAAGCTCCTCGCCTGATCCGGCCATGGATTACCGCCAGCTTTGCCGCTTCATCGGCCTCCTGCTTTTGCTCATGGCCGTATCGATGGCCGGATGCCTCGCCTACGCGGTCTACGACCAGGAGCCCCGGTTCGCCGCGGACCGCGCGCTGGGACTTTCCGCACTTATCACCGCGGCGGCCGGCGGCTTGCTGCGCTGGTTCGGACGCGGATCGTCGCTTGAGATCCTCCGCCGCGAAGCCATCGCCATCGTCGGCCTCGGCTGGACCTTGAGCACTTTGTTCGGCGCGCTGCCTTACATGCTTTCCACACCGTCGCTGGCTCCGGCCGCCGCGATTTTCGAATCGGCCTCGGGATTCACCACGACGGGCGCCAGCGCCATCGCCGACGTGGAAGTCTGGCCGCGCGGATTGCTCCTCTGGCGCGCCACCACGCAGTGGCTCGGCGGCATGGGAATCCTCGTGCTTTTCGTCGCCGTTCTCTCCATGGCCGGCGGCGGCGGTTCGAAGTCGCTCTTCCGCCGCGAATCCTCCGGCAAACTCGGCGAAGGTTTCGCCGCGCGCATGCGCGATACCGCCATCCGTCTCTGGCAAATCTATCTCGGCCTGTCCGCGGCATGCTTCGCCGGACTGCTCGTGCTGGGCATGCCGGTTTTCGATGCGGTGTGTCATACATTTGCCACGATCTCGACCGGCGGCTTCAGCACGAAGAACGCGAGCATCGGCTACTACAAGAGCGCGGCGATCGACTGGTGGATCATCCTCTTCATGCTGCTCGGGGCGATCAGCTTCATGCTTTACGCATGGCTGCTCGCGCGGCGCTGGAGCAGGTGGAAACAGGACGAGGAAACGCGCTTCTACTTGGTGCTCCTCGCCGTGGTCACCGCCGCCGTGACCGGCAGCCTGCTCTACAATGCGCAGGCTCCCGACTTCGCCACGGCGCTGCGCAACGCCGCCTTCCAAGTCGTCTCGATCAGCACGACGACCGGATTCGTCACGAGCGACTATGACCAGTGGTCCGATTTCACGCGCATTCTCATCGTCGCGGTGATGTTCGTCGGAGGTTGCGCCGGCTCCACCGCGGGCGGCATCAAGGTCAGCCGGTTGCTCGTCTTTTTCAAAAATTTCCACCGGCAAATGATCCACACCTTCCGGCCGAACCAGATCGTGCCGGTGCGCATCAATGGCGTCCCGCTCACCGACAGCTACCTCGCCGAGGTCGGCTTTTTCCTCGCCCTCGTCGGCTTCATTGTCGCGCTCGGATCGCTCGCCATGGCCACGCTTGAGCCCTCCTTCGATCTGGTCAGCAGTTTCGGCGCGGTTATCGCCACCCTCTTCAACACCGGCCCCGGCCTCGGCGCCGTCGGCCCAGTGTACACCTTTGCCGACCTCGGCGCCGCGTCCCATCTTCTTCTGTCCCTGCTCATGATCATGGGCCGTCTGGAAATCCTCGCCATGCTCGCCCTCTTCATCCCCGCCCTCTGGCGCAAATACTGAAGCAAACCCCGCGCTTCACGGCTTGACGCTGCGGGGGCGGCTTCCTACTTTCGGCCGACTGATGTCCCTGATTCGCGTCCACTGCGGATGCCTGCTTTCCGTCTGCTTGTTTCTGGCCGCCGGAACGGCCTTCGCCCAGCAACCTTCGACCGCCCCGGCGAGCAATGCCGAAGCGGCCGCCCTCATGCAGGAGGCCGAGAGTTTGGAGGGAGCGGGCAATTTCAGCCGCGCCGTCACCGTTTACCGCAGCATCGTCCGCCGCTTCCCTGTCTCTCCTTCCGCCCCCGCGGCCCAGTTCCGCGTGGCCGAATTGATCGACCAAAGCGGCAACCCCAGCCGCGCGTTCGACGCCTACCAGACACTCGTGGAGGATTACCCGCAGTCGCGTGAATTCGACCGCGCCCTCGCCGCGCAGTTGGCCATCGCGGACGGCTTCCTCGACCGCCGCCGCTACGAACGCGCCGGCGAAATGTACAATGCCCTCATCGCCAGCGCACCTTTCGCTCGGTTCGCGCCCGAGGCCCAATTCAAACTCGGACAGTCCCTCGAGAGCGCGCGCAAATACACCGAAGCCATCGCCGCCTATCAGATGATCCTCGATCGTTACCCCACGAGCGACTACGCCGACGACGCGCTCTACCAGATCGGTTACGTGCAGCTCACCGAAGCCATGGGCCGCTCGCAGGATCTCTCCGCCGCCCTCGATGCGAAAAACACCTTCGAGGAATTTCTCGTGGAATATCCGAACAGTGAAAAAGCCGCGCAGGCCCGCGACAACCTCGACCGCATGACCGGGCGCGAAGCCACCGACCTCCTCTCCATCGCGCAATTCTACGACCGGAACAACAACTACCGCGCGGCCGTCATCTATTACGGCGACCTCGTGCGGCGGCAACCCGGCACGGATGACGCCAAACTGGCCAATGACCGCATCGAGGAAATCCGCGCCACCGTGGGCGACGACGAACTCCGCGCCGGCCCCGAGCGCGCCGAGACCGGCGAACGCGCCGCCATGCGCCGCCGCCTGCAGAACCAGGTGGAAACCTCCGCCATGAGCAACTACGCCGGACCTCCGGTCGCGACCATCGTGCCCGAGGAACTGCCCCCGCCCCGTCCGCGTCTGCGCACCTCGTCGCGCGACGTGCGGCCCGTGGGCGGCGAACCGGTCAACCTCCCGCCGGTCGAACCCGACCTGCCCGTCGAATAATGAAACTCCTCGCCCCGCTTCTCGCCGCGCTCTTCCTCTCCGGTTGCGCCTACACGCTGGGCGAAGCCCGGCCCAGCATGATGCGCGGCGTCCAGACGCTCGCTGTTCCCGTGTCGCAGAACAAAACCCTCGAACCCAATGTCGAGGGTTTGCTCGCCGACACCATCATCAAGGGCCTGCAGACCGACGGCACCTACACCATCAGTCCGGAGCGGAACGCCGACGCCACCGTCTACACCACGCTGATCTCGGCCAACCGCCGCCCCGCGCGCTCCGTGCGCGGCAACGTTCTCGCCACCAGCGAATACGAACTCGTCACCGTCGTCGGCTACGAGGTGGTGGAAAGTTCCACCGGCAAGCAACTCATGACCGGCGCGGTCAACGGACGCACCAGTTTCTTCGTCACCCCCGATTTGCAGACCGACGAGCAACAGGCGCTCCCGCTGGCTTTCTCCGACGCCGCGGTCAAGCTGGCCAGCCGTTTGAGCGAGGGATTCTAGCCGCTTGCTCACCCTCGTCCCCACCCCCGTCGGGAATCTCGAGGACATCACCCTGCGGGCCCTGCGAGTCTTGCGCGAAGCGGACCTCATCGCCGCCGAGGATACCCGCCACGCGTCCGTCTTGCTCAAGCACCACGGCATCAGCCGTCCGCTCCTCAGTCTGCACGAACACAACGAAGCCCAACGCGCGGAGGAAGTCGCCCAACGCCTCGCCGCCGGCGAAAACATCGCACTGCTCACCGACGCCGGCACACCCGGCATTTCCGATCCGGGTTTCCGCGTGGTGCGCGAGTGTATCGAGCGCGGACTGGAATTCACCGTTCTGCCCGGACCCACTTCGATCCTCCCCGCGTTGGTCGGATCGGGTCTCCCGCTGCACGAATTTTATTTCGGCGGCTTCCTGCCGGTGAAATCCGGACGCCGCCAGACCGTCCTGACCGAAGCCCTCGCGCGGCGCGAGACGAGCATCTTCTTCGAGTCACCCCACCGCATCGCGAAATCGCTCGCCGTCCTCGCCGCCATGGCGCCGGACCGCCCGGTTTGCGTCGCGCGCGAGTTGAGCAAGAAATTCGAGGACTATTGGCGCGGCCCCGCGGCCGAACTCGCCGCACGCGCGGAAAAGCAACCGCCCCGCGGCGAAATCTGCCTGCTCGTCGGCGGTCGATCCTGACCGCGCCCGCGCGCTTGCCACGCGCCGCGTGGGGTAACTAATTTCGCGGCAGGCCTCCCCCTGCCATGAAAAAACTCCTTGCGGCCTTCGCCGCCCTTTGTGCCGTCCATGTTGCCCACGCTTACGAAAGCCGCTTCTGGGACTACTACACGCCCTACCCCAGCAACTTCATCGGCTCGGAAGAATGGTGGCGCGGCGACGCTCTCACCGGCGACTGGTGGGGCACACGCAACTGGATGGACAAGGACACGGGCATCGAATTTTCCGGCACCTACACCACGGATTTGGCCGGCAATCCGGTCGGCGGGATGGAACAAGGCTTCACCTACACCGACAACATTGCGTTCGGCGCCAAGCTCGATCTGGAAAAGTTGGTTGGATGGCAAGGAGCCACCTTCACCATCGCGGCGACCGACCGTAACGGCACGAGCCTTTCGCAAAACTGCATCGGCAACCAATTCACCGTGCAGCAGATCTTCGGCGGCCAGACCATCATCCTCACCGGGCTGCACCTCACCCAGCGCCTGCTCGACGATAAGATGGAAATCAAAGTCGGACGCTTCTCCGCGGGCGACGATTTCGCCAGTTCGCCGCTCTATTGGCTCTACATGAACAACGGCATCGACGGCAACCCGCAGGCCCTGCCGGTCAACGCCTCGTTCTCCGCCTATCCGTGGGCCAGCTGGGCCGCGCGCGTGCGCTTCGAGCCGTCACCCGATTGGAACGCCATGTTCGGCCTCTACCAAGTCTCGAACAAAACCTTCAACCGCTACCTCCACGGCGTGAATTTTTCCTTCGAGCCGACCGATGGCGTCATGTTTCTCGGACAAGTCGGCTGGACGCCGGAATTTTTCCGCCGTCCGGTCAAACGCGTCGAAA
>JBIKXZ010000030.1:0-18365 GCA_044355525.1 Chthoniobacterales bacterium
TTTGGCATTATCCCGAGGTGTTGGAGCACGAGTTCAACGCGAAATACCGCGGGATGGAGTGGGATCAGGACCAAGCCAAATACCGCGCATGGTGCGAAGGGCGGACCGGATTTCCCATCGTCGATGCGGCCATGCGCCAGTTGAACGAAACGGGCTACATGCACAACCGGTCCCGCATGATCGCGGCCATGTTCCTGACCAAGGATCTCCATCTCGATTGGCGGCTGGGCGAACAGTATTTCATGCAGACGCTGATTGACGGCGAGATCGCGAGCAACAATGGCGGATGGCAGTGGAGTGCGGGCACGGGCGCGGACGCGGCACCGTATTTCCGCATCCAGAATCCATGGAGTCAGACCAAGCGCTACGACCCCGCGGGCAAATACATCAAACAATGGGTGCCGGAGTTGGCCGATCTTCCGGCGGCAAAATTCCTCGACGCACCCGCGGACGGGAAACCGATCGCGGCGGGTTATCCGTTGCCGATAGTCGATCATTCAACCGAGCGCGATGAGACTTTGCGGCGGTTCAAAATGGTGGCGTAGTGGTCATGGCCCGTTTTTTCGTTCCGGCTTCGGATTGGGATTCGGCGCATTTGCCGGAATCCGAGGCACGGCATGCTTCGCAGGTGTTGCGCCTGGCGGGCGGTGATCGTGCGGTGGTTTTCGACGGCACGGGCCGAGCGGCGGAGGTTGAGCTGACCGAGGTGGCGAAGAAACGCGTTGGCTTCCGCGTTCTGCGCGATTGGCACGAGGAGCGTGTGCGGCCCGCCCTCCATCTGATCGTTGCTTTGATCAAAAACGAGCGTTTCGACTGGCTGGTGCAGAAAGCGACGGAACTCGGAGCTGCGTCGATCCGGCCGGTTGCGGCGGAACGCAGTGTGGTGAAGCTTGGCGGCAAGGATGCCGAAAAAAGGCGCGGCAAATGGGAGCAGATCGCGGTTGAGGCGGCCAAGCAGTGCGGCCACTTGGTCTTGCCGGATATGTTTCCCGTCGCCTTGCCGCGCGAGGCCTTCGGTTCGGCGCCGGACGGGCTCAAAGGCATTCCTGCCTTGCACTCGGACGGTGTAACGCTCGGACAATTTTTCGGCAGCGAGACGGGCAATGTCACTTTTGCCATCGGCCCCGAGGGGGATTGGACTGAGGAGGAAATGGCATCCGCCACGGATTGCGGATTTGTGCCCCTGCACTTGGGCAAGCATGTGTTGCGCAGCGAGACGGCAGCATTGCATGTGCTCAGCGCGGCGGCCCACCGCTATCACGGAGGCGTCGGAGGACTTTGAAAAACTACTTCATCACCGGAACGGACACCGATTGCGGCAAAACTTTCGTCACCGCGCTTTTGGTTAAAGCGGCGCGTGCGGCGGGGGTCGATGCCATCGGCGCGAAACCCTTTTGCTGCGGTCCACGCACCGACGTGGAAATTCTGGCCGAAGCCTCCAGTGGCGCGGAATCGCTCGATGCGATCAATCCCATCTGGCTGCAAACGCCGGCCGCCCCGAGGGCCTGCGAGTTGCTCGGCGAAGCTGCGGCCGATGTCTCCAAAGCACTGTTCGTTGTTCGCGATTTGGCGCAGAAGCATCAGCAGGTTTTCTGCGAGGGCGCCGGCGGCTGGCTGGTGCCTATCACCAAGGATTACACCATCGCGGATTTCGCCGCGGAATTGGGTTGGCCGGTGATCGTGGTGGTGCGCAACAAGCTTGGTGCGCTCAATCACACACTGCTTACGCTGGAGAGCATACGCCGCCGAGGGGTGCCTTTCGCCGGGATCATTCTCAACGATCTGGAAGGCCAGCCGGACGAAGCCACGCGGACGAACCGCAGGGTCCTTGAGGAAAGCTGTGCCTGTCCGATTCTGGTCGAGATCGGGCGTGGTCAAACTTCCCTGCCACCCGCTATTTGATGACGACCTTGGTTCCGATCGGAACCTGTTTGAAAAACTCGGCGGCATCCTTTTGGCGGAGGCGGATGCAACCGTGTGATGCGGGGTAACCCGGCAGGTGTCCGGCGTGGAGTCCGAAGTCGCGGCAAGAGAGGCGCAGGTAGAACGGCATGCTCGCGCCATAGAGGGTGGATTTCCATTGGCGGTGTTTGTTGGTCACCACGTATTCGCCGGTCGGGGTGCGGAACTTCTTTTTCCCGGAAGAGATCGGCGCGGTTTTGACGACGGCTTGGTCGCGCAAGATGGTTGCGGTTTGGGAAGAGAGGTCCACTTCCACCAGGGTGCGGCTGGCCGCGGACTCCGGTGTGACGCCGAGGAGAAACTGGATGACATCGGACTTCCCGGCGTAGCCGGCCAGCCAGAGCGCATCGGTGCCGTGGCGTTTGGTGCGTGCGTTCTTCTTCGCGCCGCGGGCGACGAGCAACTCGGCAATGTCGCGGTGCCCGCGGGCGGCGGCGAACATGAGGGGAGTCAGTCCGCTTTCTTTGGTGACATAGTAAAGCAGGAAATCCTTGCGGAAACGTTCGAGCATGGATTCGTCAAGCGGAGCGGGAAGCGTGCTGTCCGGGCCGACTCCGCCGTCCAGGAGCTTCTGCACGGACGCGATGTCACCCTCGTCGATCGCGACGAAGAGCCGGTTGGTCTGCTCGCGGCGGACCGCTTCTTCATCCGGAGGCGCCGCGGATGCTGCGGTTTGCGCGGTCAGAGTCTCCTGCGCGGCCGCCTGCGGGTTGGCCGGCAGGGGTTCGCCGAGTCCGGCTTCGGGCATGGGAACCTCCGGAGCTTCATCCGGGGCGAGCACGAAGGGCCGGGGGGCGAAGGCGGGGGTGCCTTCTTCGCCCTCGGCCCGGGCCATGCCTGCGGCCAGCACCAAGACCATCATTGTGCGGATGAATTTCATGACCGCCGCCGAGGAAAGCGCTGCATCGGCCGGTTGGCAAGACCGCTGCGGCTTGATTTTGCCGGTCCGGCAGGCCAAAAGCAGTGATGCGCACGATGCGTGGGATCATGGCGGCAATGCTGCTGGCGGGCGGTTGCGTCGGTTACGACACGATGGGAATCCGCCCGACCGGCGACCTGCCGGTCAGCGGCTTGAGCAACGAGCAAATGAGCCAGCTGAAATCGGCGGCCGATTGGGGCGAGCCGAGCCTGATCTCGACGGCGGCGCGCATGGCGTGGGAATCGCCGGAACATGCCGACTCGCTGGCCAACTACGCGGCGAACCTCATGCCGGAGAAATCCGCGGAAATTCTCGCGGCGGTGCGGCATTCTTCGCGGCCTTGAGCAGCCGGTGGTTCAGGGTGTCGCGTCCGCGCGCCGGATCTCGGTGACTTCGAGGCGGAGTTGGTAAGGGCGGACGCCTTTTTCGTCCGTGACGACATAGACGCGATAGGCCCGCGCGCCCCAGCGTCCTTTGGGCGAGTAGGTGAAGGGAATCTCGCCGCTTTCGCCGGGGGCGTAATCGCGTTTGGCCGGTTTGGCCACGACGCAGCCGCAGGAAGCGGGGACGGAGCGGATCCGCACGGCGCTCTCGCCGGTGTTGGTGAAACGGAACGCGCCGGCCACCTTGCCGCCGCCCTCCACGGCTTCGATGGCCACGGTCGGTTGCTCCCATTGCAGAGACTGGGCCGCGGCGGCTGCGGCCAGCGCGAGGAGGAAGAGCAGAGCCCTCATGAGTATCAGCGCGAGGATTTGACGATGCCGCGCACCACGGCATCGGCGAGGCGCTGGCGGTAGGAGGCGGACTTGATCAGGCGGAGTTCGCGCGGATTGGACATGAAGCCGAGTTCGACGAGCGCGGCCGGGCGCGCATTGTTGCGCAGGACGTGGAAACGCGAGCGCTTGACACCGCGGTTCGGGGTTGATGCCGCGCGGTCGACTTCGCGCTGGATGTTGGCGGCCAGCGGGTAGGAGCGGCTGTTGTAGTAAAAGGTCTCGGTGCCGGAAGCGCCGGAGTTGCGGGACCAATTGTAATGGATGCTGACAAACACCGCGCCGCGTTGGCGGTTGGAAATGGCCACGCGCGAGGGGAGAGTGACGAAGTAATCTCGCTTGCGGGTCATGATGACGCGGTAGCCGCGGGAGCGGAGTCCACGTTCGATGCGTTTGGCCGTGTCGAGGGCGTAGACTTTTTCGAGCGAGCGGCCGTCCATGCCTTTGGCCCCGCGATCGAGTCCGCCATGGCCCGCGTCCAGCACAACCGTTCCAAAGCGACCTACTCCGTAGGGGCTGGAGGCGCAACCGGAGAGGAAAACGGCGAGGCTGCAAGCCAGAGCCGCGCATAAAACCGAACGCATCTGTCAAAGGTAAAAAACACGCCCGTGAAGGCAAACCAAATCAGCGCTGCATTGCACGGGGCCCGACGCCGCGCCATCCTGCCCCGATGCTGACCAAACGGATCATTCCCTGCCTCGATGTGACCGGCGGCCGCGTGGTGAAGGGGACGAAGTTCCTCGAATTGCGCGATGCCGGCGATCCGGTGGAATGCGCGAAGGCGTACGACGCACAGGGGGCAGACGAGTTGGTCTTCTTGGATATCACAGCTTCATCCGATAACCGCGCGACGATGGTCGACGTGGTCGAGCGGACGGCGTCCGAATGTTTCATGCCCCTGACCGTGGGTGGCGGGATCCGCACGGTGGACGACATGAAGGTCATGTTGCGGGCCGGGGCGGACAAGATCAGCATCAATACATCGGCCATCCAACGTCCGGAGTTGGTTCGCGAGGGCGCGGAGCGTTTCGGATCGCAATGCATCGTGGTGGCCATCGACGCTCGCCGGCGTCCGGAGGGCGGATGGACGGTTTACACGCACGGCGGACGCAACCCGACGGACCTCGAGGCGGTGGCCTGGGCGAAGCGGGTCGGGGACCTGGGGGCCGGCGAGATTTTGCTGACCAGCATGGATGCGGACGGAACCAAGGAGGGTTATGACATGGATCTGGTCCGTTCCGTGAGCAGCGCCGTGAGCATTCCGGTCATCGCCAGCGGAGGAGCGGGCACGCTCGAACACATGGCCGATGTTTTGCGGAACGCCGGTGCGGATGCGGTGCTCGCCGCGAGCATTTTCCATTTCGGCGAATACACCGTGGGCGATGTGAAACGCTTTCTCGCGGAGAGCGGGGTGGCGGTCCGCTTGTAGATGCGCGCCCCTGTCCCAGCGGGGTTTTCGGGCTTGATGCGCGGGGTTTTTCTCGGGGCTTTTCTCGTTTCGGCCGGAGCAAGCGCCTCGGAAGTCCAGCGCCATGGGTTGAGTTTCGAGCATTGGGTGGCGGACACATTCTTCGGCGCACACCGCTCCGCGGGACCGACCGACAAATGGGACATCCCGGCCTCGGCCAACAAGAGGCACGGACGCATCCCCGCGAATCCGAAGGCCACGCAATACGGCGAACCGGTGCTCCTCGGTGACGCGTTGCGGCAATACGACATCGACGAACCCTTCCTTCTCATCGTCGGATTCTGGGAGCAGGACGGACGCGACAAGAGGTTCGTCCAGTCGCTCGTGGCCCGTATCGGGCCCGACCAGTGGCGAAAGCTCTGGGCGCCGGTGACGCGGGCGGACCTCGAGGCGATGGACCGGCTGGTCAAAGACACCTCGCGTCCGGTGGCCGAAGTGCGCCGCGAAGTGTTGCGCCGCAAGAAGCAGCCGCCGTTCTCGCAAGCGGTCATCCAACTCAATCCCAAGATCGACGCATCGCAGCGTCGTTTGCAGTGCAGCATTTCCTACGTCCGCCTCTTCAAAAATCTCGCCCCGGGGCGAGACCGCAAGGCGCAACCTCGCGCCGAAATCTTCGGCCGCCCGATCCCGCCGGTTCGCTTGTCCCCGCCGCGCGACTTGCCGGGGGTCAGGGGACGCGGAGACGCCCGCTGAGCGGAAAACCGGAGCGGCGGGCTCGGGCGACCATGAACCAGCGCTGCACGACAAAGAGTAAGAGGGCGGAGAAGGCTGTCGTGACCAGGGCGCAGGCAATGGTCAGCAACAGCATGCTGACCTTGCCCACGATGGTGGGCGGAATTTGTGTCACGGCGACGAAGACACCGAGTCCGAGCCCGACGGCCAGCGAGAGCAGGCCCGTCCTGTTGCGGATCCGCCGGTAAGGTGCCATGGCATCGCCGAAGCGGAAGGCGAGGAATCCGTAGGTCGCACCTGCGGCCGTGCCGAGCAGGGCGGTGTAGACGATCAAGTAGCCGGTGAAATGCTCCTTTTTCATGCGCGCCCTCCAACTGGAGAATTTTTCGAGGACGGATCCGACATTGCGGTCGATGAAGGGCTCGCCGGTGACCTCTTCGACCGAACGGGCGGCGTCCGTCTCGGAGGTTTGCCCCAAGGAGGATGCGGTCGGGGCAAGCAGCAGGGCGAGCAGCAGCCACGCGGCGAGGCCGGCGCGATGGAAGGGGTGTGAATGGACGCGTGATGCGGTGCTCACGTGCGCGGGGCCTGTTCGAGTTGCTGGCGGAGTTTGGCCACGGTAGCGGCGGGGAGGACGCCTTTCCAGTGGACGCAGGGATGGATGACGGCATCGCGTCCGATGAGGGATCCGGGGCTGAGGACGGAATTGCATCCGACTTCGGCCCGGTCGCCGATGATCGCGCCGAACTTTTTCAGTCCGGTCGGCACGCCGCCGCCGGGTCCGCGGACGATCACTTCGCCGCGGTCGAGGCGGACATTGGACAGAATCACACCGGCGCCGAGGTGGGACTTGTGCCCGAGGATGGAATCGCCCACGTAGTTGAAGTGCGGGACCTGCGCTCCGTCGAAGATGATGCAGTTTTTTAATTCGCAGGAATTGCCGAGGACGGCGTCGTTGCCGACGACGACATTTTCGCGGATGTAGCAACCGGCGCGGATCTGGCAGCGGTCGCCGATCCAAGCCGGGCCTTTGATCATGGCGCCCTGTTCGATGGTGGTGCCGTGGCCGATGTAGACCGCATTGCTGATGAAGGGGCGTCCGATTTGTTTGCCGTGGATGGCGGGCTTGAGGCGGAACTGCAGGTAGGACGCGATGAGCGGCAGGGCTTCCCAGACATTGGTCACCTTCTCGAAGAGTGACCGGTGGTCGGTGTGCTCGAGGTCGAGGTAATCGGCGGGGGAGAAGGTCATGGGAGAAGTGGCGGGTGGCGAGTGACGGGTGACGAGTTAACGGTCGGCGGCGGGGACGCCGCCGCTACAGCAATAGGTGAAGATGCTCATGCGCCGGTGCGGGTCAGTTTGGTGCCGTCTTTGGTATCTTTGACCATCCAGCCGTGTTTGAGCAACTCATCCCGCAGGGTGTCGCTCTTGGCCCAATCCTTGGCGGAGCGGGCGGCGTTGCGTTCCTCGAGGAGCGCGGCGACTTCGGATGGAATGGCAGCGGCTTCGGGTTCGAGGCGGAGGACCGAGTCGATGCGCTCCCAGTAGTCGAGCAGGCCGCGGGCTTGCTCGGGGGAGACTTGCCCTTGGTCCATGGCGCGGTTGGTGTCGCGGACCAGATCGAAGAGCGCGCCGAGGGCGGCGGAGATGTTGAGGTCATCGTCGAGGGCGACGGCGAATCTGTCTTCGGCGATGAGCGGATGAGATTCGCTTTTTTTTGCGGTGGCAGCCAGTTCCGAGAGGCGTTGCTGCCATTCGTCGAGTCGTTGCAGGGCGCTGCGGGCCCCAGCCAGACCTTCGAGGGTGAAATTGAGCGGGAGGCGGTAATGCGCGGAGAGCAGGACGTAGCGCACCTCGCGTCCGGTCCACCCCTTGTCGAGGAGACTGCGCAGGGTGTAGAAGTTGCCGAACGACTTGGACATCTTGCGTCCGTCGACCATGAGGTGCGCGCAGTGCATCCACAGGTTGACGAATTTTTGCCCGGTGCAGCATTCGGTCTGGGCGATTTCAGCCTCGTGGTGGGGGAAAATATTGTCCACCCCTCCGCAGTGGATATCGAGCCGGTCGCCGAGGAGTCCGGTGGCCATGGCGCTGCATTCGATGTGCCATCCGGGGCGGCCCGGACCCCACGGGCTATCCCATTTCACGTCGCCGTCGTCGGCATCGTGCGCTTTCCAAAGGGCGAAGTCGCCGATGCTTTCCTTTTCGTATTCGTCGGAGCTGACGCGGCCTGACGGACGCAGTTCCTCGAGGTTGAGGTGGGCGAGTTGCCCGTAGGCGGGAAAGCTGCCGATACGGAAGTAGACCGATTTGTCGTCCGCTTGGTAGGCATGGCCGGCGGCAACGAGCTTTTCGATCATGGCGATCATGCGCGCGATGTGTTCGGGTTCGGTCGCAGCGGGGAAGCGGTCGGCGGGTTTGATGCGCAGCGATTGCAGGTCCTCGAAGAACGCATCCTTGAAGGGTTTGGTGAACTCGGCGAGGGGAACGCCCTTCTCGCGGGCACCGCGGATGGTTTTGTCGTCCACATCGGTCAGGTTCATGACGCGTTCGACTTGGAAGCCGCGGTATTCGAGGTGGCGTTGCAGGAGGTCCTCGAAGAGGTAGGCGCGGAAATTTCCGATGTGGGCGTGGTTGTAGACGGTGGGACCGCAGGTGTAGAGCTTGACCGTTTTGCCGGTCGGGTCGAGCGGGGTGAAGGGCTCGAGGGAGCGGGTGAGGGTGTTGTGGAAGTGGAGCGACATTCGATCAGGGCAATTCCACCGAGGCCACGGCCATGGCGGAGATGCCTTCGCCGCGGCCGATGGCGCCGAGACCTTCGTTGGTGGTGGCTTTGACCGCGACGCGGGCGGCGGGGAGTCCGAGGGCGGCGGCGATGCGTTCGCGCATGGAGAAAACGTGCGGGGCGATCTTGGGGGCTTCGGCGATGACGGTGGCGTCGATGCTGTTGATGTGCGCGCCGCGGGAGCGGGCGAGGTTGGCCGCCTTCTCGAGAATTTCCAGACTGCTGATGCCGCGGATCGATTCGTCGGTGTTGGGGAAATGATGGCCGATGTCCTGCTCGCCGAGGGCACCGAGGACGGCGTCGGCGATGGCGTGGCTGAGGACGTCGGCATCGGAGTGGCCTTCGAGTCCGCGGTCATGCGGGATTTCGACCCCGCCGAGCACGAGGGCGCGGCCGGCCGCGAAGCGGTGGATATCGTAGCCGAGGCCGGTGGTGGTCATGAGGGAGAGTTTTAAGTTTTAGGTTTGTAAGTTTTAAGAGCCGCGGACCCTACCGGGGGAGGAGGGAACTGAAGTCGGCGTGGCCGCTGGTGGCTATGATGCGGAATTTGTTGGGGTTGTCGGCGTGCGCTTGCATGTCGACCACGCCGCCGGCGGCGGGAACGAGGAGCAGTCCGGCGGCGACATCCCACAGGCTGATCGTTCCTTCGATGTAAGCGTCGAGGCGTCCGGTTGCGACGTAGGCGATATCGAGGGCGGCGCTGCCGAGCATGCGCATTTTCTTGACTTGGCGGATGGCGTGGTTGAAGGCGGGCAACGTGCTGTTGATCGTATCGACCGTTTTCGAAACGCCCATCGAGACGATGCAGTCTTGGAGTTCGGTGCGTGCGCTCACTTTTATCTCGCGGCCGTTGAGCAGGGCGGGGCCACCGGCTTCGACGGTCCAGGTTTCATCGCGCATCGGATCATGGACGACACCGGCAAGGAGTGTGTTGTTGCGGCGGACAGCGATGGTCGTGGCGAAATGGGGGATTCCGTAGAAGTAGTTCACCGTGCCGTCCAACGGATCGATAATCCACTCGCAATCCCCCGTTCCGCCTCTGATGCCTTCCTCTCCGAGGATGGCGTGGTCGGGGTGGCGGGCCAGGATGTGGTCCTCGATAAGTTTTTGCGTGCGGCGGTCGAGTTCGAGCTTGATGTCGTGGGCTTGCATGGCATCGACCTCGAGCGGTTTCCCGAAATTTTCGTGCAGGAGTCTGCCGGCCATGAGTGCGGCGTCGACGGCCGTGGTAAGAAACTCGGACATGTTCGTGTTGTGTTAGCAGATGCCGCGCGCGCGGCGGACAAAAAAATCGGGAGGGGATCGAAATCCCCTCCCGTGCAACTTCGTTGAAACCACTAAGGTTTAGCGACGGCGTTTTTTCGCGGCTTTTTTCTTAGCGGCCTTTTTCTTGGCGGGCTTGCGCTTCGCGACTTTTTTCTTGGCGGCTTTTTTCTTTTTAGCGGGCATCCAAAATCCCCCCTTTCAATCCGCAGTGGCGGGTTTGGAGTGTGCTTTGTTTGCAACTCACGAGTGTGTTCGTAGAACCGAGTTGCGTAATCGTCAACGGTTTTTTTGAAATTTTTTAAAAAAATTTTCCGCGGTCATTCCGCGTTGCGAGGCGATGCGACGCGCGAACGCGCGGAAAATTTCAGCGGCGCGCGAGCAACGCGTCCGCTTCGTCCGCGATTTTTTCCACCGGCCACAAACGTCCCGCACCTTCGTAACCGCAGGCGAGAAGACCTTCGTCCGGTCCGATGAAATGCGCGCCGCGCGCGCGCAACACGCCGGTGTTTTGCTCCGTCGCGGGATGCGACCACATCTTGCCGTTCATGGCCGGTGCGATGACCAGCGGTGCGCGCGTGGCCAGCGCGATGCAGGTGAGCGCGTCGTCGGCCAGACCGCAGGCGAGGCGCGCGAGCGCGGCGGCGGAGGCGGGGGCGATGAGCAGGAGATCGGCGCGATCGGCCAGCTCGATGTGGCCCGGACACCAGCCTTCCTGCTCGTCGAACACATCGGTCACGACCGGATGTTTACTCAGGGTTTGCAAAGTCAGCGGCGTGATGAAGCGCCGGGAGGATGCGGTCATGACGACATGGACCTCGTGGCCCTTTTTGACCAGCAGGCTGGTCAGGTCGGCCGCTTTGTAGGCGGCGATCGATCCGGTCACGCCGAGGACGATGGTTTTCGGGGTGCCCATGTCAGCTTTCGAGGGAAATGATGCGCCGGCTGAGGTAGCGTTCGGCGCGGGTGATGGCGCGGAACTTGGTCAGGTCCTCCTCCATCGATCCGCTGATGATGGTGTATTTGTATTCCCGCCAGCATTTCATCTCGGCGGCGGCGTTGGTCAGGCGGAATTCGATTTGTTCGTCCGACTCCGTGCCGCGCTTTTCCAGGCGGTGGCGGAGCTCCTCGAGGCTCGGCGGCATGATGAAGATGTCGACGAGCGAATCCTGGATGAAGGAATCCTTGCTCTGCCGGATGGTGGCCGCGCCCTGCACGTCAATGTCGACGAGCACATCGATGCCGTCGCGGAGGTGGTCGACGATGCTTTGGCGCAGCGTTCCGTAATAGTGGTCGTGCACGCGCGCGTATTCGAGGAAGTCGCCGGCGGCGATGCGGCGTTCGAATTCCGCGGGGTCCATGAAATGGTAGTCCTCCCCGTCGATTTCCCCGGCGCGCGGCGTGCGCGTCGTGCAGGAGACGGCATAAACGGTGTCGGGGGTCTGGCGCAGCGAACTGCAAATGGTCGATTTGCCCGCGCCGGAAGGGGCGGAAATGACGAAAAGGATGCCGAGGCGTTTCAACGGAAGAGTTGAGGGTTGAGGGTTGAGGGTTGAGAGAGGTGGAAAATCATCTACTCCACATTCTGCACCTGCTCGCGGAGGCGCTCCAGTTCCGTTTTGGCCGCGATGACGTGCCGGGTGACCGCGGCGGAGTTGGCCTTGGAACCGATGGTGTTGCACTCGCGGAACATCTCCTGCGCGAGGAAATCGAGGCTGCGTCCGTTGGCGTCCTTGGCGCCGAGCCCGGCGCCGAATTGCTTGAGGTGGCTCTCGAGGCGGCTGAGTTCCTCGGTGATGTCCGAGCGGTCGGCGAAGAGGGCCAGCTCCCGGGCGAGGCGCTCGTCATCGGCGGCGAAGGCCGGGTCGAGGGCGGCCAAGCGTGCGCGCATGGCCTCGCGGTGCTTGGCCGTGACGAAAGGCGCGAGTTTGCGGATGGCGGCAATCTCGGCGGCGAAGCGGTTGAGCAGGCGGCGCAGCTCGCGGGCCAAGTGCTCGCCTTCTTTGGTCCGCATCGCTTCGAGCGAACGCAGGGCGGACTTCGCGGCTTTGGCCAAGGCGGCCGCGTCGGGTGCTTGCGCGGAACCGGTCTCGCGTGCCGTTGATGCGTAAAGGCGGATGAGGTCCGAAAGTGCGGGTGTGCCGGGAATTTTTAGACCGCGCTGCACCGACGACAATTCGCGGTGAAGGCGGCGGAAGAGCACGGGGTCGAGCAGGGGACGGTCGGCGTCGCCGGACGAGACCGA
This sequence comes from Chthoniobacterales bacterium, assembly GCA_044355525.1. Taxonomy (GTDB): domain Bacteria; phylum Verrucomicrobiota; class Verrucomicrobiia; order Chthoniobacterales; family JACTMZ01; genus JACTMZ01. The sequence goes on from JBIKXZ010000030.1 coordinate 12,088, forward strand.
GGCGGTGACGGTGGCGCGTCCGCGTGCCACGGCCGGGGCGAGGATTTCGCGCAGGAGATTTTCGAAAGGCGCGAGTTCGCGCGGCAGGTTGAAGACCAGTTCGGCGTTGCGGCGGTTGACTGTCCCGATCTCCACCGAATAACGCGTGCCGCGGCTGACGCATTCGCCGCGACCGAAACCGGTCATGCTCTTCATGGGGAGGAATGACAGCGGGTGACGAGCGGTGTGTCGAGTCTGTGACGTCTGGAGCCTTGCCGGCGGCCCTTGGCGTCCGTAGCTTGTCGACTCATGGCCTCCCCCGACCCCTTCATGCAGGCCGCCATCGAAGAAGCGCGCCAAGGCCGCGCCGAAGGCGGAATCCCCATAGGTTCCGTGCTCGTGCTCGACGGTAAAATCATCGGGCGCGGCCACAACCGCCGCGTGCAGGAGGGCAGCGTCATCCATCATGCGGAGATGAATTGTCTGGAGCAGGCCGGACGCCAGCCGGCTTCGGTCTACCGGCGTTGCACGATTTATTCGACGCTCTCGCCCTGTCCGATGTGCAGCGGGGCCATCCTGCTTTACGGCATTCCCAAGGTCGTCATCGGGGAGAACCAAACTTTTCAAGGTCCCGAGGAATACGTGCGGTCGCAGGGCGTCGATGTGGAAATCCGTCAAGATGCCGATTGCATCAAGCTGATGGAAGATTTCATCGCGGCGGAGCCGGACCTTTGGAACGAGGACATAGGAGAGTGACGGGAGGAAGTGACGAGTGACGGGTGACGTGTGGCGAGTCGTTGGTATGGGGGCTGTGGCCTGTTTTGTTGCGGCGTGCGATGTGCGGAAGCCGGTCGAGCCGGAAGCCAAGACCGGCAATGTGATTTTCTACCACGTCGACGGGACGGGGATTGCCCACTGGCAGATGGCGCGGTTCCTCCTCGCCGGGCCGGATGGCGATATCAATTGGGACCGGCTGCCGCATGTGGCGGTCTACCGCGGGCATGCGGAGGATGTTTTGACGCCGTCATCGAACGCGGGTGCGACTATGCATGCCTACGGGGTGAAGGCGCCGCATGCGGCGTATGGGACGGACGCGCAAGGGCAGCCGCCGCTGGCTCCGTCCGGCCAACGCCGCGGCATCATGCAAGAGGCCAAAGCGCGCGGGTTGGCAACGGGGTTGGTCAACAGCGGCCATGCCGCGGAACCGGGCACGGCCGCCCACGTGACGAGCGTGGCCGAGCGGGATGCCGGCGAGGAGATCGCCGCGCAATTGCTGGCCTCGGGCACCGATGTGCTTTTCAGCGGCGGGGAAAAATGGTTCCTGCCGCAGGAGTTGACCGGGCGGCACGGCCGCGGGGAGCGCAAGGATGGACGCAACCTCATCGAGGAAGCCAAGGCGGCGGGTTACCGCGTGGTCTTCACGCGCGAGGAGATGCTGGCGTTGCCGGATGATGCGGGAAAAGTGCTCGGGCTCTTTGCCCGCGGGGACATGTTCAACGCCGAGCCCGAGGAGATGCTCGCGGCGCAGGGACTGCCGACCTACGACCCGGCGGCGCCGACGCTGGCGGAAATGACGAAGACGGCACTCCGGTTGCTGGGGGGGAGGCAATTTTTCCTCGTGGTCGAGGAGGAGGGTGCGGACAACTTCGGCAACTGCAACAACGCGACCGGCACGTTCGAGGCTCTGCGGCGCGCGGACGAGGGGCTCGGGGTGGCGCTCGATTTCGTGGAGAAACATCCGGATACGCTGCTGCTCACCTGCGCCGACAGTGAGGCGGGCGGACCCGATGTGTTGGGCTTGCGCGGGGCCAAATACGAGAAGCCGCTGCTGAAGACCGGCCAGGATTACAATGGTGCGCCGGTCGACGGCGCGGAGCGCACCGAGGAGGGCGGGGTGGCCGAACCGTTTGTCAGCGCGCCGGACCGCGCGGGGCGGACGCATGAATTCGTCGTGGTGTGGGGAACGCGCATGGATAGCAGCGGCGGCATCGTGGCGCGGGCGGCCGGTTTGAACGCGGACAAAGTGCGCGGGTCGTTCGACAACACGGCGGTTTATCCGCTTTTCTACGAGACGCTGTTCGGTCGGAAGCCGTGACGGATTTTGCGGAAGTGGTTTGTCCGACGTGCCACGAGATGTTCGCGGTGCCGGCGCCGGACGTGTCCGAAGTTCCCTGCGCGTGGGATTACGACTGCGAGGTTTGCTGCGCGCCGATGCAGATTTGCTTCAGCGCGGATAACGACGGCGTCGTCGCCGAGGCGCGCGGTTTGGGGGAATAAAGAAACCCGCGAGGTCATCGCGGGTTTTTCGAAACAAAGCGGCCTTCTGTTTCAGGCCACGTGCTGCTTCTTGTTCTGGCAGGACGAGTTGATCGGGACTTCGACCGGGGTGTCGCTGCGCGAGACGAGGTCGTTGGCGACGAGCCAGTTTTCCAGCTCTTCACCGCTGATGTCGGGAAGCAGGTGGCCGTTGACCACGACGCACGGCGACAGTTTTTGTCCGCTGCGCTGTTCCATCTCGGCGCGGAACTCGGGATTTTTCAGGATGTCCTTCTCTTCGTAGGGAAGGTCGTATTTGGACAGGATGGCGCGGACGCCATTGCTCCAGCCGCAGGTGGTTTTGAGGTAAGCGGTGATTTCCATGAACCGAAAAGTTGCGCGGGCGGCGTCGGTTGTCAACGCCGCCCGCGCGGTGAGGGTTATTTCTTTTTGCCTTCGCCCGGGCGGTATTCCTCGAGCGCGGCGGCGTCGAAGGCCTTGGCCAGTCCGACCATTTCCTCGCCGGAGCGCATCGTGCTCTCCATGGCTTCGGACTCCTTGCGGAGGGCTTCTTCGCTGTAGTTGGCGGCCTTGATGGAAAGACCGATACGGCGCTCGACTTTGTCGACTTTGATGACGCGGGCTTCCACGTCGTCGCCGACTTTGATGACGTCTTTGACCTTGGCCACGTGGTCCTCGCTGAGTTGCGAGATGTGGACGAGGCCGTCGATGTCGTGTTCGAGCGAAACGAACGCGCCGAAGTTGGCCAGCTTGGTGACTTTGCCTTTGACCAGATCACCGATCTTGTAGAGGCGGTCGATTTCCTTCCACGGATCCTCGTCGAGTTGTTTGACGCCGAGAGCGATGCGCTGGTTGGCTTTGTCGATGTCGATGACCACCGCGTCGATGCCGTCGCCCTTTTTGAGGACTTCGCTCGGGTGGTTGATCTTGCGCGTCCAGCTGAGGTCGGACACGTGGACCATGCCGTCGATGCCTTCCTCGAGTTCGACGAAGGCGCCGTAGGCGGTCATGTTGCGGACCGTGCCCTTGACCTGCTTGCCGATGATGTAACGCTGCTCGATCTCGTCCCACGGGTTGGGTTCGAGCTGGCGGACGCCGAGGGAGATTTTCTGCTCCTCTTTGTTGACCCCGAGCACGACGGCTTCGACTTCCTGGCCGGCGGCGAGGACGTCGGACGGACGCGTGATGCGCTTGGTCCAGGACAATTCGGAGACGTGGATGAGGCCCTCGACGCCGGGTTCGATTTCGACGAACGCGCCGTAGGGAACGAGGTTGGTGATTTTGCCTTTGACCTTGGTGCCGGTCGGGAAGCGCACCTCGATCTTGTCCCACGGGTTGTCCGTGGTTTGCTTGAGGCCGAGCGAGACGCGTTCCTTGTCCTTGTTGATCTCGAGGACCTGCAACTGGATCTCCTGGCCGACTTTGAGGAGTTCGCTCGGGTGGGTGAGGCGACCCCAGGTCATGTCGGTGATGTGGAGGAGACCGTCCATGCCGCCGAGGTCGATGAACGCGCCGAAGTCGGTGAGGTTCTTCACCGTCCCGGCGACGACCGAGCCGACCTCGGTGTTGGCCATGAATTCCTGGCGTTTCTCGCTGCGTTCCTGCTCGATGAGCTCGCGGCGGCTGAGGACGACGTTGCGGCGGTCGTCGTTGAGTTTGACGATCTTGAAATCGTAGGTGTTGCCGACGAATTGGTTGAGGTCCTTCGGCGGGATGATGTCGATCTGCGAGGAGGGCAGGAAGGCTTCGACGCCGATGTTGACCAGCAGGCCGCCTTTGACCACGGCTTTGACGCGGCCCTTGATGATGCCTTCTTTTTCGAAGACGCCGCTGATTTTGTCCCAGTTCTGGCGGTAGGCGGCTTTCTCCTTGGAGAGGATGACCATGCCTTCGTCGTTCTCGAGGCGGACGAGCAGGACTTCGACTTCGTCGCCGACGGCGACTTCGGAAGGATCGTCGAATTCCGTGGCGGGGATGGTGCCTTCGGATTTGTAGCCGATGTCGACGAGAAACTCGCGGGGGCGAACTTCCAGGATGCGGCCTTTGACGATGCTGCCTTCTTTGAATTGTTTGGTCGCCTTGGCGATCAGTTCTTGGACTTGCGTCATGATGATGAGCCCGCGCCAGCGGCGCAGGAACTTGTTTTGTGGATACCTCGGTTCCGGTTTCGGTGTCCGCTCCGGGGTCGGCGGTCCCGGTTGGGGCCGATCGAAGCGGTCGGGAAGAATTCCCTACGCGGCGGCGGAAGGCAAGCCCCGATTGAGACCGTCAAAGGTGTAGCCGAGGAGATCGATGTCCCGCGCGTAGGCCTTGGCGACGAGTTCGCGGGTTTCATCATTGTAGAAGGAGCGGTAATCCCGTCGCGGCTTTCCGGTTTTGGGCGGGGGGAGGGACGCGGGGATGCCGATGCGGCGGCAGATTTCCGCAAAGTCGTCTTCCAACCTTTCGAAGTAGCCGAGGAAATCCACGATGAGGCGTCCGTCGGGTCCGAGGATGTAGTCCGCCTGGTGGCGCATGCCGCCTTTTTTTCCGGTGCGGGCCAGTTCCCAGCGGAGGTAGGCGTCGAAGCCGCCCAAGTCGTTCACTTCGCGGCTGTGGCCGTGCTCGGTTTTGCGCAGCAGGTAAGCATGGCGGGAGACAAGGCGGTCCCACGGATTGCGCACAAAGGCGAATTTGCAAAGCCCGTCGTAAACGGCAGGTGGCAGGCAGCGGCGCACTTTTTCCGCGGGGGCGTGCTCGGAAAACTCGAGCTGGCGGTAGATTCCTCCGACACGGTTGAGCGGTCCGAGCAGGCCGGGCAGGCGCCGCAGTTTGCTGCGCCCGGTCACTTTCATGAACGGTCGCAGGGCGTGCTGGATGTTGGATCCCGCCGCCTTGTCGATGTGCACGAACATGAACGGCGGATCGTAGGAAACGAGCATGGCGCGGAGTGTGCGGCGCGCCCGGGCCGCGGGCAAGCGCGCGAAGCTGGATGAGACGGCGCGGTGCTGCCATGCTCGCGTCATGGATCGTGTCCGCGCCGCGCGCTACGCCCTGACCGGGACGCCCGCGGAGGTTGTGGCGTGCGAGGAGATTCCGGTTCCGCCACCCGGACCGGGAGAAGTGCGGGTGCGCATGATTTGCGCGCCGGTCAACCCCGCCGACCTCAACATGCTCGAGGGCAAATACGGCGAGGCGCGGCCTTTGCCCGACACTCCGGGAAACGAGGGTCTCGGAGAAGTGATCGCGTGCGGCGAAGGCGCCGAGGCAAGTCTCGTCGGCCGGCGCGTTCTCGTCGGGAGCGAGGCGTGGCGCGACCAAGGCAACTGGCCTGTGGCGGACCTGATCATCGTCCCGCCCGGCCTCGATGACCGGCAAGCCTGCATGCTGCGGGTCAATCCGCCGACGGCTTGGCTCCTGCTGCACCGGTTCGCCGTTCTGGACCGCGGCGCATGGATCGCGCAGAACGCGGCGACGTCCGGGGTGGGACGCGCGGTCATCGAAATCGCGAAGGCCGCAGGATGGAAAACGTTCAACGTGGTCCGCCGTCCGGAAGCCGCCGCCGAGTTGCAAACGCTCGGGGCCGACGCCGTGGCGGTCGACGGGCCGGAATTCACGGAGCAGGCGCGCACCTTGTTGGCTGGTGTGCGTCCGCGACTCGGTTTGAATGCGGTGGGCGGCGCGGCGGCCACGCGTTTGGCGGGACTGCTGGCCGACGGTTCCCCGCTGGTCACTTACGGTGCCATGAGCCGCGAGGCGCTCAAGGTGCCCAACGGATTCCTCATTTTTCGCGACCTGGTCTTCCGCGGGTTCTGGCTGACGCGTTGGCTACGCGAGGCTTCCGCGGCGCAGCGGGCGGATGTTTATACCGCGGTTTTCCGCCTCGCCGCCGCGGGTGCCTTCGCACCGAGGGTGGCGGCGGAGTTCGCATTGGAGCAGGTGAAAGATGCAGTGGCTGCAACCGCATCCGGCGTCCCCGGCAAGGTCCTGCTGCGCCTCGGCGACTGAAACGTTTCGACATCGTCCGGTCGCGGCGTTAACCA
>JBIKXZ010000031.1:0-18156 GCA_044355525.1 Chthoniobacterales bacterium
GAAAGGCGCCGGATTTCGCTGCACCTGGTCGAGACCTCGGAGCCGCTGCGCACGGAACAGGCGCGGACTCTCGGCCAATTCAGGCCGTCATGGCACGCGACGGCCGGGGAGGCGCTCGCGGCTTGCGGCGGAAAGGCGCTGATTTACCACAACGAGTTTTTCGACGCGTTTCCGTGCCGCGTCTTCCGGAGGCAGCCCGAGGGGTGGAGCGAACTGTATCTGCGGGTGTCGGAAGGAAAGCTGCGCGAGGTTTTCAAAACCCCATCGCGCCCCGTCGCTCCGGCGGAGGCCTTCCACCGCGCTTGGCCGGAGGGCCAACGCATCGAGGTCTTCGAGTCCGTGACCGCTTGGATAAAGGAGGCCGCGCATTCGTGGCAAGCGGGGGCCATGATGGTCATCGATTACGGCGGACGCACGGAGGAGATCTACCATCGCCGGCCTGCGGGGACGTTGCGGGCCTACCGCGGACAACAACGATTGACCGGGAATGAGGTTTACGAAATTCCGGGGCGTCAGGACATCACGGCGGACGTCAATTTCGATGATCTCGCGGCGTGGGGAAGAGCGGTTGGTTGGCGCGCGGATGCCGCACCTTGGACCGGCGGGGTGCCGACGGGACCAACGGGCGCGGCGGAAGCTTTCCGATCCATGGTGCTGACGGCAGATCAGGCAGCGAAAGATCCGCGGTGATTTCCGCGGGCCGGCGGTTATGCTCGGCCAACTTTGCGCATGGCGGCTGACATCCTTCTCGTCGGCCTCGGCGGATTCGCCGGGGCCATCGCGCGTTATGTGGCCGGCGGTTGGATCCTGCACCAAACACTTGGCGCAAAGTTTCCCTGGAGCACGTTCGCCGTGAATGTGTCCGGTTGCCTGCTCATGGGCCTGTTGTCCGGTCTCGCCGAACGCCTCGAGTGGTTCACCCCGCAGACCAGACTGCTGCTGCTCACCGGCCTGTTGGGCAGCTTCACCACCTTCTCGGCTTTCAGCTTGGAGACCGTCTACCTCCTCCGACGCGGAGAAATATGGACCGCCGGTCTCTACGCGGCGGGCAGTGTCATACTATGCGTGGCGGCCGTCTGGGCGGGACTGAAGGCGATCGAGTGGCTGGCTCGCTGAGGCGCTACGACTTGGCGAAGCACTTCGTTCCCCAGCCGCACGGACCGAAGCATTCCGGTTTGGTGAAGCTGTGGACTTTCGGCGCGGGCGGGACATCTCCCGGTTCGAGCTTCACGCTCTTGAGCGTGTCCTCGAGACGGTTGAGCGTCTCGTCGAGCAGTTCCTGCGGGACATTGAGCGCGGGTTCGATGCGGATGCTTTCGGCGCTGATCAGTGTGCCGGCCGTGAGCACGCGGCGGTGGAACATGCCTTGCGCGACTTTGTAGCCGACATTCGAGGACGGGAAGCGCATTCCAATGAGCAGTCCCTGGCCGGTCACGTCTTTCAAGATATCCGGATAGCGCGCCTTCAGCTCGTTGAGCTTGGACATCATGTAGTCGCCCTTGCGCGCGGCTTGTCCGGGCGTGTCTTCCTCGAACATGACCTCGATGGCGGCCAGCGCAGCCGCGCAGGCGATGGGATTGCCGCCGGTCGTGGTGGTGTGCATGAACGGATTGGGTTCCATCACGCTCCAGATTTTCGCCGTGGAGAAAAACGCACTGCAGGCGACAACACCGCCACCGAGCGCTTTGCCGAAGCACATGATGTCCGGCGCGACGCCCGAATGGTCGACACCGAAAACTTTCCCCGTGCGGCCGAAGCCGGTCTGCACCTCGTCGGCGATGAGCAGGACGTTGTAATAGTCGCAGATCTCGCGCAGGCGCGGCAGGAAGTCGGGCGGAGGCACGATGGCCCCGGCTTCGCCCTGCACCGGTTCGATGATGACCCCGGCCATGCCGTCACCCACACTCTTGGCCGCTTCGAGTTCTTTTTCCACCGCGCAGGCGCAGCCGTAGGGCACGAAGCGCACGCCTTCAAGGAGCGGGAGGATCGGTTCGCGGAAGACGCTTTTGCCGGTGACGGACAACGACCCGAGCGTTTTGCCGTGGAACCCGCGTTGCATCGAGATGAAGCCTTTTTTTCCGGTGTAAAATTTGGCCAGCTTGAGCGCACCTTCGATCGCCTCGGTTCCGCTGTTGGCGAAAAAGCCTTTCTGGATGTCGCCCGGCGTGATGTGGGCGATGACCCGTCCCAGTTGCGCGCGCAGCGGGTCGAGCATTTCCTGCGTGTATTGCGGGGACCGGTCGAGCTGGGCTTTGACCGCGGCGATGATTTTCGGATGACGCAGCCCGTAGCTGTAAAGTCCGAAGCCGCCGAGCATGTCGATGAACTCGCGTCCGAGCGCGTCGCGCACCAGCGAGCCCTCGCCTTCCCATTCGGTGAAAGCAAACTCGCCACCGAGGGTGGCCGACTTGCGGTGCTCGAGGAACCCGGCGTTGATATGCTGCGCGAAATTCTCGACGGTCTGTTCGGAAATCCTTTGCCGCGCTTCCAACGACACGTCCTCGGTCGGTGTCTTGATCAGGTCGAGCATCCAACGCGACTCGGCCAGCGCGTAGTCATGGTCGCGCAGGTGCGGGGACTCCAAGTGTTTGGAAGAGACGTCCGCCGCACTCGGGCCGCGGGACGGGGGTGTTTCGGACAAGGCCATGATGCGTCAATAGACAGCGGGACCCGCGCGGCCGCAAGGCGATTCGGGTTTGGTCAGAGGACAGATTCCTCGGCCTCAACGGGTTCCACGCAGCGCTTGGCGTGCACGCTGACCACGCGGCGGCCGTCGGTCTGGCTGACCGTGAACTCGTATCCGTCGATGCGCACCTGTTCGCCTTTTTTCGGCAGGTGGCCGAGTTCGTGGGTCAAATACCCGCCGATCGTGCTCACCTCGGTGCTCTCGACTTTGACCCCGAGCAAATCGCCGAGGTCGTGCAAAGCCACACCGCCGTCGAGGACGAACTCATCCTCGCCGACCTTGCGGTATTCCTCCTCGTCGGTATCGAACTCGTCCTGGATCTCGCCGACCAGTTCGGCCAGCACATTGTCCAGCGTGACCACGCCGACCGCGCCGCCGTATTCGTCGACCACCAAGGCCAGGTGCGCGCCTTTGCCGAGAAACAATTTCAAGAGCCGCTCGAGCGGCATGAGTTCCGGAACATTGACCAAATCGCGCCGGATCGACAGCAGGTCCGTCTTGTCCTCCTGCACGAGGGCCAGCAGGTCTTTGATGTGCAACAAGCCGATGGCGTCGTCGAGGTGACCGCGGCAGAGCGGGAAACGCGTGTGGCGCGAATCGAGCGCGGTGCGCACGTTGTCATCGAAACTTTCCTCCAGATCGAGGAACACCACCTCGCCGCGCGGCGTCATGATGTCGCGCACCACGCGTTTGCGCAGATCGAGGGCGTTGATGAGAATCTCGCGGCCGAGCGTGCTCACCGTGCCGCCTTCCTCGCCCGCGGTGTTGCGCAGCAGGGCGCGCAATTCGTCTTCCGCCTCCCCGCCCGCCAATTGCGGGTCGGGCGGCGTGCGCAGCACGGTGCGCAGGATCCACGCCGAAGCGAGATCAACCACACGCACGAGCGGACGCAGCGTGAAGTGGAAAAGCCGCATGGGACGCGCGGTGAAGAGCATGACCTGCCGCGCGCGACGGATGGCCAGCAACTTCGGCACCTGCTCGCCGACCACGACATGGAGGAACGCGAGAAGGGAAAAAACCGCGGCGAAGGACAGGAAAGAAACCGCGGCCTCGCTGGTGATCCCGATCCAGAGCAACCACGGCTCGAGCATGCGCGCGACGAACGGCGCGCCCGCCCAACCGATGCCGAGGCTGGTCAGCGTGATACCCAGCTGCGCGGCCGAGAGATACGGCTGCGTGTTCTGCAGCATCTTGCGCACCCGCGCGCCGTTGCGGCGTCCGCCGAAATCATCATCGGCGTCCCAGCCGCCGGCGCGCATCTTGACCATGGCGAATTCGGCGGCCACGAAAAAGCCGTTGAGCAGCAGGAGCGCCGCGATGGCCAGCAAACGCCAGCCCGCGCCGTCGGCCACCTCCGGCAACGCGGAAGCCATGGAATGAATGGGAAAAATGCTCATGGTTCAGTCGGAAGGACCGAATAAAGCGGGGCGCCGGAGATTTCCGGCGCGCGATCAACAACATCCGCGGCACCGGAGGCGCCGCACGCGCGGCCCCTTACCAGCTCGCCTTGGTTACCCCCGGAATGAGGCCCGCACAGGCCAGCTCGCGGAAGGTGAGACGGGACATCTGGAATTCGCGGAGGTAAGCACGTTTGCGGCCCGAGACGCGGCAGCGGTTCGACAGGCGCACCGGGCTGGCGTTGCGCGGCAACTGCGCGAGGGCGAGGTAATCGCCCTTCTTTTTAAGTTCGGCGCGCAGCTCGGCATATTTGTCCACCGTCTTGCGCTTGCGCTTTTCGCGCTCTCTCCATGCAGTCTTGGCCATAAGTCAAAAAATGGTCGTGGAGAATGCCCCGCTGGCGCCCCGCTGGCAAGCAATTATTCACCGCGGGCACAATTTTTCCTCTGTGAAGTTGAAATATTTGACACCCCCTCGACGCCGGTTAATTCTCTTCCTCCTGTCGGAAACGAGGCTCCCTGCCGATCCGTCCGCAGCCGTCACAACCCGCCATGAACGAGCCTAAAAAAGAGACCGTCCGCATTGTCCTGCCGCCCCGTCGCGACGGCAAACCCGGAGCCGCCAATCCCCGCGAAGCGGCCATGATCAATCTCCCGCCCAAGCCATTGCCCACCGTGGCCGGCGCACCGCCCACCATGCCCGCACCGCCCGCGCCCGGCTCCGCCGTTCCGCCGCCGCCGCCCAAACCTTTCAGCATGCCCGTCCTGCCCAAGCCCGGCGTAGCAGCCCCCTCGGCGCCTTCGATGCCTCCCCCACCCGCCGCGCCGTCCATTCCGTCCATCCCCCCGAAGCCTCTGGTCGCTGCCGTGCCGGCGGCTCCCAAGCCGGTTAGTGCTGCTCCCGTCGCCGCCCCCTTGCCTCCGAAAGCTTCTGCGATTCCGCCGAAGCCACCCATGCCCTCCGCACCGGCAGTTGCCGTGCCGAAACCCGCCATGCCCGCGGTCCCCGCCCCCGTGGCTGCGCCGAAGCCTTCCGCTCCTTCCGGCATCGCCGCGCCCAAACCTCCGATGCCTTCCGCGCCCGTCTTGGCCGCTCCGAAACCCGCCGCGCCCGCACCGATCGCCGCGCCCAAGCCCTCCGCTCCCTCGGGCCTTGCCGTGCCCAAGCCGCCCGCGGCTCCGGGCCTCGTGGCCGCTCCGAAGCCGCCCGTGCCCTCCGCTCCCGCCGTCTCCAAACCACCCATGCCGGCCGGCGTGGCCATGCCGCCCAAACCGAGCACGCCATCGGGACCCGGCATTGCCGCCCCGCCAAAACCCGCCTCGGTTGCACCGAAGCCCGCAGTCGCCGCCCCCGCGGCAATCAAACCCGCCGGCACCGCCTCCTCGGTCGAAGCCAAGAAAGGCACCTCCAAAGTCGAAATCACCCCGCCGGCGCGCCCCGCCCCGCAGGCCACGATGAAAATCACCCCGGCCAGCGCCAGTTCGGCCGCCGCACCCGCCGCCGCGATCAAAACGGCCGCCGTGGCCGAAGTGTCCGAAGCGGCACCCGATTCCCTCACCGGCATCCTCGCCATCGCCGCCACCGTCGTGGCCCTGGCCGCGCTCGGTATCCAGATCTGGATGTTCCTCTAAAAACCAAACGCCAACCCCAAAAACCTCGCGACAACCATGGCCAGCGCCAACATCCTCAATCTCAACGACAGCAATTTCGACAGCGAAATCAACAAAGGAGCCACCCCGGTCCTCGTTGATTTCTGGGCCCCGTGGTGCGGACCATGCCGCATGATTGCCCCAGTCCTCGACAAAATTGCCGATGCCACCGCGGGTAAGGCCTTCGTGGCCAAAGTCAACGTGGACGAAGCCCCCGGCGTGGCCAGCCGCTTCCGTGTTTCCTCCATTCCGACGCTGCTATTTTTCAAGAACGGCGAAGTGCATGGACAAGTTGTCGGCCTGCAAAGCGAAGCCGACCTCATGGCCCAGCTCAACGCGTTGATGTAAGCCCGGAGGCCGCATGGCCTTCCCCGTCCGCGAACTCTCCCGCGCCACGCACACCCTGGCGCGCGAGGCCAACCTCTGCCTCGGCACATCCTCGTGGAAATACGAGGGCTGGCTCGGACAGATCTACGACGAGCAGCGCTACCTCACGCGCGGCAAACTATCGACCAAACGCTTCGAGACCGAATGCCTCGAAGAATACGCGGACATTTTCCCATCCGTCTGCGTCGACGCCGGCTACTACCGGTTTCCCTCGGAGAAATACCTGGGCAAGCTCTGCGCCCAGGTGCCGGACGGATTCCGTCTGTCCTTCAAGGTGACCGATGAAATCACGGTGAAAAAATTTCCCAAGCTCGAGCGCTTCGGCGACCGCGCCGGCAAGGACAACGAACATTTCCTCGACGCCAAACTTTTCCTCGACGCCTTCCTCGGTCCGCTCTCGCCGCACCGCAAAAAAACCGGCGTGCTCATCTTCGAATTCTCCGCCTTTTATCCCACGCACTTCGCCCGCCTGCGCGACTTCATCGCCGCACTCGATGCGTTTCTCGGTCAGCTCCCGGCCGGCTGGCAATACGGCGTCGAAGTGCGCAACGCGAAGTTGCTCCGCGCGGAATACTTCGACGTCCTCCACGCGCACAACGTAGCGCACGTTTTCAACAGTTGGACGAAAATGCCGCCGGTCGAAGAGCAAATGGCCATGCCGGGCTCTTTCACCGCCGACTTCTTCGCCGCCCGCTTCCTCCTCCGCCCCGGCCGCGCCTACCGGCAAGCCGTCGATAACTTCCAACCTTACCGCGAAACCAAAGAAAAAAACGAAGAGGCCCGCGCCGCCTTGCGCTCCCTCATCCAACGCAGCGTCGCCCAACCCACCGCACGCCCCAGCTACGCCTTCGTCAACAACCGCCTCGAAGGCAATTCCCCGAACACCATCGCCGCGGCATTGGATTTGGGCTGAAGCGCGACGCGGTCTCAGGCCAAAGCTTCCGCCAACTGCAACGCGAGAAAACCCGACTCCTCCGGCCCCAGATCGAACGGCGGGGCGAGCGAGATCACGTTGCCGTGGCGTCCGCCGGCGAGGAGCAACAAGCCGTGCTTGAGCCCTTCCGTCACGCAGCGGATTGCGGTGTTTGCATCGGGTGCGCCGTCGGAATCAACGATTTCGATCCCGACGAGCAGACCCACCCCGCGCAGATTGCCGATGCGCGGCGAGGAAATTTTTCCCAGTGCCGCGCGCAAGTGACGTCCGGCCGCACGCACCTTGGCCGCGGTTTCCGGATTGGCATGTTCGCGCAGCGAAGCCACCGCCATGGCGCAGCCGAGCGGATTGCCGAGGAACGTGCTCGTATGCAGTGCTTCGCCCGAGGATTCCGGCCATGCGTCCATCACGTCGGCGCGGCCGACGCAGGCGGACAGCGGGAAACCGGACGTCAGTGCCTTGCCCAGACAAATGATGTCGGGCACGACCTCGGAATGCTCGCAGGCGAAGAGACGGCCGGTGCGATTGAATCCCGTGTAAATCTCGTCGGCGATGAGCAGGATTTTTTCCTCGTCGCAAATTTGCCGCAGCAAGCGCAGGAAATCGCGCGGTGGCACGATATCCCCGCCACGCCCCTGCACGGGTTCGACGAGGATCGCCCCGATTTCGCGGCGCGCGATCTCCGCGCGGATCCGCTTTCCCACGTCCCCGAGGCAGGCGGAGGAGCAATTGGGAAACTCCCCGCCTTCCAAAGCGAAGCCGCCGCCGTGGCCGAACGGACAGCGATAGCAATACGAATACGGCACGGACACCGCGAAGCGTCCGAGTTGCGCGGCGAAGGGCGCGCGGAAAAATTCCAAGGCCGAGGCCTCGAGCGCGCCATAGCCGAGCCCGTGGTAGGCGCCTTCGAAGACGAGAACGCCCGGCTTGCCGCTGTGCAGCACGGCGGTTTTCAACGCGGCCTCGATCGCGTCGGATCCGGAATTGCCGAGGATGACCTTGCCGCGGCCCGCCCCCCAGCGTCCGAAGGTCAACTCGCCGAGCCGTTCGCACAATTCGACTTTGCTCTCCGCCGGATGCACGTCGCCCATGGCATGGAGCAGGCGTCCGGCCTGCGCGGTCAGCGCATCGCGCACCGGGGCCGGTGAATGACCCAACCCCGCCACTCCGAAGCCCGCGGTGAAATCAAGGAACCGGTTGCCGTCCGCATCCCACACATTGACCCCCTCGGCGCGTTCCCAAAAAACCGGCCAGTCTCCGGTCATCAGCGTGACATTGCGCGACTCGACCTGACGCAGCCGCGCCGCGAGTTGGCGCGAGCGCGGACCCGGAATTTCCGTGCGCAATTCAGGCAGCATGTCGGGACGGCAAACCTTTCACGCCGAAAGCTCTATCACCGGCCGCGCGGGCTGTCAGTCGCGGCGTCCGGATGGCCAAATGACGCTTGCCATGACCCGTCGCGTTGGTAACGTGACCGTTTCAAGGCGCATGACCCTGTCGAGTTTGCTCACAGTCGGGCAGATCATACCCGAGATGAAGGCGACGGAGCGTTGGCCGGCGATCACCGAGATCGTGGACCTGCTCGTGTCGACGCAACGTATTGAGCCGCAAGACCGCGACAGCGTGCTGGCGGCGCTCAAGCAGCGCGAGGAAACGATGAGCACCGGCATCGGCTTCGGCATCGCCATACCGCACGCTTCATCCGAACACGTCACCGAAGTCGTCGCCGCCTTCGGCCGCTCCAAGGCCGGGATCGAATTTGATTCGTTGGACAACGAACTGGTCCACTTCATTGTCCTCTTCATCGTCCCCCGCGACCAATTCCAGGTCCACTTGCGCACCCTGGCGGCCATCGCCAAATTCCTCAACGACCGCACGGTGCGCGAGGAACTCGCCGCCGCGCCCGACGCGCAGTCTATCCTGCAGGTTTTCGCCAGCCGCGGCGGCCAGCGCTGAATGAGCGCCACGCCGCAGGCCGTCCTGACCAAGCGGCTGCACGCGGCCCTTGTCGCGTGCGGACTCCCGCCGGAGCGCGGCGAGGTCACCGCCGCGGCCGACACGCGCTTCGGCGACTATCAGGCCAACGCCGCCATGGTCCTGGCCAAACAAGCCAAAGCCAACCCGCGGGAGCTGGCCGCGAAAATCGCGGAGTATTTCGAAACCGGCGACATTTGCGAAAAACCCGAAATTGCCGGACCCGGATTCCTCAACTTCCGCCTCAAGCCGTCATGGGTCTCGCAGCAACTGCGTGATCTGGCCGGCGATGCGCGCTGCAGCGTGCCGGCAACCGAGCATCCGCAACGCATCATCGTCGATTTCAGTTCTCCCAACATCGCCAAGCCGATGCATGTCGGACACATCCGCAGCACCATCCTCGGCGACGCGCTGGCCCGCATCGCGCGGTTCGCCGGACATGGAGTCGTGACCGACAACCACCTCGGCGACTGGGGCACGCAATTCGGCAAGGTTCTCTACGGCTGGAAACATCTCCTGGATCGCGCCGCGCTGGAGCGCGATCCGATCGCAGAAATGACGCGCCTTTACCGCGAGGTCAACGCCCTCGAACAGACCGATCCCGCCGTGCACAAAGCCGCGCGCGAGGAGCTGGTCAAACTCCAGCAGGGTGACGCGGAAAACCGCGCCATCTGGCAGCAACTTGTCGATCTGTCCTGGGCCGAGTTCGAGGATATCTACGAGAAGCTCGGTGTCCGCTTCGACGAGCGCCTCGGCGAGAGTTTTTATGATCCCGCGCTGGCCGCACTGGTCGACAAACTTCTCGCCAACGGCATCGCGCAAATCAGCGAAGGCGCCGCCTGCATTTTCTTCCCCGACATTCCCGCGCTGACCGACAAGCCGTGCCTCGTCCGCAAAAGCGACGGCGGATTCCTCTACGCCACGACCGACCTGGCCACCATCGAATACCGCGTCGAGCGCTGGGATCCGCACGCCGTCTGGTATGTCACGGGCGCCCCGCAGCAACTTCACTTCCAGCAGGTCTTCGCCGCCGCGCAACGCATGGGCGTGGCGACCAAGCTCGAACACATCGCCTTCGGCAGCATTCTCGGCGAGGACCACAAACTGATGAAGACGCGCTCGGGTGACAATGTCCCGCTGCGCGACTTGATCGACGAAGCCGTGACCCGCGCCCGCGCCATGATCGAGGAGAAGAATCCCGGACTGCCCGCCGAGGAGAAGGCCCACATCGCGCGCATCGTCGGACTCGGCGCGGTCAAATACGCCGAACTCTCCCAGCACCGCATGACCGACTACGTCTTTTCGTGGTCGAAGATGCTCAGCTTGCAGGGCAACACCGCGCCGTATTTGCAGAATGCCTACGTCCGCGTCCGCTCCATCTTCCGCAAACTCGGCGCGGAACTCGGTCCGGCGCAGGAAGTCGTCCTCACCGAGCCGGCCGAACTGGCCCTGGCCAAGAAGCTCCTCCAATTCGGCGAAACCGTGCCGCTCGTGCTCCACGAATTCCGTCCGAACCTGCTGGCCAACCACCTCTTCGAAACGGCCAACGCCTTCCACACCTTCTACGAGGCCTGTCCGGTATTGAAATCCGAAGGCGCGACCCAACATTCCCGCCTCGTCCTCTGCGAAGCCACCGCCCGCGTCCTCAAGCAAGGCCTCGATCTGCTCGGCGTCGACGTCCCGGAGCGGATGTAAAGTAGAGAAGCGGCGTCCCCGCCGCTTCTACTTTGGCCCCGATGGACGCGCATGGTAAGTAATCCCCATGCCCGCCGAATACCTCTGGTATACCCTCGCCGCCGTGCTCTTCGGCGGGCTGGCCGGGTTCCTTCTCGGGCACCTGCGCTCGGTCCGTGCCGCGACCGAAGCCGCCGCCGCCCGCTCGCGCGCCGATGAATACGAGCGGCAAGTCCATTACCTCGACGAGGAGCGCCGCAAACTTGTCGAGCAGTTGCAGATCTTCACCGCAGATCTGGCCACCGAACGACAGAAGACCGCCGGACTTGAGGAATCACGCGTCGCGCTCAAAGCCGAGATCGAGAACCTCGCCTCCGACATCCTCGAGGACAAATCAAAGCGCTTCACCGAACAAAACCGCCTGCAACTCGAACAATTGCTCGGACCATTGTCCGAACGGCTCAAGGAATTCCGCACGCAGGTCCACGAGGCTTACGGCAAGGAAAGCGAGGCCCGCTTCGCCCTCACCGAGGAAGTCCGGCGCCTGAGCGAACTCAACCAGACCGTGTCGCGTGAAGCGGGCAACCTCGCACAGGCGCTCAAGGGTCAGTCGAAAACCCGCGGCAACTGGGGCGAGATGGTCCTCGAGTCCGTGCTGGAGAAAGCGGGCCTCGTGCGCGGACAGCATTTCCACACGCAAACGGCGGAAACCAACGCCGAAGGACGCCGCCTTTTGCCCGATGTCATCCTCGACTTGCCGGGTGGACGTCAGGTCGTCATCGACGCCAAAGTTTCGCTCAACGCCTACGAGCGCCAGTGCAGTGCGGAAACCGAAGAGGAACGCGCCGCTGCGGCCAAGGAGCACGCCGACTCGGTGCGCCGTCATATCAAGCAACTGGCCGGCAAAGACTACGCGTCCCTTCCGGGACTAAAGTCGCCGGATTTTGTTTTTCTCTTCGTCCCTGTCGAACCGGCCCTGCATGCCGCACTGGAAACGGCGCCGGATCTTGTTGAAGCCGCCCTCGAACGCAATGTGGTGCTCGTCACCGCACCCAACGTCATCGCTACCGCGCGGCTCGTTGCGCAGCTCTGGCAGCAGGACAACCAGAACCGCTTCGCCCGCCAGATCGCCGAACAGGGCGGAAAACTTTACGACAAATTCGTCGCCTTCTGCCGCGATCTGGAAAATGTCGGCCTGCGCATCCGTCAAATGCAGGAGAGCTACGATGCGGCCATGGGCAAATTGCGTGAAGGACGCGGCAATCTCATCGGACAGACCGAAAAACTGCGCACCCTCGGAGCCAAGACGACCGCGCAGCCGCTGGAGTTGCCGGACGCGGAGGAGGAATAAGTTAGAAGCGGTGGGGATGCCGCTTCTACTTTCTCACCCAACGCGTGCCCCAAGCCACGCTCCATTGGTATTTGCGCGCGTGCTCGCGGATGAGGAAGGGGATTTCCTTGGAGGATTTCAATTCGAAGTGCGGCTCGAGCAAACGCGTCAATTCGTCGGCGCTTTCACTTTCCGCCGTGCCTCCGATCCACTTCTCGCGCGGGGTGAACTCCGCCAGCCACGTAAACGGCGTGGTCAGCAGGAGTTGCCCGCCCGGCTTCACCAAATCGGGCACGCGCGCGAGAAAGACCCGCGGATCGGGCAGGCGGCACAGGAGATTGGCGGCGAGGACCACGTCGAAAGTTTCCAAGTCGGACCGCAGAGTCATGGCATCGCCGACTTCGAATTTCACCCGCGCAGAATCGGCCCCTGCCGGCACGCGGGCGATGGCCGACGCGGTGCGTTCGCCTTCGATGGCGAACGTGTAGTCGAGCGAGCCCGCAGTCCGGATCTTTTCCGCGGCCGCAATGAAGGCGGCGGAGTAGTCGATGCCGATCACCTCGCGGCAGTGGCCGGCCAGCTCGAAGGTGGAACGTCCGACCGCGCAGCCGACATCGAGGCCGCGGGCATCGCGTCCGACCGCGGACGAGTTGAGCAGTTCGCGCACGCAGCGCGCGGCGAAACCGAGGGCCTCGCGCGGTCCGTGCTTCCAAGGCAGAACCTCGTCGGGGTCGCCGTAATGGAAGAGCAGGTATTCGCGGACCAGACGGTCGCTCTCGTAAATGTTGCCGGCCAAGAGCGCGGAGCCGGCTAAGCGAGCAGGCTCTCCATGTAGGGCGACGGATGGAAATCCTTGAGGAGGACTTCCAGTTTGTGGTCGCGGAAGATGCGGACCTCGGACGACTTCACTTCGGGCGTCTTTTCGCGCGAGAAGAGGATGTCGTCGTGGGTGGCATTCATCTTGTTGGCGAAACGGTCCGGCGTGAGGCTGCCGCCGAGATGGTCGCTGCGGCCGGTGGCGATGTGGAAGGTGCCGCGGATCTTTTCATCCTGGATGTCCTTGCCCGAGACCGGCAGCACCTGCGTGCCGAAACCGAGTTCGCCGAGTTCGCCGGTGACCGGATCGCCCTCCAGCTTGCGGTTGTGGGCTTCGATCGTCGCGGCGTTGCCCTTGATCAGCGTTGCCTTCTTGATGCGACCGCCGGCCACATGCATGAGACCGAGCGTTCCGTCCTCGTATTTCATGGGGAACTCGCCCTCGGCGCCGACCGGAACGTAATAAATTTCGCCGGCGGGAAGATTGGCCACGTCGGGCTCGGTGCCGCGGCACAATCCGTGGCTCTTTTGCGCTTCCTGTTTGCCGAGGTCGAGCTTGAGCGTGTGCTTGGCGCCATTGTCGAGGTGGAAGTCGAGTTCGACCCAGTCGGCGCGGGTCATTCCCTGACGCAATTTTTCGGCCTCGACGCTGACTTCGTCATAATCGACGGCCAGTCCGGAGCTGAGGATGATGTCGTTGACCCCGTGGAGCGTGGCGCCGCGGAAGCCGTGCTGCTTGGCCGAGGCGGTCAGCGGCGCGGTGGCCGAATAAGTCGAAACGCAGAGGATGAGGTCGTAGTTCGGATAAATGTCCTTCTCGAAACTGAGTTGGCGTCCGTCCGGGGCGAAAGCCTCGTCCGGCAGATCGAGATTGCTGCCGCCGGTCATTTCGAAGGCGTAGATCTCGCCGCCTTTGAGCCCGAGTTCGTCGAGGACCCCGTTTTTCAGGCCCTGATAGAAAACATCGTGTGCTTTCTTCTGCACGGTGAGGCTGGCGTCCTGCAGGAATTTGAAATCCTTGATATCGCGCGGGTCTTTCAGGTCGATGAGGACGCAGACACGTTGTCCGGGTTGGGGCTCGAAGGTCTTCTTGAGGAGACGGCTCAGACTGAAGGGAGGGAAGGATCGGTTGCTCATGATTTAATGCGGGTGGAATTCTACTGCTTGATCCGTTACGAATGGAAGCCCATGTCGGAGGCGGAAAATAACAGTGTGGCGGCGGAGATTCCTTTCGCGGATTCGAGCGTCGCCGTGATTGTGCCGCTTTTCCCGAAACTGCCGGGCGTCCGCGAGTCGCTCGCTTCGCTCGGCACGCAGACGCGTCCGCCCAATCTCGTGGTGCTGCTCGACGACGGCACCAGTCCGGAAGCGGAATCGCTGCACGAGGTCATCCCGGATCTCCACGTGGAAGTCGCGCAGGTGGAACCCGGGCCGCTCACTTCGGCGCTCGAGGCTTTGTCCGAATACCTGGCCAACTTCGACTTCCTCGCTTTCCTGCAAGTCGGTGACGCCTATGCGCCGGAAAGGATCGAAAAATGCCTCGCCGCCCTGCGGCAATCGCGCGAGGGGCGTCCGCTCGCCATGGCGGTAACCGGCCTCGTGGGCGTCGACGGACGCGGACGCGATCTTCCAGCCGACGATCCGCGCGCCGCGCATCTGGAACGACTCTGGGCTGCGGGCCGTGCCGGCGCGGGTCTGGCCGACTGGCTCGGCACGGGTCATTTCGCCGGTCCGATCTCGAACGTTTTTCTCCGCCGCGATTTTCTCGAGACCAGCCCCCTGCCGGCGGACGCACAACTGCCGGCGCAGGCGCTGGTCCTCTTGGCCGGATTGCAGGGGCTGCTCACCGTGGTGCACGAACCGTTGCTGCGGCATTACCCGCCGCCGGTCGAGCGCGAGCCGACGCCCAAGGCGGCCGCCGAGCTACTGCACACCCAGACCGCCGTTCTTGCCTCCCTGCGCGACCGGCTGGCTTCGTCACCCGAAACACGCCGCAACCTTGCGAGCTTCCATCGCGCGGCGTGGAACAGCCTGACCGGACTCCGCGAGGACCTTTTCCAACAAGCCATCCTGCGCCTCGCCTCGCAGGCCCCGGCGGAAGACGTGCAGACGGTGACCGCCGAAGTGCTGCGCTCGCGCGAAGCCCAGACCGTGCCGGCCCACTGGGCCGCGCTGCTCGACGGACACGACCCGCTCGACCTCGCCGGCTACGCGTCCGCTTTGCGCCGCACGCGGGAGAAACTTGAGGACGCACTCGAAGACAACGAACGCCTCAACAAAATCGCCGAGGCCGCTCAAGGTTCGGGCTGGGTCCGCTTCGGCGCATGGCTGGGCGAACGCAGCGCGCGGCGCATGATGGAAATGGAGCAAGAAGAAGAAGCGAGTGTCGTGCCGTCTCCCGCGGAGAAGAGTGCGGGAGAGGCGGGAGAGACAAAAAGCTAAGCGGACGGCTTGCTTTCGCCGGCTGCCGTGCCGCCTTCACCCGGCTTCGAGCCCGACAATTTTTCCACCACGTAAAAAAGCATCGGGATGATGAAGATGGCGAAAAGGGTTGCCGCGCTCATGCCGCCGATCACTGCGGTGCCCATGGTCTGACGCGAAATGGCCCCGGAGCCGGTGGCGGTCCAGAGCGGAACGCAACCGAGGATGAAGGCGAAGGCGGTCATAAGGATCGGACGCAACCGCACGCGCGCGCCGGCCAGAGCGGCGTCGAAAAGGCTTTTGCCGCCCTCGTATTCGGATTTGCAGAATTCGACGATGAGGATGGCGTTCTTGGCCGCGAGCCCGATGAGCATGATCAGCCCGATCTGCGCGTAAACATTGTTCTCCATGCCGCGCGCCCACAGCGCGAAGAAGGCGCCGAAGACGGCGATGGGCGTGCCGAGGAGGACGCTGAAGGGGAGCGACCAGCTTTCGTATTGCGCGGCGAGGATGAGGAAGACGAAGACGAGCGCGAGGGCGAAGATGGCCACGGGCGAAACGCCTTGGGCGGCCTGTTTCTCCTGGAAGGACATGCCGAGGTAATTGAAGCCCATTTCCTTCGGCATGGTCTGGGCGAAGACCTCCTCCATGGCGGCCATGGCCTGCGCCGAGCTGTAGCCTTCGGCCGCGTTGGCGTTGATCTGCGCCGAACGATACATGTTGAAGCGCATGGTGAATTCCGGTCCGTAGCGCGGCTTGCTTTGCACGATGCCGGAAATGGGCACGCTCTCGCCGTTGCGGTTGCGCACGTAGAATTGCCCCACTTTGTCGATGACTGTGCGGTATTCGCCCTCGGCCTGCACGTAGACCTGCCATTGCAGCCCGAAGCGGTTGAAATAATTGACCATCGTTCCGCCGAGGAAAGCGCGCAGCGAATCGTAGGCATCGTTGATCGCCACGCCCTCGACGAGGGCTTTGTCGCGGTCGACGGACAATTTGAGCTGCGGAACGGAGGGCAGGAACGTGGTGTTGAGTCGCTCCAATTCGGGTCGCTTGGACGCGGCGGCCATGAAGGCCTGGGTCTGCTCGGCGAGAAATTCCACCGTGCCGCCCGAGCGGTCCTGCAGGATGAAGTTCACCCCGCCCGAGGTGCCGACGCCGGGAATGGCCGGCGGCGAGAAGGCGAAGGCCATGGCGGACGGCAGCACGGCGAGTTGCGCGTTCACCCGGCGCATGATGTTGTTGTATTGCGTCTGCGGCGAGGTGCGCTCGCCCCACGGCTTAAGCGTGACGAAGAAGAACGCGTTGTAGGTGGTGTAGACCTGGCTGAGCAGGTTGAAACCGACCGCGGTGGTCACATATTCCACCCCGGGCGTTTCCATGAGGATCTTCTCGACCTGCGCGGCCACGGCCCCGGTGCGTTCCATCGACGAGGCGTTGGGCAGCTGGAGGGCAGCGTAGAAATAACCCTGGTCTTCTTCCGGCAGGAAGGACGGCGCGAGGCGGCCGCCGAAGAAAAGTGCGGCCACGGTGAGCAGTCCGAGGAAGCCGAGGCTCAGGACGAGCTTGCGGATGGCCGCGCCGCAGATGCGGACGTATTTGTTCGTCGCGTTGGCGAACATGTTGTTGAACCATTTGTAAAATCCCCCGAGCAAACCGCGGCTCTCGCCCTTCGGACGCAGGATGAGCGCGGCAATGGCCGGACTGAGGGTCAAGGCATTGAAAGCCGAAAGGCAGACCGAGACCGCGATGGTCACGGCGAATTGCTGGTAAAGGCTGCCGGTGATGCCAGGGATGAAGATGGTCGGGATGAAGACGGAGGACAAAACGAGCGCGATGGCCACGACCGGACCGGAGACTTCCTGCATGGCCTTGAGCGTGGCATCGCGCGGGCTCATTCCCTGCTCGATGTGGTGCTCGACGGCTTCGACCACCACGATGGCGTCGTCGACGACGAGACCGATGGCCAGGACCAGGCCGAAGAGCGAGAGCGTGTTGATGGAAAATCCGAGGAGCGGGAAAATGGCGAAGGTGCCGATGAGCGAGACGGGAACGGCGAGGAGCGGGATGAGCGTGGCGCGCCAGCCTTGGAGGAAAACGAAGACGACGACGATGACGAGGAGGAGCGCCTCGAAAAGCGTCTTCACGATTTCCTCGATGCCGGCGGTGACGGCCAGCGTCGTGTTGAGCGACTCGGTGTATTGCATGCCGGGCGGAAAGCTCTCGGACAACTTGGCCATGAGCTGCTGCGCCTCGCGGGCCGCGTCGAGCGCGTTGCTGCCCGGTGTCTGGTAGAGGGCGATGATGGCGGCCGGCTTGCCTTGGAAGCGGCCCTCGACATTGTAATTCTGCGCGCCGAGTTCGATGCGCGCCACGTCTTTGAGGCGGAGGATGGAGCCGTCCGCATTGGCCCGCACCACGACCTCGCCGAATTCCTCGACCGTGGTGAGATAACCCTCGCCGATCACGGTGTAGGCGAATTCCTGACCGGAAGGGACCGGTTTGGCCCCGACTTTGCCAATGGGATTGACGCGGTTCTGCTGCTTGACCGCGTTGATGATTTCCTGCGCGGTGACGTCGAGCTTGGCCAGCTGGTCGGGTGTGACCCAGATGCGCATGGCATATTGGCCGGCGCCGAAGATGGCGACGTTGGAAAGGCCCGGGAGCCGCGACAACTCGTTATTCAGGTTGATGTAGGCGTAGTTGGCCAGGAACAGCGAGTTGAAGGTGTCGTCGGGGGAGTAGAGCGAGAAGAGGAGAAGCGGTGCGGACGTGCTCTGCTGCACGGTGGTGCCGAATTCAACGACGGGCGATGGCAGCTGTGAATTGGCCTGCGCCTGCCGCATCTGCGTAAGGATCTGGTCGTCGGTCGGGACGGTGTCCACGC
>JBIKXZ010000150.1:0-5818 GCA_044355525.1 Chthoniobacterales bacterium
TCGACGCCATGATCCGCGCCGGTCTCAGCGCGCGCCGGTCTTCGGGCGGCGAGAGCGCGGCGGCTCTGTCGAAAAGCCGGTCCGTCTGCTGCGCGAAATTCCCGAGGTAGGACTCCGCAGCCCGCGGGAAATCTTCGATTCGCGCAGCCGCCAGCTCGTCGAGCGGATAGTAAATGCGATCTCGTTGCAGATCGGACGCCGTGTCCCGCAGGATGTTGGTGTATTGCAGCGCGCGTCCGAGCATTTCCGCGTAGGCGGCGGACCGCTGCGCGTCCGCTCCGAAGATCGGCAGGCACAATTGTCCGACTGTTCCCGCCACCCGGTGACAGTAAAGGTCGAGATCGGCCCGTGTGGCCATCCGCACGGGCGAGGGGAGATCGGTCGCGGTTCCGTCGAGGAGTTCGAGGAAGAGCTGGCGGTCGAGTCCGCGTCGCCGGATGAGTTCGGCCAAATTGTCCGGCAAACTGCCCATGTTCGCATCGCGGAAACCTTTGCGCCATGCCTCGAGGGCCTCGGAGCGATGTCCGGTCGGATGATTCCCGGCATCCGCGATGTCATCGGCCATACGGCAGAATGCGTAGAACGTTTCCAGATCCCGCCGCCGGTCCGCGGGCAACAGGCGGAAGGCGGGAACGAAACTCGATTTGCTCGCGCACACGATGGCGGCGGCCTCGAGATGCGCAGGCGGCAGGAGCGGATTCACGCGGAGGCGATGCGTCCTTCGGCCATGTGCAGCGTGCGGTCCGCGGCGCGCACAGCCGGTCCGTCATGGCGCGCACCCCAAACCACGGTCAGACCGAGTTCGTCCACCGCGCGGCGGGCGAGGGGAACGAGGATTTCCTCGGCGGCCGGGGATTCGGCCAGCATGAGCGGCGGACGGTGAATGATGGCGCGGGCGAAGGCGGCCACCGCTTGGCGCCCGGGCGCGAGCCGGCCGACGGCCTGTTCGGCTTCGTTTTCCAAGCCGCAGAATTGCAGCGCGAACAAAGTGTGCTCGGCTTGCTCGGCCTCGGTCGTGCCGCCGGCCTTGAGCACGGGGAAGGCGATATTCTCCAGCACGCTCAAGGACGGAAGAAGCGCGCAGGCGGGGAAAAGAAAGCCGAACTTGCGCAGGCGCAACGTGTCGCGTTCGGCGGCCGGCAAATTCGTCGCCTCGGTCTCGCCGACCCAAACCTCGCCGGCGTCGGGTTGTTCGAGCAGTCCGAGCAAATGGAGTAGCAGATTTTTGCCGCAGCCCTCGGATCCGCAGATGGCGTGGAAATGTCCGGCCGCGAATTCCGCGTTCACCCCGCGCACGTGCGACGCGCCTTCGCGCCAGAGCGGGCGCATGCATTGCAGATCGCGGCAATGGAGCAGGGGGGCGGTCATTGCACGTGATGGCATCCTGACCGCCACCACCGGAAAATGCAGGAAGAATCTGTTGCGCGCCGAGGGCCGGACCGGCACGCTCCACATCGATGACGGTGGCCAATCAAATCACGCTGGTGCGAATTCTGCTCATCCCGGTGTTTGTTGTCTTCGCCGTGTATTATTCGGCGGGCGTGCGCGAGGGTGCGCCGCAGGAGTGGCTGCGTTGGGCGGCGGTGGCGGCCTTTGTCATCGCGGCGGCCAGTGACGGTCTCGACGGCTGGATCGCGCGCCGTTTCAACCAGCGCAGCGCCCTCGGCGTGGTCCTCGATCCCATCGCCGACAAGGGCCTCCTCCTCACCGCCATCATCACGCTGAGCCTTTACCCGTGGCCGGTCAGCCTGCCGCTCTGGTTCCCCGTGATTGTCATTGCGCGCGACGTGGTCATCCTCGTCGGTTGCGGACTGCTCAAGTTTTTCACCGGCGACGTGGAAGTGCGTCCGAGCATCCTCGGCAAAATCGCCACCGCATTGCAGATGGCCGCGGTGGCCTGGGTTTTGCTGCAGATACCCGAGCAGCAATGGATCGTCTGGGCCGCGGGTCTGTTCACTTTGCTGAGCGGACTCGGCTATATGTGGCGCGGCATGAACGCGATGGGCGGCGCGGCCAAAGCGGAATGAAAAAGGCCGTTCTTGTGGGGCGTCCCAATGTCGGGAAGTCCGCCCTCTTCAACCGTCTGGCCGGGCGCCGCATTTCCATCGTGCACGACCAGCCCGGCGTGACGCGCGACCGCATCGAGGCAGTCTGCCAACTCGGTCCCGTGCCTTTCGGTATTGTCGACACCGGCGGCATCGGCGCCGCGCCGGATCCGGATTTCGCCGAGGCGACGCACCGTGCGGCGGATGACGCGCTCGAGGGCGCCGATGTCGTGCTTTTCGTGGTCGACGGCAAAGACGGGTTGCTGCCTCTCGATACCGAGTTGGCCGGCAAACTCCGCCGCGCCTCGCGTCCGGTCGTCCTCGTGGTCAACAAACTCGACAACCCGAAGCACGACGATCTCGAGGCCGAGTTCCTGAAGCTCGGGTTCCCCGCCGTGGTCGGTGTGAGCGCCGTGCATGGGCGCGGGACAGACGATCTCCTTGAGGCGATCGAAACGGCTTTCGGTGCGCGCGAACAAGACACGGAGCTGCCCGAGGCCAAGATTCCGCCCCGCATCGTCATCATCGGACGTCCCAATGTCGGCAAATCCTCGCTCACCAATGCCTTGCTCGGCAGCGAACGGGCGATTGTCAGCGATATCGCCGGCACGACGCGCGACGCGCTCGAGGTTCCGTGCGAATTGGGCGGTCACCACTACCT
Organism: Chthoniobacterales bacterium; assembly: GCA_044355525.1. Lineage (GTDB taxonomy): Bacteria > Verrucomicrobiota > Verrucomicrobiia > Chthoniobacterales > JACTMZ01 > JACTMZ01. The sequence continues at coordinate 2,707 of JBIKXZ010000150.1, forward strand.
GCTCCTAGACACGGCGGGAATTCGCCACCGCTCCAGGCACAACACCTCGGTCGAAGTCTTCAGTGTCATGCGTTCGGAGGAGGCGATCCGTATGGCCGATGTCTGCGTGCTGGTCATCGACGCACAGACCGGAGTGACCGAACAGGACAAACGCATCGCCGGACTCGTGCAAAAAGCCCGCAAAGCGGTCGTCGTGGCGGTGAACAAGGCCGATCTCTTGCCCGCGGAGTCCAAGCGCCGCGACGGACTCAAGGAGCAACTCCAAGCATGGCACTCGCAGCTCTTCTTCCTTCCCTACGCGCCGATGGTCCTGCTCTCGGCCAAGACCGGCGACAATCTCAAACGTCTCGGCACCACGCTGGAAAAAGTCCGCCAACACGCCACACGCCGCCTCGGCACGGGCGAATTGAACCGCGTCATCCGCGAGGCCATGACCTTGCATCCGCCGCCGATGAAGGGCACGCGTCGCCTCAAGGTTTTCTACGCCACGCAACTCGAGGAAACCGCGCCGCGTCCCTTCGCACCGGTCAAATTCCTTCTCTTCGTCAACGCGCCCGGCCTGCTTTCCCCGACCTACGAGACCTACCTCGCCGCGCAGTTGCGCCGCGTCCGCGAATACCCCGGACTCCCGCTCATCCTCGAACTCCGCGCGCGGCCCGAGTCGGAAAAACGTCGCCGCACCCGCGGCGGAAAACGCCCCGCCAAAAGGGTCCCGGCCAAACGCCGCTGAATCGCGTCCGCCGGACTTGGCACGGACGTTGCTTTTCCAGAAGCGGAAGGGCCAATTTTTCTTTGCCCCTGCCGCCGAAATACTTAAATTATCCGATCCGTCCGGTCCCGACCGACCAAGCCCATGAAAAGACCCGCACGCCAAGGACTTTACGACCCGCAATTCGAGCACGAATCCTGCGGGGTCGGCTTCGTTGCCAACATGAAGGGCGTGAAGTCGCACGAAATCGTCGAGCAGGGCCTGCAGATTCTGGTCAATCTCGAGCACCGTGGAGCCTGCGGGTTTGAGGAAAACACGGGCGACGGCGCCGGCATCCTCATCCAGATGCCGGACAAATTCCTCCGGGCCGTGACCAAGGAGGAGCACATCGATCTGCCGCCCGCCGGCCACTACGGCGTGGCCATGGTCTTCCTGCCGCCGGACAAACAGCTGCGCCAAAAAATCGAGGAGCGCTTCGAACAGGTCGTCCGCGCCGAGGGACAAAAGTTCCTCGGTTGGCGCACCGTGCCGACCGACAACTCAACGCTCGGGGAGACGGCCAAGTCCGAAGAACCTTTCGTCCGTATGGCCTTCGTCGGACGCAACCCGGCGATCAAGGACGACCTCGCTTTCGAGCGGAAGCTCTACGTTATCCGTCACCGGCTTTTCAACGAGGTCCGTTATGCCGGCGCGCCGGGCGGGAGCTTCTTCTACATCCCGAGCTTCTCGTCCCGCACCATCGTCTTCAAAGGCATGCTGACCACGGCGCAGGTCGCGGAATTTTACCCCGACCTGTCCGACCCGCGGATGGAGAGCGCGCTCGCCCTGGTCCACTCGCGCTTCAGCACGAACACCTTCCCGAGTTGGGACCGCGCGCATCCTTACCGCTACGTGGCGCACAACGGTGAGATCAACACCCTGCGCGGCAATGTCAACTGGATGCACGCCCGCGAGTCGCAGTTCGCTTCGCCGCTCTTCGGCGAGGACATCGAGCAACTCAAGCCCATCGTTCACCAGGACGGCAGCGACTCGGCCATGTTCGATAACTGCTTCGAATTCCTCGTCCTTTCGGGCCGTCCGCTCGCGCACGCCGCGGTCATGATGATCCCCGAGCCGTGGGCCAACCACGGCACCATGCCGAAAGATCTCCGGGATTTCTACGAATACCACGCCTCGCTCATGGAGCCGTGGGATGGTCCGGCTGCAGTGGCTTTCACCGACGGCACGCAAATTGGCGCCGTTCTCGACCGCAATGGCCTGCGTCCCTGCCGTTACTACGTGACCAAGGACGATCTTGTCATTATGGCTTCCGAAGTCGGCGTGCTCGACATCGAACCCGAACGCGTGGCGCAGAAAGGCCGCCTCCAACCTGGCCGCATCTTCCTCGTCGACACGAAGGAAGGTCGCATCATTTCCGACGAGGAGATCAAGGCGTCGCTCGCCAAGGAACATCCTTACGGCCAGTGGCTCGAAGACAATCTGGTCAAAATGGAGGACCTGCCTGCCGGCAAGGAGTCCGCGCATCCCGACCACGACACGGTCACCACGCGCCAGTTCGCCTTCGGCTACACCCAGGAGGACCTCAACCTCATTATCGCCCCGATGGCCAAGACGGCCGTCGAGCCGATCGGTTCAATGGGCAATGACGCGCCACTCGCCGCGCTCTCCGACAAGCCCAAGCTCCTCTACAACTACTTCAAGCAACTCTTCGCCCAGGTCACGAACCCGCCGATCGACTCGATCCGCGAGGAAATCGTCACTTCGACGATCACCACGCTCGGTTCGGAGGGCAATCTCCTCGAACCCACGCCGCAAAGCTGTCGCCAGATCCAGCTGACCTCGCCGGTCATCACCAACGAGGAACTGGAAAAACTCCGCGCGCTCGACCGGCCGGGCTTCAAGTCAATCACGCTACCCATCCTCTACGACGTGGCGGGTGGGGGACCGGCGCTGGAGAAAGCGCTGAACGAACTTTTCAAGGACGCCGACAAAGCCATAGCCGACGGCGTGAACATCCTCATCATTTCCGACCGCGGCATCAGCGAAGACAAAGCGGCCATCCCCGCGCTCCTCGCCATGTCCGGTCTGCATCACCATCTCGTGGCCAATGGCACGCGCACGCAGGTAGGCCTTGTCCTCGAGTCGGGCGAGCCTCGCGAAGTGCACCACTTCGCCCTGCTCACCGGTTATGGCGCGGGCGCGGTCAATCCGTATCTCGTCTTCGAATCGATCGAGGACATCATCCGTCGCCAAAACCTCACCGGCATCGACGTCTCGAAAGCGATCAAGCACTACGTCAAAGCCGCGGTGAAAGGCATTGTCAAAACGATGTCCAAGATGGGCATCTCGACCATCCAGAGCTACCGCGGCGCGCAGATTTTCGAAGCGGTCGGCCTCAACACC
>JBIKXZ010000032.1:0-17892 GCA_044355525.1 Chthoniobacterales bacterium
GGTGTTGGTGTGGGCGGCGCCGGACTGCAGGCCTTTGATCTTCGATTCGATTTCTTGGACAAGTGTGCTCATTGGGCTTGGTTTTCTAAATGGGTTAAACGGGCAAAGCTTCGAGGCGGGCGCGGACACTGCCGTCCCACACATCGCTGCCGACACGGACGCGCAGACCGCCGATCAGGTCGGGGCGCACGGTCGTGTCGAAGGTGAGGTCGTCGCCGTGGGTGCGGATGATGTCGGCGCGGAGGTTGTTCGTTTCGGATTCGGTGAGCGGCGCGGCGCTTTCAATGACAACGTGGCGGCGCTCCAGTTCGAGCCGGACGAGGCGGGAAAGGACCTGCAGGATCGCGAGGTAGCCGCGTGGTTTTTCCGTGGCGATCGTGTCGGTCACGGCACGGACGCGCGTCGCGTCAAGACGTCCGCCGGAAAGGCAGGCGCGGAAGAGCGAACGGGCGGTCTTGCGGGCTTCGCGGGGCGATTTCATGCAGCGATTTCTTTGATCGTCTCGTCGTTGAGGCGTTTCTGGTCGTCGGCCGTGAGGACCTTGCCGGTGACTTTCGCCGTGGTGGCGGCGACGAGTCCGACCATGGCGGTCTTGACGTCGGCTTCCATTTTGCGGCGGTCCTGCTCGATCGATTCGTGGGCTTTGCGGATGACGCCCTCGGCTTCGGCGATGGCTTCCTGCACGCGTTTCTCGCGCACCGCTTCGGCGCTGGCGCGGGCCTCGTCGATGAGGGCTTTGGCCTCGTGGTCGGCCTTGGAGAGGATCTCCTTGTAGCGGGCTTCGGCTTCGGCCAGCTGCTGTTTCACTTTTTCCGCGTTGTCTTGCGCCTCGGCAATGCGGCGGCGGCGTTCGGCCAGCACGTTGACGATCGGGCCGAAGGCGAACTTGTTGAGGAACCAGTAGACGACGATGAAAATGATCGTCTGCGCGATGAACTTCGGCCACGTCACGCCGAACTGGCTGAAAAGTTGTTCGAGAATCTGCATGGTGCGCGGTTTTCGCGGAAGCGGGCCGCCCCTCGCGGGGCGGCCCGGACAACGGTTAGCGTCCGCCGAACGCGAGGATCAGGGCGTAAATGGCGATAGCTTCGGCCAGCGCCATTCCGATGATGCCCAGCGTCAGCACCTTGCCGAACGCCCCGGGGTTGCGGCCCACGGCCTCGACGGCCTTGGCGCCGACCATGCCGATGCCGATGGCGGCCCCGGCGCCGGCGATGGCGAGGGTGAAACTTCCGGAGATGCCCGAGGCGGCTGCCGCGGCTTCTGCGATGATGGGTGTGATCATATTATTTCGTGTGTTGTTGTTGGTTCACGCCGCCCACGCTCTGGGCATGGTCACGGCGGGAAAGGGTCAGTGCGCTTCCTCCTCGTCGTGGGTCGTCGAGAGCGTGATGTAAACCGCGCAAAGCAGGGTAAAAACCATGGCTTGGAGCAGTCCGATCAACAGTTCGAGGAAGTAAAAGGGAAGCGGGAGGATGATGCTGGAGATGTAGGCGACGAAATCGGGCAGACCGAGCTTCTTGCCCAGCGTCAGCATGGTGACAAGGAGGTTCTCGCCGGCGAAGACGTTGCCGAAAAGACGGAGCGAAAGGGAAACCGGACGGAAAGCGATGGAGACGACTTCGATCACCCCGACCATGAAGAAAATCGGCATGAGGACAACGGCCATGAAGCCCTTGAGTCCACCCTTAACGCCGAACATGTGCTTGAGGAAGCCGCCGACGCCCATTTCTTGGATGGACCAGTAGAGCCAGAGCACCATGAAGACGAGGGCCATGGCCAAGGTCATGTTCAGGTCGGCCGTGGTCGGACGAAGGATGGGAACCTCGATGTTCGGGACGGTGAGGAATCCCGTGCGCTCACCGAAACCGATCGAACCGACGCCGGGGACGAGGGCAAACCAGTTGGAGACGAGGATAAAAAGGAAAAGCGTGGCCAGCAGGGAGAAGACCTTGGTCACCATGTGCGGCCCGACGATTTCCTCCATCGTGTCGTAGAGGGTTTCGACGATGGCCTCGAAAGCGTTCTGCGGACCGTCCGGCACAAGCTTCACTTCTTTGGTCGCGCGGCGGGCAAAGAAGAAGACGATGCCGACAACGATGAGCGAGACGAGGATCGAGTTGGTCAGCCAATCGATCTCCAACAGGAGCTTGTCCGCATAAAGCGGAATGTCGGCGGCAATCGGAAGAAAGAGGCTCATGGGCATCAAAAAAGCCGCAAGCGCGAACTCGCGGCAGAACGCTTCTTATAAGCTGGCCTAATACTCGGACTCAAGCGCGAATTACGCAGGGAAACCGCACAAAAATGGCCCCCAGAGTCTGTCCGGAAACGTAAAAGCGGTGTCCCCGCCGCTTATCTACCAGGTCAAGCGGCGGGGACGCCGCTTCTACTCTTCAGAGCACTCACCCCCAGCCCGACCAGAAGAATCACCAGCGTCCCCACCACCACGGTCATGAAACTGTGGAAGGGGCTTTGCAAATGCTCCGGCCAAGCAGCCGCCCCAGGCGTCAGCGTCATCCAAAGAATAACCAGCACCCCTGCAACCACGGCCGTAACCGCCGCCGGATTGCCGGCACGCTTGGAAATCAGGCCGAGCAGAAACAACCCGAGCATCCCGCCAGCAAAAATGCCGGACATGGTCCACCAGGCATCGAGCGCGGCTTTCACTCCGATCATGGCCAAGGCCACACCCGTTCCCAGGATGCCCCAGACCAAAGAAGCCAAATGCAGCACACGCATCGCCTCGCGATCGGTGGCCTGCGGACGGAAAAAACGCTGATACCAATCGGTGAGCAGCAAGGTGGCCGAAGAATTCAAACTCGTGGAAATCGTGCTCATCGCCGCGGAAAAAATGGCGGCGAGGAGAAGCCCTTTTGCGCCGGGCGGCAACTCGGTGAGGATGAAATAGGGCAAGATGCGGTCGGCATTCCCCTCGCCTTGCAGATTCGGCGGCAGCAAGTCCGGTTGCGTGCTATAGAAAACGAAAAGCCCTGTGCCGATGAGGAAAAAGATGGCCGAGACCGGAAGGTAAAGCAGACCACCGACCCACAAGCTGCGCCTCGCCGCGGTCTCCGAGCGCGCGGCGACGTAGCGCTGCACGTAATTTTGGTCGATGCCGAAGTTTTGCAGGTTGATGACCAGTCCGTAGGCCAGCACGACCCAGAAGGTCGATTCACCGAGGGACGGACCGAAACTGCCGAGGGAAAATTTGTCGTGGGAAACCGCGTAATCCAAACCCCCGGACCATCCGCCGGGCAACCCCGCGAACAAAAGAATGAGACAGAGCAGCGCGCCGGCCATGAGAATGATGGCCTGCACCGCATCGCTCCACATCACGGCAACAATGCCGCCGAGCATGGTGTAAATGATGACCGACACACCGGTCAGAATGATGACCCAGTGCATTTCCCATCCGAGGAGGAGGTGCAGCGGAAGAGCCATGAGGAACATGACCGATCCCATGCGCGCCAGTTGCGTGAGCAAATAACACACACCGGCGTAGACGCGCGCCCACGGACCGAACCGCGTTTCGAGATGGCTGTAAGCCGAGACCTCGCCGGTCGCGCGGTAATACGGAACAAACCAGCGCGCCGCGACCCAGACCGCGAGCGGCAACGAAAGACTGAAGACGAACGCATTCCAATTCCCTGCGAAGGCGCGTCCGGGTAGCGCGAGAAAACTGATGCTGCTAACGTAGGTGGCGAGGATGGAAAGCGCGACAACCCAACCGGGCGCCACGCCGTCTGCTTTGGTGAATCCATCCGCAGTCGAACTCTGCCCCGAGCGGTAAAAATAAAGTCCCACCCCGAGCATCGCGGCGAAATAAACGCCGAGCACCATCCAGTCGACGAGCGGTAGCGAGATCATTTCGCTCCTGTAGCCGCGGCACTCTGTGCCGCGTTTCCCCACGCCCGCGCGGCACAGAGTGCCGCGGCTACAGAAAATCCCTTAACTCTCATCCCTCATCCCTCAACTCTCCTAATACAGTTCGACCGGCGAACGCTTGCCGTCCTCGACGCTCTTCTCGCGCGCCTTCTCCTCGCCCAGCGTGGCCACGCGCAGGTCCCAGATGTCGCGGTTGATCGCGTCGAACTCGGCGAGGGAAAAGGCGGTCGGCGCCGCCATCTTCTTTTTGAAATCCGACACGCGGCGCAGGGCCGGTTCGCGCACGGACTCCGGTTGCTTCTCGAGCACGACCCGCGCTTGGTCGAGCATGTCGACGCGATGGCAGATCATGAGGAGGTCGTTCCCCGCGGCCAGTCCGAGCGAAAGCATGTCGTCGAAGGACGTCGTGTTGAGGATGGCGCCCATATCAAGGTCATCGGTCATGACCAATCCGTCGAAACCCATTTCCTGACGCAGCAGGCCGTTGATCATGACGGGCGAGAGCGAGGCCGGACGCATTTCCGGATCGAGCGAGCCGTAGTGGATATGCCCGATCATCATGCTGTCGACGAGTGGGGCAAAATGACGAAACACGGCCAGCTCGTTCGCCTCCATGGCGGCGCGGTCGCGCTCGATGACCGGAAACGAATGGTGCGGATCTTCCACCGCAGCCGCGTAGCCGGGAAAATGTTTGCCGCAGCTCAAGACACCGCCGGCGCGCAGGGCCGTGTTGAATTCCCCCGCCAAGGCAATGACCTGCTCCACCGTCTTTCCATAGCAGCGTCCGCGCAGCGAATTGTCCGCCTCGTCGTCGAAGGAAAGATCCAGCACCGGGCAGAGATCGAGGTTGAAACCGAAGAGCAGCAAAAGCTTTGCGGTCAGTTCCCCGTGCCGCCGCACCAGTTCCGGATTCCCGCGGTCGCGCAATTGCTGCGCGTTGGGCGGTTCCTCGCCGATGAGGCGCAGACGCGAGACGCGTCCGCCCTCCTGGTCGATGGTGATGACCGGTTCGACGTCCGAGAGATCGCGCAGGTCGTCGATCAGCTTCCGCAATTGCTCCGGCGCCTGGATGTTGCGTCCGAAAAGAATGAACCCGCCCGGCTGCACCCGCCGCAGCATGGCCGCCGTTTCGGCGTCCAATTCCGTCCCGGGCACCCCGACCAAAAGCAACTGACCGACATCGTTCGACATGCGCGTTGAGAAAACAGATCCTGCCATCTGTGTCGAGAAGAAGAAAACCTTGGAGGGCGGCCGTCCCCTGCCGCCGCGGCTCGCGGGGACGCTAGCCCTCCACAAAGCGAATTATTCCCCCGAAAACTGCAGTTGCGGCTTGGTCGATAGCCATCCGCCGATGGCCGCGAGGAAGACTTGCCCGTAATCGGACAGCTTCCGTTCCCCCACCCCGGGCACTTGCAGCATCGACACTTCGTCCCGCGGATAATCCCGGGCCATGTGACGAAGCGTCGCATCGGAAAAAACGACATAAGGCGGCACATTGCGCGACCGAGCCAACTCGGCGCGCAGTTTGCGCAGGACTTCGAACAAGCCCTCGTCGCATTCCACCTCGCCCGCACGCGGACGGCGTTTTCTCGCGCCGCCGGGGCTCTTGTCTTTCGCCGGCATGACCATCGGACGCGTCAACTGCACCGGCGTCCGGTCGCGCAGCACTTCCAACCCGCGGGCGGTCACGCTGATGGTGGTGAATTTGTCCTCCGTGGCCTCGAGCAGACCGAGCCGCAACAACTGGCGTCCGAGATCGACCCAATAAGCCCGCGGTTGGTCGCTCCCAACGCCGTAAGTGGTCACGGAATCGTGGCCCCAACGCAGGATTTTTTCCGATTTTCCGCCGGTCAGCACTTCCACCGCGTGCTGCAAGCCGGTGCTGAACCCGCTCTTCTGACGCAACCGCACCACGCAACTGAGCAGCTTCTGCACGTCGGTGGTGGCGTCCCATTTTTCGCGCGGGGCGAGGCATTGGTCGCAGGCCCCGCAATTGTCCTCGGTCCATTGCTCTCCGAAATACCCGAGAAGCGCCACGCGGCGGCAGCGTTCGTCCTCGGCAAAGTGGGTCATCTTCTCGAGTTGCGTCCGGGCTTCGTTGCGCGCCTGCCGGTCGGTGATCTCGTCGAAAAAGCGCAGGTATTTGACCACGTCGCCGCGGGAATAAAGAAGCAGGCACTCGGAAGGCAAACTGTCGCGCCCGGCGCGCCCGGTTTCCTGATAGTAGCTCTCCACATTCTTGGGCAGGTCGGCGTGGATAACGAAGCGCACGTTCGGTTTGTTGATCCCCATGCCGAAGGCGATGGTGGCGCAGACCACCTGAACATCGTCGCGCAGGAACGCCTCCTGGTTCCTCGAGCGTTCGTCGGCCTCGAGTCCCGCGTGGTAAGGCGCCGCTTTGATGCCGGCTTCGCACAGGGCAGCGGCGAGGGACTCGGCGGCACGGCGCGATTGCGCGTAGACAATGCCCGCTTCATCCTCGCGCTCGCGGACGAATTTCACCACCTGGGCCGCGACCTTGGCCTTCGGAACCACGCGGTAGGTGAGGTTCGGACGGTTGAAGCTCGCGATGAAAATTTCCGGATCGCGCAACTCGAGTTGCGTCCGGATGTCCTCGCGCACCCGCGGCGTAGCGGTGGCGGTCAGGGCCAGCAGCGGAATGTCCCGGAAAGTTTCCCGCACCTCGCGCAGGCGCCGGTATTCCGGACGGAAGTCGTGACCCCATTCGCTGATGCAGTGCGCTTCGTCGACGGCCAGAGCCTGCATCCCCCACTCGCTGAGCTTGGCGAAAAACTCCGGAAGCATGAGACGTTCGGGCGCGAGGTAGAGGAGGCGGTATTCCCCGGCGTAAAGTTTGGCGAAACGCTTTTTCGCCTCGGCTGTATCGAGCGTGGAATTGAGGAAAGTCGCCGCCACGCCGCTGGCGGTGAGTTGGTCCACCTGATCTTTCATCAAGGCGATGAGCGGCGAGACCACGACGGTCAGCCCGTCACGCACGATGGCCGGCAATTGGTAGCACAGGCTCTTGCCCGCCCCGGTCGGCAGGATGGCCAAGGTGTCGCGTCCGGCGAGGAACGACTCGGCGATTTCGCGCTGGTGTGGGCGGAACGTGTCGTAGCCGAACACGTCTTTCAGCTTTTGTTCCAGCGCGGGCATGCCGGGGATTTCAGCATGTCCGGGAAAAAGTAGAAGCGGCATTTGCCGCTTGAACCGTTTCCGATAAGCGGCGGGGACGCCGCTGCTACTTTATCAAGCCCCCGTCTTCGACGCGGCGCGCTTGCGCGCGGTGGCGTCGAGGAGCTTTTTACGCAGGCGCAGCGTCTTCGGCGTCACTTCGACGTATTCGTCGGGGGCAATGTATTCGAGCGAGCGCTCGAGGGTCATCTGCACCGGCGGGGCCAGCTGGATGCCCTTGCCGTCGCCTTGGCTGCGCATGTTGGTCAGCTTTTTCGCTTTGCAGGGATTGACCGGCAGATCGTCAGGACGGGCGTTCTCGCCAATGATCATTCCCTCGTAGATTTCCTCCTGCGGTCCGATGAAGAGACGGCCGCGTTCCTGGATGGTGTCGAGCGCGTAGGCCATGCTTATCCCGCCCTCCATGGAAATGAGCACGCCTTTGCCGCGGCTCGGGATCTCGCCTTTGTGCGGTCCGTATTCCTTGAACAAATGGCTCATCGTGCCGAGACCCTTGGTCGCATTGACCAGATCGGTCTCCAAACCGATGATACCGCGCGTCGGTATGGTGGCCTGCACCAGCACGCTGTGCGGATGGTGTTCCATGTTGGCGATGTCCGCCTTGCGCACGGCCAGGGCCTGCAGGATGTCACCGAGATTGTCCGGCGGAACATCGACATAGAGTGTTTCCATCGGCTCGAGGAGAGAGCCGTCGGCAGCGCGCTGGAAAATCACCTCGGGACGCGAGACGAGCAACTCGAAGCCTTCGCGGCGCATCTGTTCGACAAGGATGGCGATCTGCATTTCGCCGCGGGCTTTGACTTCGAACTGGCCGGCGGTTTCCGTCTCGGACACCTGCAGCGAGACGTTGGTGCGGGTCTCGCGGATGAGACGGTCTTTGATCTGGCGCGCGGTAAGAAGCTTGCCTTCGCGTCCGGCCAGCGGCGAGTCGTTGACGCAGATCCGCATGCTGATCGTCGGCGGGTCGATCTGGATGAAGGGCAGCGCTTCGCGCTCTTCGTTGTCGACCAGCGTTTCGCCGATGAAGACGTCCTCGAAGCCGGCCAGACCGATGATGTCACCCTCGGACGCGGACTCGATTTTGACTTTTTCCAAGCCTTGATGCCCGAAGATCGCCGTCACATTGGCGCGCTCCTTGCGTCCGTCGGCGTGGATACAGACGATACTTTGGCCAACCTTGACCGAGCCGCTGATGACGCGGCCGTAAGCGATACGTCCGAGGTAGTCGCTGTAGTCGAGGTTCGACACGAGCATCTGGAAATAGTCGGTGTCGGATTTTTTTGGCGCCGGGATATGCCAGGCGATGGCCTCGTAGAGCGGCACCATGGTGTCGCTCGGGTCGACGAGTTCGCGTTTGGCGAAGCCGGCCTTGGCGCTGGCGTAGATGTGCGGGAAGTCGAGCTGCTCGTCGGTCGCGTTGAGTTCGAGGAAGAGCTCGAAGACCATATCGAGAACCTTGTGCGGGCGGGCGTTGTCGCGGTCGATCTTGTTGATGACCACGACCGGCTTGAGGCCGTTTTCCATCGCCTTGCGCAGGACGAATTTGGTCTGGGCCTGCGGGCCTTCATAAGCGTCGACGACGAGCAGGACTCCATCGACCATTTTCATGATGCGTTCGACCTCGCCTCCGAAGTCGGCGTGGCCCGGGGTGTCGACGATGTTGATCTGGTATTTGTCCCACTTGAGCGAGGCGTTCTTGGCCCGGATGGTGATCCCCTTCTCTTTTTCGAGATCCATCGAGTCCATGACCCGCTCCTCGAGCTTTTCATGGGCTTGGAAGGTGCCGGACTGACGGAGCAATTGGTCGACGAGGGTGGTCTTGCCATGGTCGACGTGGGCAATGATGGCGACGTTGCGGATATTTTCCATGCGGGTACCAAAAAGGAGGGCGGACTATGGTGGGGGCGAAGGTCGCTGTCAACTCATGGAGGTCGAGCGTCCCTGCGAGCCGCGCACAGGATGAGCGGCGGCCAGGGACGGCCGCCCTCCAGAAGAAAGCTATGCCACGATAAGAGGCACGGTGGAGTCCGGTGCCTGGTGCATGATGTGCATGACACGGCGGAAGCCTTCGGCATTGGTCGTGATACAGGATCGCGAGTCGGGAACTCCCCGCGGACCCTCGGGATGAAGCAAGATGGCATCGGCTTTGTAACCAGGCCCCGGCTTGCCGACCGGCTGACCCGGCCCGGTGATGGCGGGTGTTTGCGCCGGCCAGTTCGCTCCGCTTTTGCTCTTGGGTTGCAGCGTGTAGTGGCCGAGCGGAATGCCCCGTGTGTTGCCCATGAACCCATTCTCATTGGTGCGGAAGTCGCCGAGATAACCCTGCTTCCCGTAAACATACATTGTCCCCGGCGAACGACGATCGTTCGGATTGTCCCGTTCGACGATCACCCCGATCCATCCGTCTTTGGCCCCTCTCGGCTTTTTGCCCGGATCATGGAGCGACCGGTAGCGGCGGAGCGGACGCGGCAATCGACGCATGGGGTGTCAAATCAAGGCCCGTTGACCTTGATACGAAGGAATTTGCCGGCACCTTCGATGGGCTCCGAAATCTCCCTCTGCCGGTATCCTGTCGGGACGACGTTGGTATTGGCGGAGTTCGAAGGAACAAGAGCCGTCCAATTTGCGCCTGCGAGATTGGTCGACGCCTGCGGTTCATAGACAAGGCTCGTGTCCTTGTTGGTTCGCTCCAGCCAACGCAAGACAAGGCGGTTGCCGCCCGCAGCATTGGTCACAAAGCTGCCGGGCATCGCGGTCTGGTCGCGCGCGTTGGGATTCCCGCCCAGAGCATACTCCTGAAGATTGGCGATGCCATCGTTGTCATTGTCAGCCGTCCAAGGATCGCGCGGCATTTCGGCCAACCCATTCGCCACCAACCACTCGAGGGAGACGGGATAACGGATAAATCCGAAAACGCCGGTCTGGTCGTCGAAGTGAACAAGGTATCGTGCGTTGCCGACAACATTTGCCACGATATTTCCATCCGCTCCTTGAAGCGCGACGTTCGAGACAGGACCCACGCCCCACGATTTTCCGCCAGTCCAGTCCGTGTTGTTGGTCGCTTGCGAGAATTTGAAGAGAACGTTGGACGAGGCGCCAAAAAGTCCGGACCACTCCCAACGGAGACGTTGATCACTCCACGTCATGTTGTTGGCCGCGGGTCGCCAGTGGGGAACCGTAAGTGCGTCGTTGTTGCCGGTCACGGTCATGCGCTTGGGCGTTGGATCCGCTGAACGGGGATTCGAACCACGCACGAATTCGTTGAGGTTGGACCAGCCGTCACCATCGGAGTCCTGAGCCGCATTCGAAAGGCCGATGGTCCGTTCCCAGTCATCAGGGAGCCCGTCCCGATCGCTATCGGTCGCGGACAACTCGACGGTCTCGTAACGCGCCGAGTATTCCTCGAAGCGCACGAGATGCCATCGACGGCCGGCGAGCGCGATAGCCACATTTCCGTTGGCCCAGCGCACTGCCTGCCCGGGGCTCGGCGTGCTTCCCCATCCCCAGGTGCCCGCAGTGTAAGTGGACAAAGAAAACTTGAGCTCCGCCGTGCGCGATGCCCCGGTAATCGCACCAAAAACAGGAAATTCCCAGCGTCCGATCTCTGGATTCCAAGCCATGCGTCGTGCCGCGTCACCGGCATTCCAAAGTCCGTCGCCGGGCATGAACATGTCGTCGAAGTGGTCATCGAATGACGGGTTGCTGCCGCGGTCATATTCCAAGCCGTTGCGCACCCCGTCGCTATCCTTGTCGGAGAGCGCGTCGGGGACCGCGACCTGCAGACCGTGGAATTTTTCCCAGACATCGGGCATGCCGTCGCGGTCCGTGTCCGCGGTCGGCAGCACGGCGAACTCGTAGTTCCCCGAAACCTCTTCGAAGCGCACGAGATAGTGGCCGGGCGAACCAAGGGACTGAACGATGTTGCCGTTGGCCCACCGGTCGGATGTGCCCGCGATGTCATTGACACCATCCCATCCCCATGTTCCAGCATCGTAGGTCCCGGCCATGAATTTGAACGAATGATTGCCGGCCGACAGCATATGCAGGACGAACTCCCAGCGGCCGACATCGCGGTTCCATATCATCCGCGTGCGGGAATCGTTCTCCGCCCATAGCTCCCCGCCCGGCATATGCACGACCGCGAAACGGTCCGCCGTATCCGGCAGACTCAGGCGGCTGTATTCGTAGCCGTTGAGGACTTGATCGTTGTCCGCATCCCCCGCGGCGTCATGGGCGAACGGATCAAGGCGGAAGAAGTTCTCCCATGAGTCCGGCATAGCGTCGCCATCGCGGTCCGCGGTTCCGGCGATGGGAGCGACGGACGTGACGGCATTCTTCTCGTTGAAACGCACGAGGTGCCACCCCTTAAGTCCGTTGGCCCAGAGAAAGTCGGCATCGGACTTGAAGCCATCGGGCTTCTGCACGGTCGGCTGACCCCAATTTGGATCGTCCTGCGTCGGGCCGACGCCGAACTTGTAGTTGGCGCCCGATGGAGGCTGGAGGAACGGGAGGGCCAGCGTCCAAACGCCATGCCCGGCATAACGCATGTTGCGGGCTGACCAATTCCAACCGTTGTAAGCTCCGACCACGCCCATGGCGGGATGGTCGAACTCGGTTGGATCGCTGCCACGCTGGAACTCAGCCACATTATCGAAAGCATCACCGTCCGGGTTGGCCGAGGCGACCGCTGACGTGGCCGGGTAAAAATAAAAGCGCTCCCACGCATCGGCCATCCCGTTGCCGTTGGCATCCGCATCGACACGGCTGGTCGAGTAGATGCCGGTGGAAGGATGATATGTGATCTCGTATGTCCCGGCCTGCGTTATATCGAAAGAATAGTCCGCGCCGGAAACCCATCCGTCGGACAAATAAGCTTTGCTCAATTGCGCGCCGGGCAATGCGAAGCGCGCAACATAACGCCACACGGAGCGGGTCGGATCCCAGCGGGCATTGCGGGTGACGATATTCCAATCGTTGAACGAACCGGCAAGCGAAGCGCGGTCGGGAACCGTGGGATCGGTTTCGTTGCGGAACTCGTCGAGATTGCTGAATCCATCCTGATCGCCGTCAGCCGTGGCATTGGAAGCCCCGAATAAAATCTCCCATCCGTCGTCGATACCATTGGCATTGGCGTCGGCCACATGGACCGGTCCCGCCGACTTGCCGAAAATGACCACGCTGAAGGGCGCGACATCGAACGACTGGTAGTTGTTGCCTCCGGAGGTATTGATGCTGGAACCGACCGCCGGCCCGATGTTGCCGAAGTCGGAGCCATAAATCGTGGAATCGCTGTTGAGCAGGACCCGCCACGGTCCGGCAGAAGGGAATTCGAAACCCACTCCGCGCGTCGAAGAGGAAAAGTTCGCCGCCACGACAATGCTCTCTTGGGGGTTTTCAGTCCTTCTCTCGTAAACCATCCAGCCCTGCGCTTCATTGACGAGATTGACACGGGTAACCGATCTCAAATCGTCGACTTGGGGCAAGGAGGTGAAGGTCAGCGCCCTGGTCACGGAGTCCAAATTGCGGCGCAGGCGGATCATATCGCGATGGAAACGAACAATACCGGGGTATCGCGCGGCGCGCAGCCAATCGAGGCGCACATAGGCGTCGAAGTAACCGTCGGCCAGTTGCTCCTGTCCCTGGAAAAGCATGGGTGTTCCGGCGGAGGAGAGGGTCACGGCGGAAGCGAGCAACGTTTTCTTGCGCGCCGCGTAGCTCTCGGGATTCTGCGGGTCGAAGTCGCGCGCGAGCCGTGCACCGTCGGTTGTCTTGTTCAGATCACCGCACTTGTCGTGGTTCTCGGAGAAAATGACGCGGAAGCCCGGCTGCTCCTTCGTTTCGAGCCGGTAGCCGATGTTGTCGGTGTTGCGCTGATTGAGCGTCGGATAGGTGAGCCGGCCCTCGAAAGGCGCCGGCAGCGATCCATCGGGATCGAGCGGCAGAAGACGGGGAAAAAGAACATTGTGGAAAGAGATCTCCCAGTGCCCCGAGTAGCCGCCGTCGGAATTGGCGTCCTCCGCAATACTGTAATAGCGAGCGCTCCGAGCCCGGATCGCGTTGTTGATCTCCTGCATCATGGTCAACGCCTCGGGGATCGGGGTGTCGGGGTCCCCCACATTGGCACCCGGGTTCAGATCGAACCCTGTGATGTTGCGAGGCGAATCCCAGCGCAGGGCCCAGACCTTGTATTCATCCAGATACATGTTGATGTTGTCCTTGATGAACTGTCGGACATTGGGATCGCTGTAGCGAGGTCGCGGGCCCCATTTTGTTTTGCCGATCCCCGGTTGGGCGGTTTCGTCCGCGCCGTGGTAGAAATACGGATTCCCGCCGTCGAAGTTCTCAAGATCGGAGGCCCCCAGGGCGGCCAGATCGCCATAGTGGTTATGGACGACATCGACCTGCACGGCGATGCGACGCTTGTGGGCCTCGTTGACGAAATGTTTGAAGCCGTCCGGACCTCCGTAGGCCTGCTCGATGGCAAAGAGGGCGATCGGATTGTAACCCCAACTGTGCCGGCCGTTGAATTCGCTGACCGGCATGAGCGCGATCATGTTGACCCCGAGATCGCGGAGATAATCCAGCCTATGTGCCGCATCGTAGAAAGTCGCCGGCTCGCCGTCGTCGGGACGCGGGTCGTGGAATGTCCCGATGTGGAGCTCATACATGACGATCTCGTTGGGGAAAGGCGGCTGGAAACCATCATCCTGCCAAGCAAATGCGTCTTTGTTGTAGATGACGGAAGCCTGCGTGGAGCTCCCGTTGGTGACATAGGACGGAACGTCCGCGCTGACCGTGCGAACCTCCCTTGCGCGGGGATCCTTGCGCCAGAGCGTTTGGCCGTTGGTCGTGGTGATGACGTATTTGTAGGCTTGGCCCGGGCGGGCGTTGGCCACCGATCCGGTCCAGATCTTGGTGGCGCTATTGGAACTTAAGGTGGGCGAATTGGTCGCCCAGTTGTTGAACTCGCCGGACACCCGCACGGCGATGGCGTTGGGCGCCCAGACCCGGAAAACAACGTTGGTCACGGCACCAGAGGAATTTGTCTGGACCGTGGCACCAAGTTCCTGAGCCCTCGCCTCTAGCGAAGCATAGACCAGAAAAAAGCAGCCGAGGGGAAAGAGAAAACGCGCCATCGCACGGACAATACCAAGCTATCAAAAAGGGTCAAGCGACCCTAGCCTCACCAGAAGCTCTGCGGAACTTCGATCTGGTCGCCGGGAAGAAGGCGAATGTCCAAGCTCGGATTGGAGCGGACAGCCTTGATATCGATGATCTGGACGCGGCCGCCGCGCATGACGCGGACTTTCCGCTGGTCGGCGTAGTCGGTGAATCCACCCGCGGCACTGATCGCGCCGAGGACGGTGAGGTCGGAGGTGTATTCGACGCGGCGGGGTTGGCGGACGTCGCCGCTCACGTTGACGAAACGCAATGTGGTCGGGACGGTCACTGTGATGGTCGGATTGGTGTAGATCTCGCCGCTGCGGTAAGCGGCCTCGACGGCCCGCTGGAGTTCGGCTTGGCCGAGACCGACGGCGCGCACTTTGCCGATATGCGGCAAGTTGATGTAGCCCTCGCCGTCGATGGTGTAGGCGCCTGTGACGAGTTGCGTTTCCTCGGCCGGAACACCGCCGATGCGCAACTCAAGGGTATCCCCGCTGCGGAAAGCAGCGTCGGATGCCATGGCCACGGGGCCGGGCAGGAGCAGGACAGCCATCGCGAAGGTGCAAAGGACAGAGCGCATGACGGTAAAGCTCCTAGTATTCGTCTTCGGCGCCCGCGCGGGCGGCGCGGCGGGCGCGACCCTTGGATTTGGCCTCGGCGACGGGGCCGCCGGTCAACCCCTCTTCATGGGCCCGCGGGGTGTAATAGTAGTTATAATAATTGGTGTAATACTCGTAATACTGGTCGTGGCGGACGTCCACGTTGTTGAGCACAACGCCGAGGATGTTGCCGCCGACATTCTGCACGGCCTGTTTGACGCGCTGCAGCATGGCTCGGGGGAAGCGGCGGTGCTGGACGACGACGATGGTGAGGTCGAGGGCGCGCACCAGCACGGAGGCGTCGCTCACCCCGAGAATCGGCGGCGAGTCGAAGAAGACAATGTCGAAGCGGTTCTTCACCTGCGCGATGAGATCCATCATCCGCTGGGAATTGAGCACGCCGACGGCATCGTAGGGGAGCCTGCCGCTGGGCAGCACGTAGAGGTTGGGAACCGAGGAGGTCTGCACCACATCCTCGAGATCGATATCGGTGGTGAGGAAATCGGTCAGCCCGCGGGAGCCATCCAAGCTGAAGATGCGGTGCTGGGTGGGACGGCGCAGGTCGGCGTCGATGACCAGGGTATTGTAGCCTCCCTGCGCGAAGGTGTAGGCGAGGTTGGCCAGCGTGGTCGACTTGCCTTCGCCGGCGCCGCCACTGACGAAGGTGATCGTGTTGGCGTCGGCTGATGGACGGTTGAATTCCACGTTGGTGCGCAGGATGCGGTAGGCTTCGGCGTCGACGGACGCTTCGGGTTGGTCGACGAGGAGGGTGATTTCCTTGGGCACCACGGCGAGCACGGGGACTTGAAGGAAGTTTTCCACGTCCTCCATGGTCTTCACGCTGGTGTCGAGATATTCGAGGAAGAAGGCCAGACCGATGCCGACAATGAGACCAACGACCGTGGCCAAGGCCATGTTGAGCAGAACATTGGGCTTGGAGGGACCGGAAGCGGGCTCGGCTTTTTCCCAAATGCGCGCGGGGTTCATCGGCATGCTGCGCTGCATGGTTTCGGTGGAGAGGCGGAGTTCGGCAGCCTCGAGGACTTTTTTGGCTTGGATGTAGTTGTTCTTGGACCGCGCGTATTCGGCGCTGCGGTTTTTGGCGTCGCGCTGGTCGCCGCGCAGGCCGTCGAGCTTGCCTTCCAAGGTGGCCAGCGAGCGCTCGGTGATTTCGAGGTTGGCCGCGAGGGTCCGGCGGATGCTGCCGATCTGCTCGGAGAGCTGCCTTTCGTAGGTGGCTTTTTTGGCGGCCAAGGCGGTGATGGTGGGGTGACGAGGCCCCAAACCCGACTGCAAGGCGCGGGCCAGCTCCGAATCGGTCTCCTGGTATTGCGGCAGGATCTGGGCCACGGTCTGATCCTCGATCTCGAGGGTTGGAAGGGCGCGCATGAGATCGTCGCCGGAAAGCTTCTCGATCTCCTCGTATTTGGTGCGCAGGGTGGCGGCCCGGGCGCGGGCCTCGCCGACCAAACTCTCCTGGTCCATGAGGACTTTTTCCTGCGCCTGCATGGGATCTTCCATGCTGTCCGGATTGAGGTCCGTGATCCCCAACTCGGTGCGGATGCGGCTCATCTCGTCATTGGCATCGGCCACTTTCTTGCGCTGCTTGCCCACCTCTTCTTCGAGGGTGGCGAGCGACGCGCTGAGCACCCTTTGCTGATCCTCGATGCGCTTGCGCTGGTATTCCTGCGCGATGGAGTTGGCCAGATTCGACGCCTCCTCGGGATCGGTGCTCTCGACACTGATCTGCAGGAGGTTGGTGTTACGCACCTCGCGCACGTCGATCATTCTGCGCAGCTTGAAATAGGCCTGCTCGAGCGTGCGAACCCCGTATTCCTCGCCCCATTTCTGGATCAGGTCCAATGACTTGATCACTGGATAGAGCATTTCTTTGCGTTGGATGATCTGGAACTGCGTGGTGGCAAAACGCGGGTCCATACCCATCCCGCCCTCGTAACCTTCGCGGAAAATGCGGATCTTTTGCTCGTTCTGCTCGACCTCGATAATGACGTTCGACTGATATTGGCGCGGCAGGAAGTAGGTCGTGACCCCCGCGGTCACCACCACAAGCAGGAAGGCCAGCACGATGATCGGCAGTCGGAGGCGGATCACCCGCCAGTAATCGAGGAAGTGCAGTTTGGCTTCCTGCACGGCGCTGGTTTCGCGGTCGGTCATCGGCGGATTTGTCGAACACTGCAATGTAGCAGGTTGACTACAGAGCGCAAGAAAGGAGCAGCGCATCAATTTTCCGGCCGGAGTAGCCCGCCGAGCCTTGAAAAACGCGACTTCAGTGGCACTGAGGTGTTAGATTCGCCACATGAACGTAAATCGCCCGGTCTTGCTCGCGTCCCTGATGGTTTTGCTCTTGGGCTGGGGCGCTTGGCACCTCTACGCCGGATGGGGCCTGGTCACTATCAATGTCGCGGACGCTCCTCTGAGCCGCGTCTTGTCCGAAATCCGCAAACAAGGCGGCATCGAGGTCGTCACCAACTTGGACCCGGCCACCAAAGTCTCAGTCCAAGTTAAACGCGTTCCGGCGGTCGAAGCCCTCGACATCGTCGCGGTCCGCACCGATGCCTCATGGCGCCTGGCCTACCTCGGCGCGCCGGCGGAGACCACCCTCGATGAGGCGCTGGCTACCTTCGCCGCCGGTCGCGAAATCCTCGAATGGACCTCGCACGGCGCCGGCGGCTTTTCCCTCGTCGAACCCGAATCCGGCGAAGCCCTCGACTTGCGCCGCGTGCAGTGGACGCCGTCCGGCGGAGGCAAACTGCCCGACGTGCTGCAGGAGGCCGCGGAGAAAACGGGCGTGCTGTTCGCCGCGCCCTCGGCGTGGACTCCCGACGTCACCGCGCCGCCTCCCGGACCCGTGGCGTCCGCCGCCCCCGAACTCTTCCGCCAAGCCGGCGGCGCCTCGCGCGAAGTTTTCCTGCTGCGCGGACGCGGCGGCTCCGGAGAAGACGAAGGCCCCGGCGACCGGCGCGGTGGATGGATCGGAGCGGCGGCCAATTCGTCCGGCGAACGCGGTGGCGGATGGATGCGCGCCATG
>JBIKXZ010000033.1:0-17751 GCA_044355525.1 Chthoniobacterales bacterium
GGATGAGTTTGCCGTTGGCCAAGTTGCGTCCATAGCACTTGGCGCAGCAGCCGCGCTTGGATTCGCAGGTCAGGACCGAGCGGATGCGGAGTTGCTCCACGCCCATGTGCTCGAGTGCTTTGGCCGTCTCTTCGTCGACGATTTGACCGGTCTTGAGGAGGGTTTTGCCGCTGACCGGATCCTTGATACTTTCGCAGCTGGTGCGGCCGATGATGCGGGTCTTGAGGTCGACGACTTCCTCGTCACCCTCGTAGATGGGCTGGACAACGATGCCTTTGACCGTGCCGCAATCTTCTTCGGTGATGATGACGTCCTGTGCGGCATCAACCAACTTGCGGGTCAGGTAACCGGAGTCGGCCGTCTTCAGCGCGGTGTCGGCCAGACCCTTGCGGGCACCGTGGGTCGAGATGAAGTATTCGAGCACGGTGAGGCCTTCGCGGAAGTTCGAGGTGATCGGGCGCTCGATGATTTCGCCGGACGGCTTGGCCATGAGACCGCGCATGCCGGCGAGCTGCTTGACCTGCTGGCGGTTGCCGCGGGCGCCGGAGTCGACCATGAGGAAGACCGGGTTCATTTCCTTGCGCCCCTCATTGTGGTCGAGGGTGCGGAACATGACGTTGGAGATCTCTTCGCCCGCGTGGGTCCAGATATCGATGATTTTGTTGTAGCGCTCGCCGTCGGTGATGATGCCCTTGCGATACTGCTTCTCGACTTCGTCGATCTGCTTGTGGGCGCGGTCGATCTCGAGCTGCTTCTCTTTCGGGATGATCATGTCGACGATGCCGATGGAAATGCCGGCGCGCGTCGCTTCCTTGAAGCCGAGGTCTTTGAGACGGTCGAGCGTCTGGACGGTCACCTGCTGTCCCCCCACCTGGTAGGTGTTCCAGATGATTTCGCTGAGCTGTTTCTTGCCGACCGGCTTGTTGATGAAGCCGAGGCCTTCGGGCCAGATCTCGTTGAAACGGACGCGGCCCGCGGTGGTTTCGACCACTTTCTTCGACGGATCGCCGTAGACGGTCTGTTTCCCGAGGTCGGGGTTCTTGAAGAGGATGCGGGTGTGGGTCTGGATCGCGCCCTCGCTCATGGCCAGTTCCACTTCCGACGCGTCCGCGAAGAGCGGCAGGCGCACGTCGCGGTTTTTGTCCGTGATGCGCGGATTCTGCGTGAGGTAGTAGCAGCCCAGGGTGATGTCCTGCGACGGCGTGGTGATCGGCTTGCCGCTGGACGGCGAGAAGATGTTGTTCGTGGCCAGCATCAACATGCGGGCCTCGAGCTGCGCTTCAGCCGAGAGCGGCACGTGCACGGCCATCTGGTCGCCGTCGAAGTCCGCGTTGTAGGCGGTGCAAACGAGCGGATGGATGCGGATGGCTTCGCCCTCGATGAGCTGAGGCTCGAAAGCCTGGATCGAGAGACGGTGGAGCGTGGGCGCGCGGTTGAGCAGAACCGGATGGCCTTTGGTCACCTCCTCGAGGATGTCCCAAACGATCGGCTCCTGGCGCTCGATGATTTTCTTGGCGCTGCGCACGGTGTGCACATAGCCGAGTTCCTTGAGGCGGCGGATGATGAAGGGCTCGAACAGGACGAGCGCCATCTTCTTGGGCAAGCCGCACTGGTTGAGCTTGAGTTCGGGTCCGATGACGATGACCGAACGGCCCGAGTAGTCGACGCGTTTGCCGAGGAGGTTTTGGCGGAAACGTCCCTGCTTGCCCTTGAGCATGTCGCTGAGCGACTTGAGCGGGCGGTTGCTTGCGCCGGTCACGGCGCGGCCGTGGCGACCGTTGTCGAAGAGCGCGTCGACAGCTTCCTGCAGCATGCGCTTTTCGTTGCGGATGATGACTTCCGGCGTCTTGAGCTGGAGCAGGTTTTTCAACCGGTTGTTGCGGTTGATCACGCGGCGGTAGAGATCGTTGAGATCCGACGTGGCAAATCGTCCGCCTTCCAGCGGAACGAGCGGACGCAGATCCGGCGGGATGACCGGAAGCACGTTGAGGATCATCCATTCCGGACGCGTGCGCGACTGGAGGAAGCCTTGGGCGAGCTTGAGACGCTTGGCCAATTTGGTCTTGGTCGTCTTGCTCTTGGTTTTTTCCATCTGCTCCTGCAGATCTTTGACCAACGCACCGAGATCGATGCGCTCGAGAAGCTTTTGCAACGCTTCGGCGCCCATGCCGGCGGTGAAGTCTTCGCCGTATTGCTCCTCGGCTTCACGGAATTCGGTTTCGTTGAGCAACTGACCAGCCTCAAGGCTGGTGTTGCCCGGGTCGATGACGAGGTAATCCTCGTAGTAGATGACGCGCTCGAGTTGCTTGGCCGTGAGGTCAAGCATGAGGCCGAGGCGCGACGGCGTGCACTTGTAGAACCAGATGTGCGAGACGGGCACGGCCAATTCGATGTGGCCCATGCGTTCGCGGCGCACGCGCGCGAGGGTGACTTCGACGCCGCAGCGGTCGCAGACCACACCCTTGTGCTTGATGCGTTTGTATTTGCCGCAGGTGCATTCCCAGTCGCGTGTCGGACCGAAGATGCGCTCGCAGAAAAGGCCGCCTTTCTCCGGTTTGAACGTGCGGTAATTGATCGTCTCGGGATTTTTCACCTCGCCGTGACTCCAGGAACGGATGGACTCCGGGGAGGCCACCGTGACGGAGACTTGGTCGAAAGTCGGGGCGGTCTCGCCCGACAGGTCGCGTAGCATTTGGTCGCTCATGATTTCTATGTGATCCCGTTGATGATTAAGCCACGAGGTCCGCGGGCATGCGGCTCGGTTTGCCGGCCTTCACGTCGAGGCCGAGGCTCTTCATTTCCTTGATGAGAACGTTGAACGATTCCGGCGTGCCGGCTTCGAGGGAGTTGTCGCCCTTGACGATCGATTCGTAGATGCGCGTGCGGCCCTGCACGTCGTCGGATTTGACGGTGAGCAGTTCCTGCAGCGTGTAAGCCGCGCCATAGGCCTCGAGCGCCCAGACTTCCATTTCGCCGAAGCGTTGGCCGCCGTATTGCGCTTTGCCGCCCAGCGGTTGCTGGGTGACGAGCGAGTAAGGTCCGACCGCGCGGGCGTGGATTTTGTCCGCCACGAGGTGGCCGAGCTTCATCATGTAGATATAGCCGACGACGACCTCCTGCTCGAAACGGTCGCCAGTGCGCCCGTCGTGGACCACGGCTTTGCCGTTCGGTTGGACCCAGGTAAACCCATCCACCTTGCTGGCCTGCCTCATGTAATCGAAGATTTTGTCCTCGCTGATACCGTCGAAGACCGGCGTGGCCACCTTGAAACCGAGGGCCTTGGCGGCGATGCCGAGGTGGGTTTCGAGGACCTGGCCGACGTTCATGCGGCTCGGCACGCCGAGCGGGTTGAGCACGATGTCGACCGGGGTGCCGTCGGCGAGGAAGGGCATGTCTTCCTCGGGCACGATCTTCGCGACCACACCCTTGTTGCCGTGGCGTCCGGCCATCTTGTCGCCCACGCTGAGCTTGCGCTTGCTGGCGATGTAAACTTTGACCTGCTTGACGATGCCGGGATCGACTTCGTCCCCGCTTTCCACGCGCATCATGTTCTCCTCGCGCTCGTGCTGGAGGTCGTCGAAGCGGTGGCGGTATTGGCCGATGATCTCGAGGATCTTGTTGCGGATCGGGCTCGGATCGATTTCGACCTGGTTGTAAACGCCGGCCAGCTTGCGCAGGAGCGTCTTGGTGATCTTGCGGTTGGCGGGAATGATGATCTCGCCGCTCTCGCCGTTGACCACGTCGAGCGGGATCTTCTCGCCGAGGAGGACGTTGGACAGCGCTTCGGTCAGCTGCTCGTGAAGTTCGTCGCTGCGCTTTTTGTAGTCGTCCTCGAGTTGCTTGGCGTGCTTCTTGGCCTCGGAAGGCGAGAGCTTCGTTTTGGCCAGCTCCTTCTTGGAGGAAACTTTGACGTCCATGACGATGCCGTAGGTGCCGGAAGGCACAGTCAGCGAGGTGTCCTTCACGTCGGCTGCTTTCTCGCCGAAAATGGCGCGCAGGAGGCGCTCTTCGGGGGCGAGTTCGGTTTCGCTCTTCGGGGTGATTTTGCCGACGAGGATGTCGCCGGGTTTCACTTCCGCGCCGATGCGGACCACGCCGTCGGGACCGAGGTTGCGCAGGGCTTCCTCGCCGACATTCGGGATGTCGCGGGTGATTTCCTCGGGTCCGAGCTTGGTGTCACGGGCGCCGATTTCGAATTCGTCGATGTGGATGGAGGTGTAGATGTCCTCCTTGACCACGCGCTCGCTGATCATGATGGCGTCTTCGAAATTGTAACCGCTCCAGGGCATGAACGCGACGAGCACGTTCCGTCCGAGGGCGAGCTCGCCTTTCTCCGTGCAAGGACCGTCGGCAATGACTTCATTCTTTTTGACAGATTGTCCCTTGCTGACGATCGGGCGCTGGTTGATGCACGTGCTGCTGTTCGAGCGCATGAATTTGCGCAGTTCGTAGACGTAGACGTGTTTCTCGGGGTCCGTCTTGATCTTGCGTTTGCCCTCGGGCAGATGGCCATCCTTGGTGATGATGATCTGATCGGCGGCGACCGAGGCGACTTTGCCGGATTCCTCGGCAACCATGACCGCTTTGGAATCACGGGCCACGCGGCCTTCGAGACCGGTGCCGACGAGCGGTGAATCGGAACGCAGGAGCGGCACGCCTTGGCGCTGCATGTTCGAGCCCATCAACGCGCGGTTGGCGTCGTCGTGCTCTAGGAACGGAATCAATCCCGCGGCCACGGAGACGAGCTGCTTCGGCGAGACGTCCATGTAGTGGACTTTCGCCGGCTCCACTTCGAGGAAGTCGCCGCGGTAGCGGACGGAAACTTTGTCGCCGACGAGTTTGCCGTGCGAGTCGACCACCGAGTTGGCCTGGGCCACGAGGAAGTTCTCTTCCTTGTCGGCCGGCATGTAGTCGATCTGGTCGCTGACGCGCCCGTTGGTCACCTTGCGGTAAGGCGTCTCGATGAAACCGAAGTCATTGATGCGCGCGAACGTGCTGAGCGAGCTGATCAGGCCGATGTTCGGACCTTCCGGCGTTTCGATCGGGCAAATGCGGCCGTAGTGCGAGGGATGCACGTCGCGGACTTCGAATCCGGCGCGGTCGCGGCTGAGACCGCCGGGTCCGAGGGCGGAGAGGCGGCGTTTGTGGGTCAGCTCGGACAGCGGATTCGTCTGATCCATGAACTGGCTGAGCTGCGAGCGGCCGAAGAAATCGCGGACCACGCCGCTGAGCGCCTTCGGGTTGATAAGCTTGGAAGGCGTGATGTGCTCGAGCGCGGAATCGAACAAGGTCATGCGCTCCTTGACCACGCGCTCGGTGCGGGCCAGGCCGGTGCGGCACTGGTTGGCGAGAAGTTCACCCACCGTGCGGACGCGACGGCTGCCGAGGTGATCGATGTCGTCAACCAGACCTTCCTCGCGCTTGAGGTCGAGCAGGTGCTTGACCGCGGCGATAAAATCCTCGCGGGTCATCACGCGGTTTTCGTCCGGGATATTGAGGTTGAGCTTGAGATTGATCTTGTGGCGACCGACGCGGCCGAGGTCGTATTTCTTCGGATCGAAGAACATGCGCTTGAGCATGCTCTTGGCGTTGGCCACGGTCGGCGGGTCGCCGGGGCGGAGCTTGCGGTAGATGTCCTTGAGCGCCTCTTCCTCGTTGCGGGCCGGATCCTTGCGCAGCGATTTGATGATCGTGTCGTCCGCCGAAACATCGACAACCGTCACCTTGGCGATACCGGCGGCAAGCAGGCGGGAAATGGTTGCTTTGTTGAGCGGTTCGAAAGCATTGGCCAGGACGATTTCGCCGTCCTTGATGTCTTCCACGAGCACCTTGCTGGCCAGTTCGTCTTCGTCGAGGCGGCCGCTCAGTTTGAGATCCTGGGTGGTGTAGAAAAGGTCGACGATGTCCTTGTCGGACGGGTAGCCCATGGCGCGCAGGAAAGTCGTCGCGAGGAATTTGCGGCGGCGCTTGCGGCGGTCCATGTAGACGTAGAGCAGGTCGTTGGTGTCGAATTGGACTTCGACCCACGAACCGCGGTCCGGGATGATGCGGAAGCTGTAAAGGATTTTGCCGTTGGCGTGGACGGTCGATTCGAAGCAGATGCCGGGCGAGCGGTGGAGCTGGCTGACGATGACGCGCTCGGCGCCGTTGATGACGAACGTGCCCTGCGGGGTCATGAGCGGGAGTTCGCCCATGTAGACTTTTTCTTCCTTGGTCCCCTTCTCGTCCTTGAAGCGGAAAGTCACGTGCAGCGGCGCGCTGAACGTCTCGCCTTCGCGCTGGGCCTCGAGCGAGCTGAGCTTCGGCGTGCCGATGTCATAGCCGACATACTCGAGCACCATCTTTTCGTCATAACTCGGGATCGGGAAGACCTCGCGGAAGACGGCTTCGAGGCCGGTGTTTTTGCGCTTGGACGGCGCGACGCCCTCCTGCAGGAATTCCTTGTAGGAATCGATCTGCAGCTCGATGAGGTTGGGCGCTTCCGTGGTTTCCTTGAGTTTGCCGAAGTAGAGACGATCTGACATGGATGCGATGGTGTGTTGTTGCGCGGAGCGCGGGTCTTATTCCCCCGGCACGGCGAAAAAGTCCGCGAGACAAAACATCCCCACACCGGCCAATCGGGCGCGCGAGCGCCGCGTGGACTCAGAGCAGGGTGTCAAGCTTCGGACAATGGTTCGACGGGATTCCCGGGAAAGACCTTGCACTATGAATGGCTCCCGGGCGGGGGTCAAGGGGAAAATTTGACCCCTTTCCCCGCCCGGGGAGCAGATTACTTGATTTCGACTTTGGCGCCGGCCGCTTCGACCTTTTTCTTGATCTCTTCGGCTTCTTCCTTGGTCACGCCCTCTTTGAGGGGCTTCGGTGCGCCCTCGACGAGGGCCTTGGCGTCGGCCAAGCCCAGTCCGGGCACTGCGGCGCGGACCTCTTTGATCACGCCGATTTTGTTTCCGCCGGCCTCGGCGAGGATGACGTCGAAGGAGGTCTTCTCCTCCGCGGGAGCGGCAGCGGCTCCGCCAGCGGCGGGCGCGGCGACAGCGGCCACCGGGGCGGCGGCGCTGACTCCCCATTTCTCCTCGAGGGCTTTGACGAGTTCGGACACTTCCAGAACGGTCAGGCCGCTCAGTTGGTCCACGATGGTTTCGATATTAGCCATACTGTCTTTTTAGCAGCCGCTTCGGCTTTGCCTCTGCGTTCCGCTTCCTTGGTTGTGGTATTGTCGCCCGCCGGGGCACCGGCGAATTTGAGGCGGACAGCCGTCCGACCGACAAGGAACCGTTTCGTTTTGTTTCTCCCGCACGGTCACAAAGTGGCCGTGCGGAAAATTTTTCAGGCCGCCCCTCCTCCGGCGTCGACCTTGGCTTTGAGCGCGCGGGCGAGGCTCGCACCGGGCTCGTTGAGGGTGCGCACCAGCTTGCTGGCCGGCGAATTGAGCAGGCCAAGCAACTGGGCCTGCAAGACCAGGAGCGGCGGCAGGTCAGCCATGGCCTCGACCTGCGCGGCGGTGAGCAGCGCGTTGTCCAGGATGCCGACTTTGACGGCTGGCTTCTTGAATTCGGCGGCGAAAGTTTTAATCACCTTGGCCGTGGCGCAGATGTCCTGTTCGCCGGTGACGATGGCCGTCTGACCGGCCAACGAATCGGACATGTCGGGAAGCCCGAGTTCGGTCGCGGCGATGCGCAGCATGGTGTTTTTCACCACGTGACATTCGGCGCCGACCGCGACGAGGCGGGTGCGCAGTTCGGCGAACTGGTCGACCTTGAGCCCGGTGTAATCGGCGACGAGCAGGAACGGCGAGGCGTTCAGCTGGTCCTTGAGATCCTTGACGATATTGGCTTTTTCGGGACGCATGGCGGTCAGTTCTTGTTGAGGGTGGAGAGGTCCAGCGGAATGCCGGGGGTGACCGTGGCCGCGAGGGTCACGCTTTCGATGAAGACACCCTTGGCCGTCGGCGGACGCGATTTGGCCACGGCGTCGATGACGACATCGCCGTTGGCCACAAGGGCGTCCTCGCTGAAGGAAAATTTCCCGATTGGAACGGCGATGTTGCCGTTCTTGTCGAGTTTGAACTCCACGCGCCCGGCCTTCACTTCGCCGACCGCCTTCGCGGTGTCGTCGGTGACCGTGCCGGTCTTGGGATTCGGCATGAGGCCGCGCGGTCCGAGCACCTTGCCGAGTTTGCGCACCTCGGCCATGGCCGCGGGCGTGGAAATGGCCACGTCGAAATCGGCGAAGCCTTCGGTGCACTTTTTGATCATGTCCTCGAAGCCGACAAATTCGGCTCCGGCTGCCTTGGCCGCTTCGGCTGCCGCGCCGGTGGCGAAGACGAGCACGCGCACGCTCTTGCCGCTGCCGTGCGGGAGCGGCGTGGTGCCACGGACCATCTGGTCGGATTGTTTCGGGTCGACCCCCAGGTGCATTGAGAGGGTGACAGTCATATCATATTTGGCCGGGGGCATGCCCTTGAGAACCTTGACGGCTTCGGCCAGCGGATACTTCCGCGAGGAATCGACGACCTTTTTGGCCGCCTCGTAACGTTTGCTTCTGTTTTTTGCCATGGTGTTTTGCAGTTCAAGCGAACCCGAAGGCTCTCCTGCGGTTGTGCCTCCCGCCTTCGCGGGAAGCGTTGGAAATTGATTTATGCCTCGATCTCCACACCCATCTGGCGCGCAGTGCCGGCGATGATTTTCATCGCGGCCTCGTCGTCGCGGGCGTTCAGGTCGTTCATTTTGGTCTTGGCGATGTCGAGGAGCTGTTTTTTGGTCAGCTTGCCGACTTTCGTTTTGTTCGGCTCCTTCGAACCGGCGGCGATGCCGGCGGCTTTTTTGATCAGCACGGACGCCGGGGGCGACTTGGTGATGAAGGTGAAGGACTTGTCTTTGTAAACGGTGATGACCACCGGGAGGATGTCGCCCGCTTGCTTCTGCGTGGCGGCGTTGAACTCCTTGCAGAAGGCCATGATGTTGACACCCTTTTGACCCAGCGCGGGGCCAACCGGCGGTGCGGGGTTTGCTTGCCCGGCCGGGATCTGCAGTTTGATGGTTCCGACAATTTCTTTAGCCATAAAATTCTACTCCTCGCGGTCGACTTGCCAGTATTCGAGTTCGACCGGCGTTTCGCGTCCGAAAATGGTGACCGACACGCGCAGCTTGCCTTTGTCCGGATCGACTTCCTCGACCACGCCGGTCTGGCTCTGGAATGGGCCGTCGGCCACTTTGACTTTCTCGCCGACCTGGAAGGAGACTTTCGGCTTCACCGTGTCGACGCGCTCTTGGATCTGCGCGAGCATGCTCTCCACCTCGCGCGGGCGCATCGGCGTGGGACGGTCCTTCGTGCCGGCGAAGCCGATCACGCCGGGCGTATCCTTGATGAAATACCAAGTGCGGTCCATCAACCCGCCCTCCTCGGTGAGGAGGTGCATGTTGACGATGATGTAGCCCGGGAAAAATTTCCGCGTCGTCTCGCTCTTCTTGCCCTGTTTGATCTCTTGCACGCGCTCGGTCGGGATGAGCACGTTGAAGACGAGGTCGCCCATCTCCTCGGTTTTCAGCCGTTTGACGATGCTGTCATAGACTTTTTTCTCCTGACCGGAAAGGACCTGCACGACAAACCATTGGTCGCGCGGGGCCGGGATGCGAAGGGCGGTGGTGGACATGGAAATGTTTTCCTTACGGACGGGTCAGCCACCCGACGGTGTTGACCAGCATGAGGTCGAAGAACGCGATGTAACCGCCCAAAATGAGCATCGCCACGATGACCACGACGGTCGAATCGGCCAGCTCCTTGTAGCGGCGGAATCCTTTTTCTTTCGGATCCCACGGCCACGTGGCTTTGGACAGCTCGACGCGGACTTCGGCGATGAAATTTTTAAGTTTGCGGAACATGCGCGGGGACGCGGCGACCAGAAGCCAAGAGGAGAGCAGGCCAGGAGGGACTCGAACCCCCAACCGACGGTTTTGGAGACCGCTACTCTACCAATTGAGCTACTGGCCTGTGCGTATCCTCCAAATGTTAGTCCAGAATCTCCGCAACGCGACCGGCGCCGACGGTGCGGCCGCCTTCACGGATGGCGAAACGGATGGTTTTCTCCATGGCGATCGGCGTGATCAGCTCGACTTCCATCGAGATATTGTCGCCGGGCATGACCATTTCCACGCCGTCCGGCAGCTTCACCGTTCCGGTCACGTCAGTCGTGCGGAAGTAGAATTGCGGACGGTAGTTCGAAAAGAACGGCGTGTGACGTCCACCCTCGTCCTTGCTGAGGATGTAGACCTCGGCTTTGAACTTCTTGTGCGGGGTGATCGAGCCGGGTTTGGCCAGGACTTGGCCGCGCTCGATGTCTTCCTTTTTGATGCCGCGGAGCAGCGCGCCGATGTTGTCGCCGGCCATCGCGTCGTCCAGCAACTTGCGGAACATCTCGATGTCCGTGACGGTCGTCTTGGCCGTGGGCTTGATGCCGACGATTTCGACTTCCTCCATCTTCTTGATACGACCACGCTCGACACGACCAGTGCAGACAGTGCCGCGACCTTCGATGTTGAACACGTCTTCGATGGGCATGAGGAACGGCAGGTCGAGCGGACGCTGCGGTTCAGGAATGTAATTGTCGACGGCTTCGATGAGGGCTTGGATGGCTTTTTCACCATCGGCATCGCCGTTGAGGGCTTTGAGCGCGGAACCGCGAACGATCGGAATCTCGTCGCCGGGGAACTCGTATTTGCTCAGCAGGTCGCGGATTTCCATTTCGACGAGGTCGAGAAGTTCCGGATCGTCGACCATGTCGCACTTGTTCATGAACACGACGATCGAAGGCACGCCGACCTGACGGGCGAGCAGGATGTGCTCGCGGGTCTGCGGCATCGGGCCGTCCGCGGCGCTGACGACAAGGATGGCGCCATCCATCTGCGCGGCGCCGGTGATCATGTTTTTGATGTAGTCCGCGTGGCCGGGGCAATCGACGTGCGCGTAGTGACGCTTGTCGCTCTCATATTCCACGTGCGCGGTGTTGATCGTGATGCCGCGCTCTTTTTCCTCGGGAGCCGCGTCGATGTCCGCATAACCGCGGGCCTGCGCCTTGCCAGTCTTGGACAGCACGGTGGTAATCGCCGCAGTGAGGGTAGTTTTGCCGTGGTCCACGTGGCCGATCGTGCCGATGTTCACGTGGGGTTTGTCGCGTTTGAATGCTTCCTTAGCCATAGTGCTTGATGTGTTTGGTTTGGATGTTGCGAATTTTGCGCCGCGCGCGGCTGGAGCCCATGACCGGGATTGAACCGGTGACCTCGTCCTTACCAAGGACGTGCTCTACCAACTGAGCTACATGGGCAAACTCCGCAAAGTGTTAGGTGGTTGATGTTTCAGTGTTAATCGCGGCCTCAAAAAGAGCGAAGCAGCCCGGGGCCGTCTCCCGCTCTTTTCAGCGGATTTACGACCTGCGGACTGCGTGACTTTTTCGCAGCGTTCCGCCTTTATGCCTCTGGAGTCGTCCTGTGTCAAAGCAGTTTTTCCCATGAGTGGCCAAGAAAGTGCCCGCGCTAGACCCCGAGCAGGCTGTCCTTGGGTCATTATTTTGAGCCCCTTGCAGCGCGTGGGCTTGACGGGGGGCATGACTTGGGGCATCCGCTCGGTATGCCCAAGGCGCGTTTTCGATGCATCGTTGGAGTCTATCTGCTGCTGGCCTGCTCTGTGGCGGTCACCAATGCGTCACTGGAGGCAGTTCTGGGGCCAGAGTTGGTGACTGCAGATGGCAGATCTGTCAGCACAGCGGACCTGAAAGGCAAGGTCATCGGACTCTACTTCTCAGCCGAGTGGTGCCCGCCTTGCCGCACTTTCACACCAGTTCTGGAGAAGTTTCGCGAGGCGAATAAAACGGACTTCGAGGTGGTTTTGGTCAGCGGCGACAGGTCGGCCAATGCCCTGCAAGCCTACATGCAAAAGTATTCTATGGACTGGCCGGCCATTCCGTTCGAGGCCCCCCAACGCAACGGCGCCTTCGATCGTTTCGGGGTGCGGGGGATTCCCGCCTTGGTCGTCGTCGATGCCAACGGCAAGTTGCTCGAGCGTGATGGCCGGGGCCAGATCGCCAACAATCCGGCGGACTTTCGGCCGCGCTGGTTGCCGGCAGCCAAAGCACAGCCGGTTACTGCGCAAAACAAACCCGTCGAAGCAGAACCACAAGCGGATCGCAGCGCTTTGGACCAAATAGAGACGCAGACCAAGGAAGCGCTCGGCAAGGGATTCGATTTTCTGCGCAAAGCGCAGGAGGCCAGCGCTCCGCTCTTGGAAAAACTGACGACCAGCGAACCACCCGCTGGGGCAACCAACAACTAAGGCTCTTTAGGCTCGGAGGCCTTCGGCAAATCCCGCCCGAAGTTTTGTACCCAGAGGCCGTGGACGAGGCCCACGCCGATGGAAGTGGACGATCTGCAGAGAATATTTCTCCGATGACCCGCCGATGCCATCCACCCCCTCATCACAGTTTTGGCATCGCGCGGCCCCCGCGCAATGTTCTCGGCGGAATATGCGTCCCAGAAAGCCCGGACGCGCTGATCGGTTTTGCCAACCTTCCTGAGGACAACGCGACCCTGTGTTTCCGCACGGTCATAGGAATCGTGGCCGTAATAATCCCCGTCCACCATGTCGGCGGCGTGGTAGCGGGCGGCACGCGCGAGATTCTCGTTCCATTTGTAGGGAGGAAGACCGCGGGATTTTCTTTCGCGGTTCACCAAGCGGAAAACTTCATATTCCATTAATTCGCTGGTCGAGGGCACATCTTCCCGGCCGCTTGGCAAACCCCGAAAAATCCCGCTGCTGGGCCGACGGGGACCCGCGAAATCGTGCTGGCATCTGTCGTAGATTCTCGGTTCGGGCGGTTCGTAAGGATCCTTCTGCTCGCGAAGCGGAGGCGCGGTGCGCTGCTCCGGGGTTATGATGGACTGTCCCGTGAGCTGGGAGAGCTGTTCGTCACTAAGCTTGGAACGATCAATGAAGGCAGTCCCGCCGCGGTGGCGGACTTGGATACTCTCAGGAAACTCGCGGACAACCTCTGCTTCCGCGTAGACAGAGCCATTGATCTCGAGATCAACGGCTGCCAATCCGCCCGGGGCGGTAAAAGAAGCCGACGCAAGCAACAACACGTGGAAGAGTGGAGACTTCGGAGTTTTGTCCATATCTGCGCTTCAAAGATCAGTCAGGATCTGAAGCCGCTCCGTGTCAAAGGAGTTTTTCGCCGAGGAAGCCTCTACGAAGGCCGCGTCACTCATGGCCCGCCTTGCAGCACCGGCGCAACGAGAGCCTTCTCCGCCGGGGTGAGCAGGTTCAGGTCGAGCGAGGTCAGTGAGGCGCGGGCGCGGTCGGTGTCGCCATTGGCGTGGAAAGCGGCGGCCAGGATCGCCAGCTCCCCCGGGAGCAGGCGGTCGGCGAAGACCGTTCTTTCGTTGAACATGGCCAGTGCTTCCTGCGGTCGCTGCTTGCGCAAATGATTCAGCGCGTGGGTGGCGGCCAATGCCATGTCGCCGGGGTTCCCCTGCCGGGCAGCAGCCGTTTGCTCCAGGGGCACGAGCATCCCAGCCAGGAGATTTGCGCGCCGCTCATAGTCTTTGACATCAGCCGCATCCGGCGCGGCGATGCGGGCGGCCTCGTAAGCGGCGGACAAAGTGGCAAATTGTCCGCTCCGCGAAAAACGCTCGCGGGCGAAGGGAAAAATGTCCGCTGCCGTCTGCGGGTCGGAGCAGGCTGCCACGATCACCTCGTCCGCCATCGCCTTTTGTCCGATTCGTTCCGCCGCCGCCGATGCGTAGGCAAAGGCGCCGTAGTCGATCCCGGCCCGCAGGGCCTGACGCAAGGCCTCCTGAGCCGCGCCCGCATCGCCGAGACGGTGCGCGGCCAGCGCTTTGACCGACAGCTGCAGCGACTGCGGCGCCGGGCTGGCGGTTTCCCCGAGGTTGCGCAGTTCCTCCCAGTCACCCGCCGCGATCAGCGCCTCCGAGCGCACCTCGTAAGCGTCGGCATCCTGCGCCGCGCGTTCCTCCGTGACCAGAGCGAGCGCCTCCTGCTGCCGTCCACGGCGGTTGAGCCAGACGGCCAACTCCGCCTGTTGCGGAATCGTGGCCGTGTCATAAACTTTCCCCAGCTCCGCGGACAAGTCATCGACCGATCTGGCCCCGGATTTCACGAGGTAGGTGGCCGCCGGGAGCAAGGCCGGGTTTTCGGGTGACGCTTTCCGCCAGACGAGTTCCGCCCACTCCGTCCTTTTCGCCGCCGGTAAAAAAGAAACATCCACGCCCAAGCCCAATGCCATATCGCCCGAGGGCGTGTCGGCCAATTGATCCACCAGCGAACTCATTTCCTCCACGGCCGCGGCTTCTTCCGGCGAGGCCGGCGGTCTTTTCCCCAAGACCGGCTCGTAACGTGCCACCAAGAGTTGCAGTAACCTCAGCCGCCGTTCGTGGTCATCCGCCGCGACACCGCGCAACAACTCGATAGCTGCCTTGAAATTGCCGCTCCGCACACTGCGCATCGCCCGTAGCTCCGCCGCGCGCCCCGCTTCACCACGCTCATCCAGCGCCGACACCGCCACGGCAAACTGCTCCTCGCTGCCTTGGCGCGACATCACCTCGGCACGCACCTCGATCTCCTCGCCGGACAGTTCCGCATCCTCCGGCACTTCTTCC
Organism: Chthoniobacterales bacterium; assembly: GCA_044355525.1. GTDB lineage: Bacteria > Verrucomicrobiota > Verrucomicrobiia > Chthoniobacterales > JACTMZ01 > JACTMZ01. The sequence goes on from JBIKXZ010000033.1 coordinate 14,667, forward strand.
CACCAGCGCACCGCCTCCGGATTCCCCAAGCGGCTCTCCACCATCGCGGCAGCGCGCTTCACCGCGGGATCATTCGCACGCAGACTGCGCGCCGAATACATTTGCAGCCGTGCAAAACGCGCCTCGCCCGCCTCCGCTTGCGCCACCGCCTTGACCGCCAGATCGCGCGCCCGCCAGCCGGTGACAGAATAAAAACCCAGGGCCCCGCAGAGGACGAGGGAGAGCACGATCACCGGCGCCCAGACGAGAAGGCGCCGCAGAACAGCCGCCGGCGCAAGGCGACCTTTACGGCGACGCATCGGCCCCGTTGCTTCCCGCCACCAACGGACGGAGAATTCGCTTACCGACGACGCGCAGCGCCGCAAGATTTTGCGCTTGGTCTTCTTTGCGTGAGGCACAGAGCAGGCATCCGCACCGGGCGTGCGGTCGATTGATTAACGACCGGCCTCAGGCCCTTAGGCCGCCCTGCGCCGGCGCCAACGCACGTAACCAGCCGCACCGGCCAGCAGCACCGCCGCCGCCCACGTGCCGGGTTCGGGAACTGCGGCCCCAGGGACACTCGCGACACGAAAACCGATGCTGCCGACCTCGCCCGCCGGGCCGCCGAGGAACCGGGACGAGGAGCGCAAGAAGCCCTCGGAGAAGTCCCAGCCGCCACCGCGGAACGCGCGATCCTCGGACGACAAGCTATTTGAGCCATCAAAGGCACTCTCGTTCCACTCCCACACATTGCCGCCTTGGCCCATCGTGCCGTAGGGACTCAGGCCGCCCGCGCTGTCCACGATGGCCGGAACCGAAGCAACGCCATCGTAAACCGCCGTGCCCACGTTGGTCCCGCTGGCCACGGCGGTCGGAGCCGTGTCACTGCCCGTCGGATAGAGGAAATAGTTCGACCCGCCCGGGTTGTAATACGCCGCCTTATACCACTCGTTCTCGCTCGGCAGAAAATAAAAGGCGTCCTTGTTCCGGTAGAGGTTGGTTCCGCCCGCCGTCCACGCCTGGCCGCTGCTCCACAGGTTCATGCTCCATGCGGAACCGTTCCATGCCAGATCATAAGCCGCCGTCTTGCCCGTGCTCGTGTTGAGCCAGTTGACGAAGGCCGCTGCCTCATACCACGAGATCGTCGCCGCCGGTTGATTGCCCGTCCATGGCCCCGCCGTCACGTTGGCCATCCCGCTGTTCGTGGCCTTGGTGATCGCGTCCTGCGTGATCTCGTAAGTGCCCACGCGGTATTCGTAGGGCACCGCGCCGTATCCGGTTGTGTCGGCTGCGTTGTTTGTGTTGCCGACGCTCACGAAGTCAATCGTGAAGGTATTCGCTCCGCTGCCAAACGAGTCGGCCTGCGCAGAGAATTGGGTGGCGAGGGTCAACGCGACAAACAACATCGCGACAAAACGAAGAAGCGGGCGTGTTTTCATGGAAGCGGAAAATTACCCCCCCCCCGGCACCCTCAAGCTCAAATTGATTCCACGACAGAATTGTCACAAATCGCTCGCCCCCGCCGCAAAGCTGCGCCGTTGGCGGCACAACGGCTAAGCCGAAGGCAACCAGCGTATCTTTATTTCGTTGCCCAGTGCACGGAATTCCGGATCGCCGGTGACCAATTCCGCGCGCCTTTCTTTGGCCAATGCAGCGGCGAAGGCATCGGCAAGGCTTAGCTTGAATTTTGCTTTAAAGTCAGCGGCGACTTCAGCCGCATCCAAAGTCGTCGGATGAAACTCGATCGGTAGCGCCTGCAAAGCGGAGGCCGCTTTTGCCCAAGCGGCACGGCCGTCTTTGCGGAGGATGGAATACTTCACCTCGGCGTAGTTGACCTCCGACATATGGAGGGCGCTGTCCCTCTTGCTTGCATCAAGCAGCAATTCCTCGACATCGGCCGCCCCCGGCTCGTCGCGGAAGTAGGCGATGAGAGCAAAGCTGTCGAGGACCCTAGCGGGCATGACGATCCTCAAGTTCTTTTTCTTGGGCCTGCTGTTCCGCCCACTCTTGAGTCCACGACTTCTCTTCCTTGATGCGCTTCAAGATGCCCCGCCCCCGACGGATGGTCGCCGGAGTGATCGGTTTGAGAAGAATGCCCTCTGGCGTAGCCGTGACCGAAGCCCGCGTGCCTTCCTTGATATCAAACTGCCGCCTCAGCCGCGCCGGCAGCACGACCTGGCCCTTGGTGGAAAACCAAACGCTATCGACCCTTTCCGTTTGCATAGCTAATGTATGCCATCCTAAAATAAGTAAGTCAATAGATATAATGTAAGATTCCTAAGGAAAGTCAGCCCTAGCGATCACACATGACAAAGTTCAGTCCGAAACTGTCTCTTGGATCCTTCTGATGGCCAAAGCCCGGCCTGAGGCCTGATCCACGTCAACATACACCCCGCAAATCTGGACCGTCCCGGTCGCCACAGGCAGGGTCGTGGGCATGCCGGTGAGGAAACGGCGCAAGATCGACTCCTTGGTCCGGCCAAGGATCGAGTCGACGGCCCCGCACATTCCGGCATCGCAGAGAAAGGCTGTCCCGCCGGGGAAAATCTGTTCGTCCGCTGTCTGCACATGGGTGTGCGTGCCGACCACCGCGGAAACTTTTCCGTCGAGATGGCGTCCCAAGGCGATTTTCTCGCTCGTCGTTTCGGCATGGGCATCGACAAAAATGACCTTTGTCGCGGTGCGCATCTTTTCCACTTCCTCCTCCGCGCAATGGAACGGGTTCTCCAACGGCGGGTTCATGAAGGTCAGTCCGCGGACATTGATCACCCCGACCGGACCCTTGGGCGTCTCCAGCACCACCGATCCCGATCCCGGCGTCCCTTCCGGATAATTGCACGGACGCAGCAAGCGCGGCTCGGTCTCGATGTAAGCCGGCAAATCTTTTTGATCCCACACGTGGTCGCCCGTCGTGATGACCGTGGCCCCGGCGCGGAGCAGTTCGATGCATTGCTTTCCGCTGATCCCACGTCCGCCGGCCGCATTCTCGCCATTGACGATGGTGAAATCGGCGGCCAGTTCTTCCTGCAGCCACTTGAGCCGCTTGTTCAGCGCATGGCGCCCCGGTTCACCGACCACATCGCCCAAAAAAAGTATCCGGATCATT
>JBIKXZ010000151.1:0-5736 GCA_044355525.1 Chthoniobacterales bacterium
CCCTTTCCGCGCGTTCTGAGTCCTCTGCGGTCAAAGCATCCCTCAACGCATTCTCAACGGACTCTAACTCCGGCCGGCACTCCCAAGCACCACCCGCGGCCGTGAGTTCCGGAAAGTTGCACTCATCCGTTTGCACCACCGGAATGCGATGCGCCGCCGCTTCGAGCACGGCCATGGGAAATCCCTCGGAATACGACGGCAGCACAAACAGATCAGCCGTGCGCAGCAACGCATGTTTCTCCGCCCCTGAAACCGCCGGATGGATCCAACACGTGTCCCCGCATCCACAATCCGCCATCATCTTCTCGACCGTTGCCTGATAGCCCCCTTCATCCGGACCCACAATCAACAACTCCCAATCCGGAAACTCCTTCGTCAACTTCCCCCAAGCCGGCACCAACAAATCGAGCCCCTTCTTCGCATGAATCCGCGACAAAAACAGCAAGCGCTTCGGCCGCTTGCGCGAAACCCACGCCGGCGTCTCTTGGTCTTTTAGTCTTTTCGTCTCTTTGTCGTCCCTCTCCCCACTGCCAACTGTCCACTGACTACTGTCAACTTCGTGCAAGTCCACCCCGTTAGGGATGACGTGGACAGTCGCACGACTTCCGACGACCGCACGTATCTGCTCCGCTTCCTTGTTCGACACTGCGCGCCACCAGCGAACGTTCGCGATGTTTTTGTCCTCGAAGAGCCAATGCGCGATGCGCTTTTTGCCCTGCGAGCGGCGGAGAATCCATGGATCAAAAAATCCCTGCGGATGGTAAACCAGCGGCTTGCCGCGTTTCCGCGCTTCGCCCCCGAGCCACATATTCGTCCAAACGTAGAGCCCGTGACCATGAAACCACTCCGCCTGCTCGACCGCCTCCGCCGCGAGTCGCTTCAACTCCGGGGCATAAAACATCTTCGCATGCCCTCTCCTCACCCCCTGAATCACATCAGGCCACGTGCGATCGAACTCCGTTGCTCGCGTCGCGAGTAGCACGGAGCGAGAAGCAGGGTGCTGGGAGCTGGGAGCGTGGAGCTCAGAGTTCAGAGCCTCAGACCGTATGCCGTCTGCCGCATGCCCCTCGCCATGCGCACCGCGCATTGCGAGGTGCAACGACAATGCCGCCTGCCCCAACCCCGCCCCTTGGAGCGGTTCAAGCGATTGAACAAAATGAAGATGCATCACACGTATATCAACCGTGCACGAGCATCCCGTGATGAAAAACGGTTGGACCCGAAGTCTTCCTCGAACCAAGCCAGGGGCCAAGGACACCGGCCAGCTGTTCAGCGCAATAGCCATGACCTTCCTCCGTGAAGTGGAAACCATCCGCACGATACATTCTTTCTCCCCGCTGGTCGGACTCACGCATCAAATCGCAGTAGGGTAAGGCGTGCTTGGCGCACTCCTCGCGCAAACGCGCATCCAGCTTTTTGCATAGACGATCGAGCCAGAAGTTGTCGGGGCGGCGGCCGGGACCGAGCACAAAAAGCGGCAACCCCAGCTCGTCGCACTGGGCGCGGACATCTTCGAGCATGCGCAGCTCATCACGGATGGCCCACGCATCTAGACCGAAAAGCGAACCACCCAAGAAGAACAGATCACGAATCGAGACACCGGCAATCCGCGTCGCCCCCGGCACGGTATCGCCCCAATCTTTGCGCTCAGCAACGCTTGCCGGCCTGTTTGCATTTTCCCTACCCGTCGAAGGGGTTGTCACCGGGTTCTTGCGCCGCGCCAACATTACGCAGCCCGCAAAGTCTGCGTTCTGCACCTGCGCCCACCCAGAGCGCCACGGGCGGAAGAGAAAGGGATGCAGGTAATAGCGGAACTCAGCAGGCGTCGGCGCAATGGTGATGAGCGACGCTTTACCGACAAAGGCACTGCGAACATGGAGCATGACCGCATCGAGGGAATGTTCAGCGACCAGCGAGGCGAGCCGGACAACGGGTTCTTTTTCGAAATCGCGGGCGATGCGCACCTTCAGATTTACCCGAACCGTTTCCGACAACCGGCGCTTCAACCGCTGGTGATACAATCCAGACTTGGGCACACCGACCTGATGGGTCAGGCAGCCACCAATGATACCAAGGGTAAAATCACGCATCGCCGATCTCCCGGAGATAGCTCAAGGCCGCGAGGTATTCATGTGGAGAAATGAAGCGCCCGCTGCGGGCATCGGCAGAAAACGAATGCTGTTGCCGGTTATTCTCCTCGAACAAAGCGCAGGTCTCCTCGGCCAATTGCTTCTTTTCCTCCGGCCCGAGCGGCATACGACCAAAGACAGGCTCGGGCGTTACAGCACTCCCCGAGGACTCCTCGACCATGCGGAGCAAGATGGGTGTTTGCGACATTCCTGCCGACGCGAGATCAAAGCGATCGCCGCAAAGTCTGCGCAACGTCGCAATCACTCGGCTCAAGAGCGCTTCATCCCGAAGATTCGCCTCGGGAGGATGCACATAGCGAAGACCGGCCCCCGTCGCCCCCTCGACCACCCGCTCCACAAGTTCCCAGTAGGCTTTGTCTGCCGGACGGGAAAAGGGCCAGCACCCGGCATCGAGACAGTAATCATAGTGACCGTAGAACAGAGCGGTTGCACCGGCCGTGACAGCTGCGGCGGCGATCTCGTCAAGCCGCCCCAAGCCTTCTTTTGTCTCGACGACGGGAGTTAAGCCGGCTTGGGCAAGCCGGCAATCTTCAATAATAGCAAGCGCATCGCGGTATTCTTCGCCAGAGCCGACCTTCGGGAGCAAAACGGCCGCCAAGCCGAAGGTGTCCGCAACTGTGCGCAGCACCGGTAAGTCCCGCACGAAATCCTCCGTGCCCACGACATTGATGCGCATCGCCACCGGTCGTCCATTGGTTCGACCCCGAGACCTCGCGCATAACTCCAGCAACTGCTTGCGCCCGCCTTCGCGGCGTTCGCTGGTCCTAGCCGGATCCCGCACATCGAGATATCCATCCTCCAGATCAAGTATCCCCATCGTCCCCGGAACCATAGAGCGGATCAACCGCTCCATCACCCGCACTGGAGCAACCGGAATGAACTGGTAGATCACGGCGCGATCAGCATGGAGCGTCGCCTTTGGCTCGGAGAGCCCACGGTCGGAAAGGAGCGGGTGGATCAGGGCTCATCGGAGGTTCTCAAGAGGGACAACGATCAGATCGAATGGAATCGGCACGCCGGAAACTTTCACAAAATTTGCGGGGCGCGCATCAAACAGCGCGAAGCCAGCTCTCCCATTCTCCCAAGCGAAAGGATGAGTGGCCAGCGGCGCGTAGCCGGCACTTCGCAGAAATTCTTCGACTTCACACAAGGACGGAAGATCGCCCAGCAACGCTTCCTGCTCGATAAGGAACGCCAATCCGTCACGATTTGCCTCAAGCAAGCCGCTTATGCGGGTGATGGGCGGAAAAAGAGCATTGTGATTCGCCCAACGGACCAAGTATTCGAGCGGCGTGGCCGGAACGAGCCCCTGCCCGATACTCCGGACGGTTCGACCAAAAGCCCCTCCGTAGGTGAACTTTCTGACAACGCTCTCTGAGCCGTCCTTCCAAACGTAGTGTTCCAAGCCGCCGAGCCGCGCTCGACTCAGGTCGAAACCGGGACCGATTCGTCGACTGGTCTTTTCTGCCCAGCGACTGAGGGCTCCAAGTTGGGCGACAATACCCTCGCCTTGTCCACTTGCTGCCAGAATCGCTCGGAGCTCATCGGCGGCTGCCTGCGGATCAATTCCAACAAGGCTTCGCGGTCGGTCGTCATGACGATCACCATTCATCGGGTCGAATAGGCGGGCAAGTTAAATCCTCCGCCGCTCTGGAGCGGAGGGACTTGAAAAGCAGCGGGCCGCAGCTAATCGAGTTGGCCTCCTTGAGCCGGAATCCGCTCATTCAGCACTTCGTCCCGTAGCCGGCGCCAGGCTTGCCATGACGCTTGGGTGCACGCCAGCCGTGCAGCATGGGATAAGTGTAAAAGCCGTGCAGATGGACGATATCCGCCTTGGCCGTTTCTTCCTCAACGGCAGCTCCGAGCCGCGGGTTGTAGTAAGTCCCCGCCGGACCCACACCAGGAAACGAACGCACGCAAAACTTGTCATCGGACTGCAAATGGTCGCCATCGATACCGATGACCGTCGTGTCCTCGTCGCATACATGCGCCATGGCCCTGTGCAAATCGCACACCGCCATGCCCAAATCGCCGCCTTTGACGGGATCAATGGATTGCGTAACGGCGAGAGTCTGCATGGGTAACGGCTAGTTAAATGTAAAAGGTAAAAAGTAACGACGGGATCAGCGCGGAACATGGAGCCCGGAGCCGGGAGCAGATCCGACTGAACACTGAACTACCGAACGCTGAACACTCCTCTTCCGCGACTGCGTGCTCCGGGCAACTCAGCCCGGCAATTCGTCACCAGCTTGCGGTGGCACGTCGGGCGCCCGATCGAGCACCTTCCAACCTTCGCCCGTAGCTTTCTTGGCCCAGGCCTCCAGGTAAGGATCTTTGCCAACACGAGCCAAGGCGCGAACGATGGCCAAGCGGGCAAACTCGACCGGCGACAGATTCACCTTTCGTACCTCAAGAGAATTCATGGCAAGGCCGAGGCAAAGGGAAAGTCAGCGTCGCCGGGATTCTCGGCTTTCACGTCAGCCCATTGCGCGTGAGCCACAAAATCCTTCAGTTCTTCAGGCGATATCGACTGCCCGCCTTGAGCTATGATCCAATCGTCCATCTCCTCAACCGTGGCGGAGGCCGGGTCAATGAGTGGAATGTGGCTTCGCTCCACGGCTTAGCCGGCCAAGGCGTAATCGATTGCCCTAGGGTTATCGACGCGTTTGCTGGCGTTCAGGATTTCCAAGCCGACGACATTGCCCGCGGCATCGTAGTCCAAGATGACACCGGGCTTGGCCTCGTCACTTTCTTCCACCAGCGCCTCGCTCAAAACGATCGAGAGCGCATCGACTTCGGGATCATAGGTTACTCTCATAGTTTCCAGTATTTGTTGATTTTGGTTGTCCGGTAGATTGTTACGATTTTCTTCGGATTTGCAGCTTCATTGATAACAGCCCGCAGAAGACACGGCTTTCCGTCTTTCGCGCTAAGGCATTGGTAGCACACCAGGCCTCCGTGGGCTTCTACTATCTGATCCGGGTGCTCCATGAGCGACGCCACTTGCTCGGGTGAAATCTGACGCCGGAGCATTTCCTTCTCCGCATGCTTGGAGATGCTAAAGCTCACAAAGGGTGCTTCAGATAGTTTTTCGGCCAATGAGCGGAGACCCGTTACTAGTCAAACCCGTTTCATCCGGCAAACAAGCCGCCCGTCTCGTTTCCACTATGAGGTCGAATACTCGGCAGAGCCAATCAGCAGGTCAATGACCGCAGCCAGCCAGATCATGTGAGTGCATTCGACAATGTTGTAAGCGCGGCTATCGGCCCAGAGATTGATGTCGGCAATAGCGCCGAGAGGATTGTCTTTGGCAAAACCGGTGAAGGCGGCGACGTAAAGTCCGAGTTCCCTGCCCCGCTGTGCGGCTTTGACCACATTCGGTGATTTACCGCTGCTGCTGATCAGGATGAGGACGTCCCCTTTGTCGGCGTAGAAATCGAGAGCCTTGGCGATCCAGTTTTCGTAGCCGCAATCGTTGCCAAGCGCAGTGATGAGGTTAGCATCGTTGAAGGTCATGGCGCGGACCTTCCCCTGCTTGGAGAAATCGGTGGCCAAATGGCTGGCGATTGATGCGCTCGCGCCGTTG
>JBIKXZ010000152.1:0-5659 GCA_044355525.1 Chthoniobacterales bacterium
GCGGTGGCGAGGTCTGGTTCGATGGCAAGCTGATCCGCAAAGACGGCATCTTCGTTCCCCCCGAGCTGAAATCCCTCAATCCGGAGTCGAGAAAATAGGTTCCTCCCGCGGAAGATGCTCCCGCGACCGATCAGCCTCGTCCTCCTGCTCGCCGCGGCTCCCGCCTCGGCCGCTACACCCGGCCTTGCCGAAATCAACGCCGCCTGCGGGATACCCCTTTTTGCCGACGACAATCTCTGGGATGACCAAGCGTCCGCCGTGGCGCAGCGGCTCGGGTGGCCGAGGGAATCCGCGACCTCGCTCGACTCGAGCTACCGCCTTTATCCCGATGCCTCCGCCAGGTTCCTCGGCGCGCGTCCCTATTCGCAGGTGCTCTACGGCGAGGAGGAACGCGCCTCCGCGCTTTCACTCGTCTTCGCCAACAAAGGCGATGCGGTGGCCACCGTCACCGGCTTGCCGGACAACCGCGAGGTGCGCCAACGCCGCGCGGAATTGCGGGCCAACCGCAAGGCCATTGAGGAGGATGAAGGGACCTTGGCTGCGGCCCTGACCGCCTTGTTCGGCGAACCGGCTACCGCGCGCTTCGGTCAAGGCAGCCGCACGCGTGAAACCGTGCAGCGCTGGGATTGGCAGGGCCATGCCTTCCTGCTCTCCGCGCCCCGCGGGGAATATGTCACTTTGCGCATCCTGCCCTCTGCCTCGGCCGACAGCGGCGGCAAGTCGCGGTTGGCGGATGATGTGATCCGCGGACGCGCGGCCTCCCGCATCGAGCGCCGACCGAATGGCGATGTGGTCATCACGGACATCCCCATGGTCGACCAAGGCCCGAAGGGTTACTGCGTGCCCGCCACGTGGGAAAGGGTCATGCGCTCGATGGGAGTGCCCGCCGACATGTATGTCCTCGCCATGGCGGGGAACACGGACGCCGGCGGCGGCACCTCGGGCCAGGACATCATGTGGGGTGCGCGCGACGCGGTGACGCGGGCCGGACGGCGCCTCGACAGCCCCGCCCTCGAACTCGAACCTTCTGCCGTGGCCAAGTTCATCGACCGCGGTCTGCCGGTCATGTGGGCCATGTATAGCACGCCGGAATTCAACCGCGCGGCCAACGAGCGGTTGATCGCGCGCCGCGGCATGACGGACCCCGCGGCTTGGTCGGACTCGCTGGAGATGGCGCGCGAGGCCGCCGAACGCTTGGTCAAAGACCCCGAAGCCGCTCACCTCTGCATGATCATCGGCTACAACGCGCAGACCGGCGAGTTGGCCGTGTCGGATTCCTACGGTCCGGGCTACGAGGAGCGCTGGATCACCGCCGAGGAAGCGCAAGCGGTCAGCCAGGGACGCTTCTATGTGATCGAGTTCTGAAAAAGTAGAAGCGGCGTCCCCGCCGTTTGTCGCCCGAGGTTAAGCGGCGTTCCCGCCGCTTCTACCTTCCCTTATCGCCGCTGCGGTTCGGCGACCTTCTTGCCGTCTTTATCGCAGTAGTCGCCGACATCCAGTTTGGCCAGGCGCGCGGTCTCTTTCATGAACACCGAACTGGCGTTCTCGTAGACGGTCTCGCCGTCCCCGTTCTCCAGCATCAGCACCCAGCCGCGGTATTTCTCGCCGAAGGAGGCGAAAGTTGTGTCATATTTCATCTCCGCCACCGGCGTGCTCGTCTCGAACGTGCCGCGTGGTTCCATCTCCACGTCGAAGCTTTCCTTCTGCACCAGCTTGAAAGCTTTCCGGTCATGCACGCTCTCGCCGAAGACATAGAAGACACCGGTCAATCCCTCGACCGGATCCTTCCAATTCTTGTTGGTCAGTTTGATGTCGAAACTGACCTTCTCCGTTTTGTCATCATGGTCGCCGCCCTCGACGCGCATCTTGCGCGAGCGTTCGATCTGACATTCGAGGTCGGGCTTGTCGTCTGCTGCGGACAAACCCCAAGGCTGAGCGCAGGCGAGAAGAACAAGCAGCAGGGACAGTCGTCGGCGGGGGAAGAGCGGGTTTTTCATGCTAGAATCGATTTTTAGGACGTCTTTCCGCCTTTGGGCAAGCTGTAATCCGGACTCGCCTCGCCGCGGCCCCCGGGGCTATGGTCCAATTCATGAGCGACCCCCGAATTTGCAGCCGCGCCCCCGAGGTGCTCGAAATGGAACCCGGCACCTACTGGTGGTGCTCGTGCGGATATTCTTCGACGCAGCCTTTCTGCGATGGGGCGCACAAGGAAAAGGGATTCAAGCCGGTGAAGGTGGAAATCACCGAGAAAAAGAAAGTCGCCTGGTGCCTATGCAAACACACGGCCAATCCGCCTTTTTGCGACGGCTCGCACGCCAAGCTCGCCTGATGCGCGCCTCCGCCCTGCCTGCCCTGCTCCTGATCGCGGCTTTGTCCGGGGCCTCCGGCTCGGAATCTCCGGCCACCGCTTCTTTTCCCGACCGGAGCAAATCGTTCGCCGGGGTCGCTTTCGGCGCGACCTTGGACGAGGCCCGGCAGCAATGGCAACTCGAAGAGGCCGAAGGCGCCTCGGTGCCCGATGATCCGGTGCAGGTCTACCTGCGCGAGGAAGAGTCGCATGTCTTCGGCGGCGTGCGGGTCCGCGAGGTGATCTATTATTTTTTACGCGGACGCTTTTACGCGGTCGGCTTCTCCACCCCGGACAACCGCCAGACCACCATCCTGCGCGAGGCGCTCGAACTCGGCTACGGCTCCGGTCCCCACGCGACCGACGATGGACGTTCCCTCGTCTGGGCCGGGCAATCGGTCAGCGCGCAGATGCTGGTCGACCCGTCCACGGGCGAGGGGAAGATGCTTTTCTTCAGCAACGAACTGCAACCGGAATACGAAGAGACCCTGCGCGAGGCCGCGCGCAAAACCGCCGCGGGCATGTAGCCGGATGCTTCACTCGTCCCATCGGCGACGCCGGCGGAGCAAAGCCACGGTGGCGATGATCGCGTAAATCCCGAGCAGCACGGCTACCCCGGTCGGAACCAGAATCCGCCAGTCCTCCCGCCAAGCCATATCGTCCGACTGACTGCCACCCGCGACACCTTCCAGTTGTCTTGCGGCGTCTGATGCCGGCGCCGGGGACGCCGGCGGCGTGGGAAACACAAGATCCGTGCGATCGATGCGCGCGGTGAACGGGCCTTCCTGCAACATGATTTCGCTGTCGGCCCCAGCCGGTTCGGTCACCTCCGACCCGGCCGGCCGGACAATCGCCGCCTCGCCAAGCGGAGTCATGGTGGTCAGCAAGACATCCTTCGCCGTGGTGGGCGGTGCGGCAGGTTGGGCGCCGCAGGGCAGGGTGGCGAGGACGATTATGACAGTTAGAGCGGCTTTCCTGCCGAGCGGAGAGGTGATCATTCGCGGATCCTTCTGCCCCACGCTTTGCCAAATGTAAAATCTTTGCTTCAGAGCTTGCTGTCGGATTTTGCATCCGTTAATCACTCCGTGTTTTGCGCCCGCATTCCCACAGCGGCGCCGCGCTCTGGCCTCGCCGTCGTTTCCTCAAGATGCTGGGTGCGGTCGCTATGACCCCGGTCCTCTCCCGCGCGGGCATTTTCACGCCCGCGCGCCAAGGTCTGTCGTCCGTGCTGCTCCTCGGCGATTCGATGGCCCTCTGCGGATTCGGTCCGCGGCTCGACGAAAATCTGCGCGCTTGGGGTGTCCCGCTGGTCAACACCTACATGGCCTGCGGCACTCACCCGCTGTCCTGGACCGCCCTCAAGGCTTATGCCAAAGCGCAGTCGCTCTGCGGCTACTGGAGCATCGAGACGGGCGAGGCGGGGCCGGTATCTTTCCAGGATACCTACGGGATGCGGCGCGGACACCGTCCTTCGCGCTATGACGTTCCCAAGATCGAGCAACTTCTCCCGGAGCTTCGGCCCGAGGTCCTCGTCGTCCAGCTGGGCAACAACCTCTTCGACCTGCTCAAAGGACGCGAGAAGTCGCGCAATGGCGCGGTGCTCGAACCGTTCATCCGTCCCTTCCTCGCCAAAGTGGCCGAAACGGTGGCGCCGGTCCGCCGCATTTATTGGGTCGCCCCGCCGGTCAGCGGCGTGGTGCCGGAGGAGGCGCAGGACCTCCTCGTCGAGCGCCTGCAGATGTGCGCCGGACCGGGCATGCGCGTCATCGATAGCCGCCAACTCATCGAATACCCCTACCGCAACCTGCAGCCGGACAAGCAGCACTTCTTCGGTCCGGACATGGAAATGTGGGCCGACCGCGTTTTCGGCATTATCAAGGATGACCTCGGGCACGCCCCGCCCGCGCCCGAGGTTCCGCTCGTCGCGGCCGGCGCGGCCCCCGGCGTGGCCGAAGCCGCGGATGAAGCGCCGGTCCTCGTGGTGCAATGTTCCTTGGAAAAAATGAGCACGCCCTTCCGCCACGACGAAATCGCGCCCTACCACGAGTCGCTGGTCGCCTTCGTTTACCGCGTCCAGCGCGTGCTCAAGGGCGAATTCCGCGGCACCCATCTCGTTGTTCTCCACGCCGCCCATGTCGGCGGCAAGCGCCAGTCAATGCACCGTTTCCAGCTCGGACAAAGCCGCATCATGCGTCTGCTGCCCGTCGACCGTACGCCGTGGGCCACCCTCAAAGCCAAGGACGATCCGCGCTTCCTCGAGTTGGAGCGCTTCATCCGCGAGGACGACCACCGCAAGCTCACCCTCAACCTGTGAAGTTCGCTTCGCCAGCGGCGGCCGCCGTCTGTCTGCTGACCGCCTGCACCGCCCGCGCCGAAACCGCCATGAGCCCCCAACCGGTCAAAGTCATGCTCATCGGCGACTCGCTCTCGGTCGGTCCTTTCGGCCGCGCGCTGGAGACTGCTCTGCAGGCCCGTTTCGGCCGAGGCGGGGTCTGCGTCTTCGCTTCCTGCGGATCTTCCCCCGAGGATTGGCTGCCGGGCAAACCGGTCTTCGTCACCAAGTGCGGTTACCGTCAAACCACGCCAAGCGGCTCGATCTCGCGCGAATACCAGAACGGGAAACGTCCGCCCCCGGTGCGCACGCCCAAGCTTCCCAAAATCTTCGACGCGTGGCGTCCGCAACTGGTCATCGTGCAACTCGGCACGAATTGGATGGACCACCTAGCCGCTGCTGACCGTCTGGACGGACGTTCTTACCGCCGCCACATCCGCGACTTCGTGCGCGAAGTCCGCCGCGACGCCGATCCGGTCATTGTCTGGGTCATGCCCCCCGATTCGTCGAAGTATCCGCTCCGCGTTCACGAGGCCGTGGAGCGTTGGATCAGGGAGGAATCCATCCCCTCGCGCTTCCGGACCATCGATTCGCGCCTTTTCACCGCGCCTTACCGCGACGGGAAAACAGGCGGCGATGGCGTCCACTACGGGGATGCCGCCGGACGCCGCTGGGCCCGGCGGGTCATGGGTCAGATCAATCTGCTGGCCGGGAGCTTGCCCCTTGCCCCGGCGGAAGGCGGACGCTAAAAACAGGCCGCGCAAACCACCCTGACACAAAACATGAACAAGCTGATCATTTCCCTCGTCTCGGCTCTGCTGTGCGCTGCTTGCACCGCGGTCGAGGAAGCCGGCACCGACGTGACCGAAAAATTCGAACAGGGCATCACCAGCCAAGGGCGTCTCATTTCGCCCAACCCCACCGGTGATGCTTTCGGGCCATACTACCAGTGACGCGGACCGCGGCGGCCGGCGGGCGTC
>JBIKXZ010000153.1:0-5646 GCA_044355525.1 Chthoniobacterales bacterium
TGGCTGACTGACATCGTCCAAACTCAATGCCTCCGGGAGAAAAGGCATTTGCCGGAACCGTCTGTTCGGGGATATATTATTATTCTCTTATGAGCACGCTGGCTGAAATCGAAGAGGCAATTGTCCGCCTTCCCGCCGGGCAAGTGGACAAGCTTGCCGCTTGGCTCGAGCGTCGGCGCGGCACCCGCAGTCATACCTCGGTCACGCCCCGCGAGCCGGATTTTTCGGCAAGAGCGCGCAAGATCTGGGGCGAGAGACCGGCGGGAAAACCACTGAGCGAATTGGTCTCCGACAGCCGGAGTTGATGTTGTGGTCTACCTAGACACGGGTTGTCTGGTTAAGCTGTATTACCCTGAGCCGGACAGTGATTTGGTCGCTGCCCGCTCTTCGGGCCAAGCCATCGTCTACACTCCGCTGCACGCCCTGGAATTGACCACGGCGCTCGAACTGAAGGTCTTTCGCAAGGAGGCCACCATCGGGCAGGCACATGCTGCTCTGGGTTTGGTGGAGGAAGATCTGTCCGCGGGAAAACTGGTCGCGGTTAATACGGCATTGCTCGATTCGCTTGATGCGGCGGTGCAACTCGCCCGGCAGCACGCGTCCCGGACCGGATGCCGTGCCTTGGATACGCTGCATTGCGCAACGGCGATGAACCTCGATGTCACCGGGTTTCTTTCCACCGATGCACGCCAACTTGCCTTGGCTCGCATCGTCGGACTCCGCGTCATCGCGGTCTGATACCAAACCCGAAAAGTTTTTGGCTTTCCAGCCACACACGGTAGGAGCAGTCGCCGCGGCGACCGCTCCTACCTGGCGGAGGCATCAAGTGCAGCCTGGCAAAACAAAACACCCGCCCCGCAACCGCGGGACGGGTGTCTGATTAAGTGAGAGGCGTTTGAAGAATCAGGCAACTTGCTTGCGCTTGCGCCAGCGCATGTAGCCGGCGCCGCCGGCGAGCACGGCTGCTGCGGCCCAGGTGTCGGGCTCCGGCATGGGGGCTTTGTTGCGGGCGGAAAAAACGGCCGCAGCGGGGACACGGCAGGCGCGCGAAGATTGCTCTCACGGAGGTACTAAGGTGCGGAGGAAAGGCGGGGTGCGGGAATACTGTTCCGGTCAAGCTTGCTCTACGAAGGGTGTTCGTATATCATGGTTGGATGAAATCGAAGAAGCTGCCCGTGGAGCATGGCCGCAAGGGCGGACGCGCCCGCACCGCAGCCAAATCGCTGGCGGCCCGGCAAAACATCCTGCTGCGCTGGCATCGACCCGGGAGGGATGGCGTGATTCCTCCGGCCGCTTTGATCGATGGTGCTTGGTATGTGGGCGAGGGTCGGTCGGCCTCAGTGGCTTACTGGGACCACACGCGCAAGACGTTCCACACGCTATCGGCCAATTCGTGGTTCGATCCGGCCACCTACCCCGAAATCACCAAACGCACCGTGAGAATCAAACAGGAGCGGCACGTGGCGGCCGGAGGGACCTTTGCCCCGCGACAGATCTTGTCGGCCGCTGCAGCTTGAGGCCTCGATGAAAGACTTCGGAAGCCGGGCGGATGTGGAGCGCGCTTTGACCGAACTCGGCCGCCAGATGGCGCTCCGCGATGCGGACCACATTGCGGTTGTCTGTTGCGGCGCTTCCGCGTTGTGCGTTCTCGGCCTGCTGGCGCGGCGCACGCTCGATATCGATGCCATCGGCCTGATCGGATCGAATGAAGAAATCGCTTCCATCGACGAGTTTTCACCCGAAGTGAACGACGCAATAGCCGCGGCCGGTTTATCGCTCGGATTGCTGCCCGGTTGGTTCAACGGTGCCGCATCCGCTGTCCTCGTTCGCGGGCTACCAGTCGGAGCTCTGGAGCGTTCGGCCGGCCATGCCAAGGATTTCGGCCCGTGCTTGACCGTGCGCTTCATGGCTCGAATGGATTTGATCGCTCTGAAAATGTATGCGGCGCTTGATCCCGGGGAAGGACGCCGCCATGTCAAAGATCTCGTCGCCATCGATCCGAGCCGAGAGGAACTGCTTCACGGCATCGAATGGATCGGATCTCTGCCGTCCAACCCCGCATTCAAGCGGTCACTGCACCGCTTGCTGGAGGGTTTCGACGCGGCAGACCTCTACAGCGTTTGATGCCGCAGTAAGGAGCGCACAAAGAAAACACGCGCACGTTGCCGTGCGGGCGTCGCTATGAATTACCAACCCCCGATGGTTATTCAGGAAACCTCGCGCTTTTGCGGCGGCGCCACGCGTGCGCACTGAGTCCGGTGGCGGAGGATATCGTGCAGAAGTGGGTTGACTACTTCGTCCTCCACAAGTCTGTTTCTTCTGAGAAAATCACGAACGCACTGCCGTGAATCCAGCAATCATCAACATTACGACTGCCGAGCATGTGGGAGATTATTGCCTGCGTGTGCAGTTCGACGATACCTCCGAGCAAATCGTCGACTTCGGGCCGTTCCTGCGTGATGCCCAGCATCCTGACATCCGGGCTTTTCTCGATCAGGAAAAATTCCTCGCCTACCGCCTCGAAGACGGAAATCTGATCTGGGGCGACTACGATCTATGTTTCCCCGTCACCGATCTGCACGCCAACACACTTTGGTCCCCGGCGCGCAGGGCAGCGGCCTAGTTGCGTAAAGGCCATCTACTCAAAAAACTAAACCAGCTTCTCGCGCTGGAACCACGCGAGGGTGCGGGCCAGTGTGTCTTCGAGGGTAGCTTGGCCGCGCCAACCCGTAGCTTCGTGGAAGGGCTCCGGGTCGATAACCCAGCGGTTGGGCCAGATTTCGCGGGCGCGGTCGGCGGTAAGCGATGGGACGCTTTTCCCGATGGCAGGGATGAATTTGGAGGCGAAGGCCACGGGCTTGAGCAGGATTTGCGGGATCGGGACGAGCTTGCCTTGGCGTCCGCTGACTTTGCCGGCGGTGAGCATGAGGTCCGCGTCGGTGATCGTGCCGGGTGACGTGACGTGCGCGACATCCAACTCGCCACCTTGCCCGAACCAAGCGTCGATCGCGTCGGCCAGATCGTCGGACGACACCCAGCTGAAGTGTTTCAGTTCGCGTCCGGGTTTGGTCCAAATTTTCCCGCGGACCATGCGGAAGAGCGGAAGCGTGGCTTGGTCGCCCGGACCGAGCACCATGGGCGCGCGGAGGAAGCGGACGCGTCCGTGCCCCGCCTCGCGCACGGCGCGTTCCATGTGCAGCTTGGATTCGCCATACCACGAAATCGGACGGTCGGGATGGTCGAGCTTCTTGGCGTGGTGCCCCTCGGGAGTGGGTCCGCCGGCCGATTGCGAGGAAAGGACCACGGCATCCGGATTCCCGGGCAGCGATGCGAGCAGGCGCAGGGTGCCGTCGACATTGACGCGGAAATATTCGTCGCGCGATCGACCGAAGAGGACGCCGGCGCAATGGACGACGCGATCGACCGGTCCGATGTGGCGGAAGTCCCAATGCGGGGCCTCGGCTTCGAGGATGGTCAGCTTCGGGGCGGACCAGGCGCCCTCGCGTTGCAGTTGGGCGCGCAATTTTTCCTCCGAGCGCACCGGGGCAATGACCTCGGTGACGCGTTCGTCGCGCAGGGCGCGCAGGACGAGGGTGCGTCCGATGAATCCGGTGGCTCCGGTGACGAGGAGGCGCATGGCTTTAAAGGGGTTTCTCCCAGATGGTGTAATCCTTCGAGCGGCGGCCGCCGAGGATTTCGATGCTGCGCACGATCTGTTCGTTGTTCGCCTCGATCCACGACACCTCGGCCAACGGGTAGTCGACGCCGACGTTGCGGAACGTCTCGCGATAGAGGAAAGGAGCGATACCGCGGCGGCGGCGGAATTCGGGTTCGATGCCGAGGATCAGGTGCCGGGCGCGGCGCGGACGGCTGGTCTTGATCATCCACAGCATGGGAAGCAGACGGAGAAAACCGCGCGGCCAGGACAACGAGCGGCGGAGGAATTCGTTGATATCGGGCAGCGAGATGGAATAGCCGACCTCGCGTCCGTCGTGCATGACAAAAAAGAGCATGCGCGCGTCGGCGATCATGCGCAGTCCGGCAGCGGAATGCTCCAGTTCCTCCCACGTGACCTGGACATAGCCCCAGTTGCGGTCGAGGGTGACATTGTAAAGACGTTGCAGGATGCGCAATTCCCGTTCCGGCTCGCGCAGGTCGAAGGGGCGGATGGTGAGTCCGCTTTTCTCCCTGGCATGGTCGGCAAGTCTGACCATGGAGGGACTGGCGGGCGCGGTCATATCCATGGCGAACGCGCAGAGCCTGCGCACCTCGGTCAAGCCGAGCCGTTCGTAGGTCGCGACATAGCGCGGCGGGTTCCACGGCATGAAGACGCACGGCGGATCTTCGAACCCCTCGCTGAGCAGGCCGCAGGTATCGTTGATGCTCGGCGAGTAGGGTCCGCGCACGGAGGCGAGTCCGCGATCGCGCAGCCAAGCGCAGGCGGCGGCGAAGAGCGCATCGGCCACATCGTCGTCGGCAAAATCGAAAAATCCGAAGAACCCGGTGCGGTCGCGGTGGTATTCGTTGTGCAGCGGATTGCGGATCGCGGCAATGCGTCCGGCGGGGCGTCCGTCGCGCAGGGCGAGGAAGGGCGCGAGTTCGCCGCCGGTGGCGAGGAAGGGGGAGCGCGGCGCGAAGGTGTCGACAATGCTCCCCGGGATGGGCGGGACGAATTGCGGGAAGCTACCTAGGACGTCCTCGGCGCAGTTCTCAAACCGCCGCAGTTCGGACCGGGTGCGGCAGGGAACTATCGTGATGCCTTTGGGGGATTTCCCCGGCGGCGCGCTGGTAGACATCGTCTTCAAAGATGCGGAGTTCGCGGGCGATGCGCTCGAAGGTTTCGAGCACGTAGTCGAGTTGCTCCGGCGTGTGGGTGGCCATGTAGCTGGTGCGAATGATGGCCTGACCCCGGCGCACCGCCGGATAGATGGCCGGGGTGGCGAAGATGCCGCTGTCGAAAAGGCGCTGGGCGAAGAAGAAGGCTTTCTGCTCGTCGCCGACAAGGATCGGAACGATGGGCGTCTCGGTCGTGCCGATGTGGAAGCCGAGTTCGCGGAAACCGCGGTGCATGCGCCGGGTGTTTTCCCAGAGCTTCACAATGCGCCATTGCTCCTGCTGCATGATTTCGAGCGCCTTGAGCACGCCGCCGGCCACGGCGGGCGTGGGCGATGCGGTGAAAATGAAGCAGCGGGCTTTGTGGCGGACGTATTTGATGACGTCCTCATCGCCGGCCAAGAATCCGCCCATGCAGCCGAGCGATTTCGAGAAGGTTCCCATCATGAGATCGGCACGGTCGGCTGTGCCGGTGTGGTAGGCGCTGCCCTTGCCGTCCGGACCGATGACCCC
This sequence comes from Chthoniobacterales bacterium, assembly GCA_044355525.1. Taxonomy (GTDB): domain Bacteria; phylum Verrucomicrobiota; class Verrucomicrobiia; order Chthoniobacterales; family JACTMZ01; genus JACTMZ01. Next base: position 5,347 of record JBIKXZ010000153.1, read on the forward strand.
GAGGGCGTGGGCCTCGTCGACGTAGAATTTCGCACCGAATTCGGCGGCCACATCCATCAACTCGGGCAGGCGGGCAATATCGCCCGACATGCTGAAGACGCCGTCGATGACGACCATCTTGCCGGCTTCACGCGGCAGACGGGTCAGGCGGCGGCGGAGGGATTCGGGAGAATTGTGGGCGAAAGGAATGATTTTCGCCGGCGACATGCGGCAACCGTCGATCAGGCTGGCGTGGTTTTCTTTGTCGCAGAGGATGTAATCGCCGTCCTCGAAGAGACAGGTCAGCGCGCCTTGGTTGGC
>JBIKXZ010000034.1:0-17252 GCA_044355525.1 Chthoniobacterales bacterium
TCGGGGTTAGCGAGAAGTCGTGGATATTCGGCAAGGTAGGATTGGAGGTTCATGGTTTTAGAGGCTGTAGGCGCGAGCGTTTACTGCGATATCAATCAGCGCTCCTTTCCGTATTCCCGGATTCTTCCCTTGCTCACGATGCGAAGCGAACCGGCGAGGTCTGACCCCGCTGGTATCGCCGCCGCAATCGTCGCCAGACAGTCGATGATGTCTTCACCGGAAGGCTGCTTCGGTAACCTAAGGACGATGATTCCGGCGTAAGACGCGGGTGGAAATTGCAAAGGGTTGGAGAAATCCAAATCGAGCGTGACAAGACAGCGACCCTCCGATGTGCAAACGTCGATTAGGCTGTGATCGTCAGCACCGCAAAGATTCTGCAAAACCACAGAGCTGACGTCGTATCCGACCTGCTTGAGGTAACGGAACGCGCCGCCACCGAGGTTTTCGTCCAACTTGAGCTTCATGCCGCCGACGGCACATCAACGTATCGTTCGCGGGTCATCTCCGAGCCATAGGCGATACATGCCAGAATATCCTCCCGCTCGAGGCCCGGGTAATCCTGAAGAATCTCCTCGAAGGTCGTGCCATTTGCGAGCAGGTCGAGGATGAGGGAAACCCAGATGCGATGGCCCCGAATGCACGGCTTTCCGAAGCAGATGTTCGGGTTAATCGAAATGCGCTGAAGCAATTGCTCTCTCATGGGAACATGGTCGAACGGGTTCGGTTGCTTGGCAAGAATGGCCTTGTGCCAGCTCGGTCCTCAATTGGTAGCGGAGATCTTCTCTGCCTCTTTTCTGGTTAGGTGGTCGGCAATGCTCTGGGTAAACTAGCCGAGTTCATGGCGCATAAGGAAGTCGCGCGGTGTGGTGACGAGCATTCCATAAACTTCGGTGCCGAGCAGCAAATCAAAGTCACCAGTGTCGAGCGTCAAAAGAGCATCGCATCGGGCAGCCAAAGCAGAAATCAACAGAGGCTTGTCTTTGGAAGCGGCAAGCAAGAGTGGTCGCTTGGATGTGAGGGCATTCGGAACCCAGTCGATTTGAGCGCTGAAGCGAGTCCAAGAATCCACCGCCGCGTCCCCGAACTTGACGACATTACGGGCGACTTCAGCGCGGCAATATGAAGAAGAAATGAGCTGCCAATCATGCGCGCTATGAATCTGCCAAATAATGCGGGAGAGCGATTTTAACGATCCGCAGGCGGAAATAATGACGCTGCTGTCGAGGAAGACCTTCACGCCTTGGCCGCTTTGTCCCAGAAGCGGGAAGCGTCGCGTTCATCCTCCTCGATCCACTGCTTCATCGTGGTGAGCGGAATATCCCGAACCGGAACAGCTTCGGCCGGCTGCAGAAAGACACCACCATCCCGAAGCTCGGCCAGCATCATGGGATGCGCGGAGACATCGAGTCCGAGGCTCTTTCGGATCTCTGGCGGAAGGGTCACTGTCCCCCTCCTGGAGACGGGAATAGCTGTCATGCTGCAATACTGCAATACGGCAGAGGCTAGGTCAAGGTGCAGCCGCGATTTTCTCTGCCTCCTTCAGGGCCATGCCGACGACTTGATCCATGTTGTAGTAGCGGTAGGTTGCCAAGCGTCCAATGAAGTGGACGCTTGGCCGCGGGGAGCAGGGAGCAGGGAGCAAGGAGCCTAGGTGGGCCGGGAACGGGTCGGTTTCGGTGAGGGCTTTGTATCTCTGGTAGGTCGCGGCGGAGTCGGGAGCTGGGATCGGATAGTAGGCTTCTTTGCCCGGGCCGAAGTCGTCGGGGTATTCGCGGACGATCGTGGTGTTTTCGCACTGCTGACCGGTGGCGTGTTTGATTTCGACGATGCGGGTGAACTCTTCGTCGTTCGGATAATTCACCTGCATGGCGGGTTGGAAGAAGCCGGACGGAACCGGGAAGTCGCAGGTCAGAGGTCGGAGATCAGAGAGCTGCTCGGAAGTGAAGGACTCGGGCTCGAAGCGGAGGGAACGATATGGGAGGCGTCCGTGGCAGTAGTCGTAGTATTCGTCGATCGGGCCGGTGTAGACGAGGTGCTTAAAGCTCACCTGCGGCAGGATGTCGCGGAACTCGGTGTTGAGCATGATCTCCAGTTTGTCCCCGCACGCGGCGACCATGCGTTCGAACATCGCGGTGTAGCCGTCCTTGGGGATGGCTTGGAAATCCTCGCGCAGGTAGCGGTCGTCGCGGTTGGTGCGGATCGGGATGCGTCCGCAGACGGAGGAGTCGAGGTCCTTCGGATGACGACGCCACTGCTTGAGCGTGTAGCCTTTGAAAAACTTCTCGTAGAGCTCCCAGCCGACTTGGCTGACGATGACTTCTTCTGAGTTGGCCGGGTTTTCGATGGGAATGCGGTGATCGGCAATCCACACTTCCATTTCCTCCGAGGTCGAGGGGCGTCCAAGGAACTGCTCGAAAGTGTTGAGGTTGATCGGGAAGTTCCAATAACGGCCGTCGGAGTAAGAGAGGATTTTGTATTCGACCGGATGCCATTCAGTGAACTGGCTCAGGTAATCGACAATACGCGGGGCGTTGGTGCGGAAGTAGTGCGGCCCGTAGGTATGGATGAGGACGCCGGCCTCGTCGTATTTGTCATAGGCATTGCCTCCGAGATGGTCCCGCTTCTCGACAATGAGGCAGGTCTTTCCCTGCTGCGTGGTGAGACGCTCGGCAATGGTCAGGCCGGAGAAACCGGCACCGACGATGATGCAGTCGGCGTTTTTGAGCATGGAGCGTGGAGCTTGGAGCCAGAGGGCGGCCCGGCTGGCGACTAAGAGACTAAAAGACCAAAAGTCTAAAAGATTAAGAGACAGCTGAGTCTCTAAACCGCAGTAACGGGAGCAACTACTTCGCGATCGAGCAGGCGATGTTAGGGCTATCCGGATTCACATCGACCGTGCGCGACTTGGGCGAGACAACGAGGTCCATGTCTTCCATCGGGATCGCACCCAACAGAACTTCATTCCCCATGACGATAGCGCCGCCGAAGCCGACACGATTCTTGAAATGGATTTCCAACGGCCCGACGTAAGGAACCAAGCGCGTGCTACCATCGGCGAGGGTGACCTCCTTGCGGTCGCACTCTTCCAGCCCGAGCTGAAGTTTGACGTGCTCCGGAATGCACATATGGACCGAGCCAGTGTCAGCCAGGGCCTCCACATTGATGCCCTCGAGTTCAGGATGACGCGGGTTTTTTAGAGTCAGCATCGTTCTAACCAGCCCCATTTCTCTCGGACATTATCACGGCTTCTCAATGAGGACAAGGGGGCCACACTCACGCCCCGCGGGTTTTCCAGGCGTCGACGATTTGCTGGATGGTGTCTTCGAGCGAGATGGTGATGTCCCACGCGGGGTAGTCGCGGCGCATCTTGGCGAGGTTGCTGATGTAGCAGATGTGGTCGCCGATGCGGTTCTCGTCGACGTAGGTATGGATCTGCTTCTTGCCGGTGAAATTCTCGGTGATGGCGAAGGCCTCGAGGATGGAGCACGAGTTATCGCGTCCGCCGCCGATGTTGTAGACCTCGGCCACGCGGGGAGCCTTGAGAAATTCCTCGATGAAGCGTGCGACATCGTGACTGTGGATATTGTCCCGGACCTGTTTGCCTTTGTAGCCGTAGACTTTGTATTCCTTGCCCTCGAGGTTGCATTTCACGAGGTAGCTGAGGAAGCCGTGCAACTCGACGCCGGAGTGGTTCGGGCCGGTAAGACATCCGCCACGCAGACAGCAACTCGGCATGTTGAAGTAACGTCCGTATTCTTGGACGATGATGTCGGCCGCGGCTTTGGAGGCGCCAAAGAGGGAGTGCTTCGATTGATCGATAGAAAAATCCTCGGCGATGCCGTCGGTGTAGGCCGGATCGTCATAGTCCCAGCGCGTCTCCTGTTCCTTGAGTTTGATGAAATTCGGACGATCGCCGTAGACCTTGTTGGTCGACATGTGGGCAAAGGGCGATTCGGGGCAAGAACGACGAACCGCCTCTAGAAGATTCAATGTGCCGACGGCATTGGTGTCGAAGTCATCGAACGGGATGGCGGCGGCGCGGTCGTGGCTGGGTTGCGCGGCAGCGTGGACGATGGCGTCGGGCTTGAGGCCCGCGATGAGATCGAGGACGCCCTGTCGATCGCGGATGTCGAGTTCGTGGTGGTGGAAGTTTTTGATCAGCTTGGCCAAGCGTTCCTGATTCCAACGTGTGTCGCCCTGCGGACCGAAGAAAACGGCGCGCTGGTTATTGTCGACGCCATGGATTTCCCATCCGAGATCGGCGAAGTGGAGACAAACCTCCGAGCCGATGAGGCCGGAAGAACCGGTAATGAGGAGTTTTTTCATGAGAGCAGGGAGCTGGGAGCGTGGAGTTTGGAGTTGGAACGGGTCAAGGAAAAGGCAGCTATTCGGCGGCGACTTGTTTGATCATGGGGAGGATGTCGTTGAGGAGGCGGTGCCAGGTTTCGACTTTGCCGAGGCGGGTGCGTTGGAATTCGGCGTCGGGCGAATTGTCAGCAATCACGTCACGCAGCGAGCCGAGATGACCGTTGGCATTGTCGAGGTGCGGTTCGATGCGGAGACGCAGGAAGCCGTTGGCCAGGCGGCGGAGGTTGAGTTCGGCCTGGAAATGCTCTTTGCGCACGCCGGGCAGGAAGACGCGCTCGACGGCGCCGAATTGACGGAGCCATTTGAGTCCTTCGAAGGTGCCGCCGCGACTGGCGCCGAGCAGAGCCATGATCTCGTCAAGATTGAGGGGGCGCGGCGTGGCAAAAAGCAGGCCGTAGACCTGTCCGACGGAACGCGGAAGCGCGAGGGCACTGGCGGCGCGGACAAAGAGCGCGACGGACTGCTCTTGGAAGGGGTTCAAAGCGGAACCGGGTGAGCCCACAAGGGTCGGACGGGCGGTTATGCGTGATTTACGGGCAGGCTGCCGCCCTTGGTCAAAACGCGAGGCTTGGCCGGCACTGCGGTGCATTGAAGAAGCGTCTGCGCGTGGGGCGCGGACTTGAGGGGTATTGAACAGCAAAAACTGTTCCGTTCAAATAAAAACGAATGAAACGAATCCGTGACATCGCGGCCCCTCCGAGCCGTGGATCAAGCACGCGAACACCGGGGGCGGTCTTGGAAAGAGAGGCGAGGGTCGGAATCGAACCGACGCATAGGGCTTTTGCAGAGCCCGGCCTTACCACTTGGCTACCCCGCCGTGACCGAAATGCTATCTGTGACAGCGCGGACCGGTCTTGTCAAACCTGTGAATCCGACATTGACGTCCCCTCACCGCCTTTCGTAGTCTGCAGGGTCACTGGCGTCACTGCGCCAACACGTCACCACATCATTTCCATGGATCCCATGCTTCTCGAAAAAGCCCGCACCACCGTCGGCAACGACAAAATCTTGGTCAACCTCGTCTCGCGCCGCGTGCGCCAGCTGAACGCCTCGAGCCGTCCGCTCGTCGAGGTCGACCCCGGCATGGGCTTCATCGACATCGCGCTCAAGGAAATCGGCGAGGGCAAAATCTCGGCCCGCATTGTCGAGACGGCCGCCGAGGCCGCCTGACGCGCCTGCTGCGCCGAGGAGGCCCGCCATGGGCGCCGACATCGTCACCAACCGCAAGGCGCGGCACAGCTACCAGATCCTTGAGACGTTCGAGGCCGGCCTCGCTCTCAAAGGCACAGAGGTCAAGTCGATCCGCGCCGGATTGGCCAACATGACCAGCGCCTTCGCGCGCCTGGAAAAGGGCGAGCTCTTCCTCCACGGCCTCGACATCCAACCTTACGAACGCGCCAGCCACGAACAGCACGAGGCAAAACGTCCGCGCCGTTTGCTGGTGCATCGTGCAGAACTCCACAAGCTCCGCGAGCAGGTGGAACAGCAAGGCTGCGCCCTGCCCGCGCTCAAGCTCTATTGGAAAAACCAGCACGTGAAAGTGCAGATCGGCGTGGCCAAAGGCAAAAAGGCACCGGACAAACGCCATGACCTCAAAGAACGCGTGGCCGAACGCGAAGCCGCCCGCACCGCCGCTGCTTTCAACCGCCGCGGATAATTTTCCCGTTACCCGCCGCGCACGACCATTTACAAAAGTCACCCGCATGACGTCGCCCGAGATCCATCCGACCTTCGACGAATTCGCCGCGCTGGCGGCGGACCATGGCGTCGTTCCCGTGTGGACCGAACTCATCTCGGATGCCGAAACACCGGTGACCGCCTTCGCCAAGTTCACCGGCGACGAACCGGCCTTTCTTTTCGAATCGGCCGAGCAGGACGAAAAAAGCGGCCGCTATTCCATCCTCGGCACCGGTGCGGAGCGCGAATTCATCGCTCGCGGCAACCAGTTCGAGATCAAACGCCAAGGACGGGTCATCCGCTCCGGAGCGGCCTCCGATCCTCTCGCCGAACTGGAACGCGAGATGTCCGGCCTGCGCGCACCCTCCGGATCGCTGCATTTTCCCGGTGGCTGCGTCGGGTATCTTTCCTATGACGCCATCCGTTATTTCGAACCGACCGTTCCCCCGCCACCCAAGGACGAACTAGGCCTGCCCGACCTCTACTTTTTCACCACCGAGCGAATCCTCGTCTTCGATCATGTCACCCGCCGCCTCAAGGTAATCGTCAACGCCTACCCGGAGGGCGACCCGCGCGCCGCCTATGACGGGGCCTGCGCGAAATTGCACGCTTTGCTTGACGCGCTTGCGCAACCGGTCACCTTGAAAAACGCCTCACCCTCGACCGCCCCCACTCCCGGCGAAGTCGAGTCCAACACCGAAGAAGGGGTCTATCTTTCCATGGTCGACCGCGCCAAGGAATACATCCGGGCGGGCGACGTCTTCCAAGTTGTTCTCTCCCAGCGCTTCGCCACACCGTATGCCGGCTCGCCGCTCGAGCTTTACCGCGCGCTCCGCTTCGTCAATCCGTCGCCCTACATGTTCCTGCTCCGCTGTCCGGGCTTCCATCTCGTCGGCAGTTCGCCCGAGGTGCATGTGAGGGTGGACAAAGGACAAATCCAGATCCGCCCGATCGCCGGCACCATCCGCCGCGGCGGCACCCGGGACGAGGACGATGACAACGCGGCCACCCTCCTAGCCGATCCGAAAGAGCGCGCCGAGCATCTCATGCTCGTGGACTTGGCGCGCAACGACGTGGGGCGCATCGCGGAATACAAGTCGGTCCGCGTCACCGATTTCATGACCATCGAGCGCTACAGCCATGTCATGCACATCGTTTCGAATGTCGTCGGCACGCTCTCGCCCGGGTATTCCACATTCGACGTCATGCGCGCGACTTTCCCCGCTGGCACGGTCTCTGGCGCGCCGAAAGTCCGCGCCATGCAGATCATCAACGAGATGGAGCAGAGCAAACGCTGCAGCTATTCGGGTGCCGTGGGGTATTTCGGCTATGACGGCAACCTCAATTCCTGCATCGCGCTGCGCACGGTCCTGCTCAAGGAAGGCAGCGCTTACGTGCAGGCCGGAGCCGGCGTGGTTGCGGACAGCACCCCGCAGGGCGAATATGAGGAGACCATCAACAAAGCCATGGGCGTGATCCGCGCCATCGAACGCGCCCGCACGGTCGAACAATCATGATCCTCGTCCTCGATAATTACGACAGCTTCACCTACAATCTCGTCCAGTATTTCGGCGAGCTGGGAGCGGATCTCCGCGTCGTGCGCAACGACCAGATCACCGTGGCGGAAATCGAGACACTCGCCCCGGAGCGCATCGTTGTGTCCCCCGGTCCATGCACGCCGTCGGAGGCCGGCATCAGCAGCGCGGTGATCAAGACTTTCGGCGAACGACTGCCCGTCCTCGGCGTGTGTCTCGGACACCAATGCATCGGCGAAGTTTACGGCGGCGAAGTCGTCCGTGCCGACCGCCTCATGCACGGCAAGACCTCGCCCATCATCCACACGGGCCAAGGCGTTTTCACCGGACTCCCCTCGCCCTTTGCAGCCACGCGTTACCATTCGCTCATCGTCAAACGCGACACGCTGCCGGACGTCCTTGAAATCACCGCCGAAACGGCCGAAGGGGAAATCATGGGCTTGCAGCACAAATCACTTCCCGTCCACGGCGTGCAATTCCACCCCGAGTCCATCCTTACAACCGAAGGCAAACGCCTGCTCGGGAATTTTCTGCGGTTGTAGGGCGGTGGCGAACAACATGTAGCCGCGGCGCTCCGTGCCGCGGCTAGAGCTCCGCCGACACCTTCACTGCGGCGAGTAAATGATCTGCTGGCGTCCGAGGGTGACGGCGCGCGGGGCGGCATCGCCGGGCGACTGGATTTGCAAAGAGACTTGGGTGTTGGGCTGGCCGCGGATCATGCCGATGAGATCGCCCATTTGCACCGTGCGCGCATCGACCCAGCGTCCGTTCACATCGCTCACCGCAAGGATCGTGTCACCGGCCCGCAATTGCCCGCTGGCGCTGGCCGGTCCACCCGGCACCAGTTCCTGCAAGACCGGCAGTCCGCCATTGCCGGGGGAAAGCCGCGCGCCGATCCCGACGGGGGCCACCGCATCGATGCCTTGCCGCGCGGCATTGCGCGCATTTTCGTCGGCCAGCGAGCCGACCCATTGCAAAGCGGATAATGTGTCACGCGAAGCCCACTCCGAACCGATGCGCCGCGCGGCCCGGGCACGCGCGTCAGCTTCTTCCGGCGGCATGGACAGGAAACCCTGCGCCGCGGCGGCCGGATCCTTGGCCGCCTCGGTCTCGAGAATGCGGGCCAGCATGGCCGAGCGCGTGCGAGGGTCGTCCGTTTGCAGGGCCAGTTGCCGCGCCGCCTCGGGCGATCGCTCCGCCAAATTCGCAACCAGGCGTTCGGCAAAACGTTGCCGCTGACGTTCGTCCAAACCGTCGGCCAGCGCCATGGCGGCCGCCGGATTGCTCTCGGCCAAACGCGCCCCCACCCGCGCGAGCAATTCGGCGCGGCGGTTGGCGTCCGTGCTGGACCGCGCCATTTCCGCCGCCTGCTCGGGCGTGATACGCCCCTGTTCGAGCAGATGCAACCCCAGGGCGCCGCTGGCTCCGAAACGCCAGATATTCCCGCTACGGATCAACTCGAGCGTGCTGACCCCGGACCATTCCTGCAACAGCGCGAGCATGGCCATGTCGCGCAATTCGGCGTCCGGCAACTGCTGCACCTGCGCCAAGGCCGCTTCGGGACCGAGCGCGGCCAAGCGGCCGATGACACCCTCGAGATAAGCGTCGCGCTCCGGACCGTCCTTTCTCGCGGCCAGACCCGCGAGCAAATTACCGGCACCGGCGATGCGCAAAGACGGTGCTGCCGGCGCGGATGCACCGCCTGCGGCAGGGACCGTCAACGGGATGCTGTCTGCGGCGAAATCCGACACGGACGGAGGCGGCGCGGATGAATTCCCCGCCTCCGCGGAGTCAGTCCGTTCGACCACCACCGGTGCCGGCGTGCCGAAATAGGAAAGACCGGCCACGAGCAGGACCGCCGTCAGGGCGAGGAGGAGAACGATGGCAAAACGCAGATTCATCGGTAGCCCTCTAAAGTGACCTCTCCCGCCCGCCGATCAAGCGATAGTTGGCGTTCAACGCTCGGCCTCTTGCAATTCCACGCTGCGCTGCGGCGCGGAGACGTTGTCCCACAGCCGGACATTGTCGATGTCGGTGCGTTCGTTGGCCAAACCCTTGCTGTATTCGGCTTGGATGATGATTTCATCAAGACGCCCGAGCACCTCGCGGATGTCCGCGTCCGTCGCAGGCAGACCGTTGGGCAGATCCACCGTCCAACGTCCCGTTACATCAAGGGGCACGGTGACCGTCCGCCATCTGGTCCGCACGCGCCAGGGCGGACGGTGGTGCAACTTTTTGCCGCCGCCCACCAGCGTGACATTGATGTTCCGGCGCAACGGATCCGGATCTTCCTCGCTGACGCGGATTTGGAATTCGAGCAAACCCCCGACGAGGGCCAAGCGCCCAACGCGCGGGAGCAGCGGCGAAAAAACGAAGTTGGAATGACGGCTGTCTCCGGTGCGCTCGTAAAAAGTGAAATGTCCTCCCCCGCGTCCACCCTCGGAAACCGGATCCGCCATCCATAATCCTTTGCCGGTGAATCTTTCCCCATCCGAGATCTGCCATCCCTGCGCGCCCTCGGCCGGCGCGTCGAATAGGAACTCGCGGAGCGGTTCGCCCGACGGCGGCGCAGCTTCCTGCGGGGCCGAGGCAGCGAAAAATTCCTGCACGTTGCTCTTGGGAAGCAGTCCGCTTTCGTCGAGCTGGTAGCCGATGCGTTGCAATGAAGGATGGCCGTTGAGCGCATTGAGGTTGGCCACATCGGGGCTGACGGCAACCGACTCGAGCTGACGCAGCGCGGCCAATGGCGCGATGTCGGTGATGTAAGCCCCGATGGCGATCAGGTGCCGCAGGGTGGGATGGTCGGCGAGCGGGGCAAGATCGACCGGTTTGTCTTCCGCCGTGTCGAGATAGAGCCGGTGCACCGGCATGCTGCGCAGCGCTTTGAGGTCCTTCGCACCGGTGCCGCGGAGATCCAGATCGAATTGCCCCGAGGTATCGCGCACCCGCAGCCGGTGCGGACCCATGTCGCGCACCTTCATCAATTCGAGCACCCGGCCGTGGCGCTCCCACAATTGACGGCGCATGGCCGCGATCTCTTGCAGCTGTCCCGCTTCGATCGGTTCAAAAGCGCCGAGGTGCCTCGGCAAAACCTGACGCAGGGCCGGCAAGGCGGAAAGATCCACGTCCGCGGCCTGCACCGGGAGATCGAGAAATTCCAAACCCGAGAGCGTCGCCACCGCACTGAAATCCGTCGCGCCGGACACATTCGCATGGAGACGTTTGAGCGGCATGTCACGCAAAGGTTCCAGGTCGGTGATGGCCAAACCATCCAGACGCAATTCCTCGAGCGGGAGGCCGCGCAAGGCGTCCAGATTGGTCACCTTTGTGCCGGAGAGGTCGAGCACCTTCAAGGGCATGCCCCGCAGCGGAGCCAAATCGGAAACCTGCTCCCCGCAGACGAATTCCTCGAGCGGCATGCCTCGGAGAATTGCGAGATCCGTGGCCGGCGTGCCGCGCAAATTCAAACGACGCAAACTCACGCCGCGCAAATCGTCGAGCTTGTCCACCTCCGTGCCGGACAGATCCAACTCGGCCACGTCGTGTCCGCGCAACATATCCAGCCGCCCGATGCGCAGACCGGCCAGATTCAAACCGATGGCGCCGTCCGGCCGCAGGGAGAGCCGCTCGCGGTTCCAATCCGGTTGCGCGGTGTATTCGCCCAAGGCACGCAGCAAAGGTTGCAACTCACGCGCCACGCTGCCGTCGGCCACGATTTCGTCGAGCAGTGCGCTCGGTTCGGTCAGGCGTCCCTCGACCGCGGCATCGAGCATGACAATTTCCGGTCCGCGCTTCTGGGCATGCAAAGCGGTGCTCAAGCGCTCGACCACCTGCGGCTTGGGTGCGACCTGACCGGCCTGCACGCGCTCCAATTCGGTCGACAATTCGAGATTGGCACCGGCCGAACGCCGGTCCGCCCCGAGATCGAGCGCCCTTCGGTAAGCCTCCCGCGCCTCGGGGAAGCGACCCGAGGATTGAAGCAGATGCGCCTGCGTCAGCGCGTAGTCCACGTTGTCCGGAGCAAGCGAAACCGCCTGCGCGATGCTGTCGAGCGCTTCCTTGGGTTGTCCGTCGAGCAAGTGGCGGCGCGAACGCTCCGCGCTCTGCGCCGCGGCTGCCGCCATGTTGCGGTTGCGTTCCTCGAGCAGACGCCGCTGTTCTTCCGCGCTCGTTTTGATTTCGTCGGCCTCGGCCAAAGCCGCCATGCGGCCGGTGTCCGCCTCCCGCGCTTTGAGCCGCTCCGCGTCGGCCGTCTGCTCGGCTTTGGCCCGGGCTTCGTCGGCGGCAATCCGCTCGGCCAACTGCGCTTGCGCGATCCGTTCCTGCGCGCGCGAATGGTTGCGTTCCTTGATGAGGTGCGCGGTGAACCACGTGGAAAGTCCGAGCAAGGCGGCGAGACCGCCGGCCACAGCAGCGGAGACACCTTTGTTGCGTTTGATGAAAAGCAGGAGGTGTTTCCCCAGCCCCGCGCCCTCGGCCGAGGTGGCGAAACCGGATTGGTAAGCCGCGAGGTCGGCCTGCAAATCCTGTACACGCTGGTAGCGGCGTGCCGGATCGAAAGCCAGCGCCTTGCGCCGCACGGCGTCGAGCGAGGCGGGGACTTTTCCACCGGGGAGGTGCGGACGCGGACGCTCCGGCATGGCATCGAGCATTCCGGTGGCAACCTTCTGCACCACCTCGTTCATGTTCTCCCCGGCCACCGGTGCCTGCAGGTAGAGGATTTCGTGGAGAATGACCCCCAGCGAATAAATGTCCGACCGCTCGTCGACCGACGCGATCTCGCCGCGCGCCTGCTCCGGCGCCATGTAAGCCGGCGTGCCGAGCACGCTGCCGTCGAGGGTGCGCCGTTCGCCGTCGGCCGTGATGGTCACACCGGGCAAAAGATCCTCCCCCTCGCTGGCGAAACCCGTTTCCTTGGAAAGTCCCCAGTCCATGACCAGCACCTCGCCGAAGTCGCCGATCATGACATTCTCCGGCTTGAGGTCGCGGTGGTGGACGCCGCGACTGTGGGCGAAAGCTATGGCGTCGCAGACTTTTTGGAAGACGGTGAGCAGGAAGGCCAGCGGGTATTTTTCCACCGCTTCCTTGGTGCCCAAGTAAAGGCCCGCCAGCACTTCGGCCAGCGTGGTGCCGTTGACGAATTTCATCGTGTAGAACACGCGGCCTTCGGGATCGACGCCCAATTCGTGGACCGGGACAATGTTCGGATGCTCGAGCATGCCGGTGATGCGCGCCTCGTTGATGAAACGCCGCAGGCCGCTCTCATTCTCGTCGCGCAACATGACCTTCATGGCCACCTTGCGCCCCATGGCCGCCTGCCGCGCCTCGTGGATGGCCCCCATGCCGCCCATCGCCACCATGTTGCCTTTGCGGTAGAAACAACTGCTCGCCGGCAAACCGTCGCGCATGATGCGATGACGAGCCCGCAAGCGCACCTCGCCGAGACGCGCGGTCTGTCCCTCGTAAAGACTGCTCTCGCCGCTCAGCGGCACTTCATCGATCGACGTGCCGTTCCCGCTCTCCAGATCGGCGATGACCACCTGCTGTTCCTCGACGATCAGCCGCGCATGTCGCCGCGAAACCGTCGGATGGTCGATGCGGATGTGCGCGCTCTCGTCGCGGCCGATAACATATTCACCCGGCGGCAGAGAAGCCCGGTAAACTTCGTCGTCATCGACGGCGATGAAGACTTCGGTAAGCATGTCGGAGGGGCAAAGCGGTCATCGCGAGCCTAGACTCAACCGGCTCTCAGGGCAAACCCCAACGCGGTCGCGAGATCAGCCGGCCAGCGGCGACGGACAGTCCAGGGCCGCGGCGGTAAGCCGCATCAGTTCGTTCTCTGCCGGCGACGCCTTCCCGTCGTCCATGACCAACCGCGCCGCCGCCTCGAGCACATCCTTGCGCAAGGCGTAGGACGCCCCACCCAACAAGCGCAGCGCTTCCTCGAGCCGGAGGTAATCGGGCATCGGAACCTCGGGAAAATCAAGCAGACCGGCGAAGGCGCCCGCCCCGGAGGCCGCGCGGGCGAAGGCCACCCGCGCCCCCTCGCCCTCCGCTTCCATCGAGGCGAGAAACCCGAGCAAAACCGAGACCGGTTCGGCCAAACGCCGCGGATTGTCGATCGGGTGGAGTTGCTCCGGCGGTTCCAAATGACGCCGCACCATCCAGCCCGTGACAAAAGCAAACCACGTGATCTGACCATCGCCCAGCACCAGTCGCCGGACTCGTTGCAGGAATTCCGCGCGCTGCCGCGTGTCGAGCAAACTCAAGGTCGGCAAAACGAGATCGATCAGCGGCAGACGTTCCTCGTCCGGCAGACCCTCCAATTCCAGCAACCGGCGCGCGACAGCCTCCTCGAGTTCCGCCCCCGCGCTGCCGCGCAGATAATCCATCTGTGCCGGACGCGCCGCCGGCAGGGAATCGGCGATGAGCAGAGCCTTGACCAAAGCCCGCGCCTCGAGCGGATCGTGCAGCGCAGCGCCGCAGCGATGCTCCAAATCCTGACGCACGCTCTTCGCCTTGGCCAAAGCCTCGCCCCCCAGAAGACCCGCGAGCAGGACCATTCCCGTTCCACGCGGAATCTCCGCCGTCGCGGAGTTGCCGCTCTCCTTTTTCGCGGACTCGGGCGCGCGCTGACGCGCGAAAGCCCCATCCCAAGACGGATCCAGCGCTTTGATCCGTTCCTCCAGCGGCGGATGGGTGGCGAACCAGCCGCCGAACGAGAGACGCAGGCCGTTGGCGAAAAAAAGGTGCGCCACATCTTGGCTGTGCGGATGGTGCACGCGCGAACCCGCGGCACCGATCTTTTGCAACGCGCCGGCCAAGCCGTCCGGGTTGCGCGTGAATTGCACCGCGGCCGCATCGGCCAGGAATTCGCGCTGACGCGAGACCGCACTCTGGATCAATCGCCCGAAGAACACCCCGACCGATCCGGCAAGGATCAAGACAAGTCCGACCGCGGCGAACATCAACGCAATGGACGCGCCTTCTTTCCCGTCCCGCCGCCGCGGACCGGTTTCCCCCGCGAACGAGGCGCGCAACAAGCCCTGACCAAGGATGCTCAGGACGAGGATACCGAAGAGCACGCCGATGAGATGGATGTTCAGCCGCATGTCACCGTTGAGCACGTGCGAGAATTCGTGGGCCACCACGCCCTGCAATTCGTCGCGATTCAGATCACGCAGCGCACCCGCGGTGAAACCCAGCGCGGCATCGTCGGGCGTGAAGCCCGCGGCGAAGGCATTGATCGTGTTCTCTTCGGGCAGGATATAAACAGCCGGCACCGGCACGCCCGAAGCGATGGCCATCTCCTCGACGATGTTGAGCAGTCGGCGTTCCTGCAGGTCGGCCGTGCGCGCATCCAGACGTCGTCCGCCCAAACTTTCGGCCACCGCGCTGCCGCCGGCACGCAGGCCGACGATCTTGCCGAGCGAGGAGAGTCCAACCACCGCGATGACGGAACCCGCCACCCACGCGAAGACCTGTCCGTTCCACCATCCGTAATCGCCGCCGGCGAAGATGGCCATGAGCGCGACATAGATCGCCGCGATCATCGCGGCCACCGCGGCGACGAAAAGCCAGATCAGCCGCCGCGTGCGCCGGCGCGCCTCGTCCTGCGCGGCGAAAAAATCCATCGCCGGAAACCGCCCCGCGGCGTCAGTTGAAGCTCACCTTGACCGGCTCACGCTGACCCGGTTCCTCCACGGCGAACAACTCGGCCGGCAGGAAGTTGAAGATACCCGCGATGATCACCGTGGGGAAAGTCTCGCGCTTCGTATTGTAGGCCATGACCGCGTCATTGTAGGCCTGCCGCGCGAAAGCGATTTTGTTTTCCGTGGAGGTCAACTCCTCGGTCAGCTGCATCATGTTCTGGTTGGCTTTGAGGTCCGGATAAGCTTCAGCCAGCGCGAAGAGGCGTCCGAGCGCCCCGTTGAGCGCGCCCTCCGCCCCCGCGAGGCCCTTGATCGCCGCGCCGTCCTCCGGATGCGCCGCCGCCTTGCCGTTGGCCGAGACCGCGGCATTGCGCGCATTGATCACCGCCTCGAGCGTCTCGCGCTCGTGTTTGAGGTAACCCTTGGCCGTTTCGACCAAGTTGGGAATGAGGTCGTAGCGCCGCTTGAGCTGCACCTCGATCTGAGCGAAGGCGTTCTTAAAGCGGTTGCGCAGGGCGACCAGTCCGTTGTAGCTGCCGACGACAAACATCGCGAGCACGGCCAGGGCGATGAGGACGATGACGAAGAATCCGGAGAGAATTTCCATAACCGCGCCAAATTAAGACACCGTCCGCGCCGTGACCAGCATGTAACCCTCCGGAGCTTTCTCCCGCTGCAGGATCATCTCTTTCCCGCCAACCGCACCCCGGACCCGGTCGGAGCGCAAAATCTCGGGATCGATGCGCGTCTGTCCGAGCCCGCCCGCCAACCCGGTCCCCGCACACTTCATGGCCGCCTCGCGCGCCGACCACAGGATGAAGAACGCCCCCTCTTTCTGTTCGGCCGGCAAATTCCGCCACGCCGCTGCCTCATCCGGGTGAAAATAACGATCCACCAATGCCGCCGTATCGCGCACGGGTCGGATTTTCTCGAGATCCACCCCGACCTCCCCGCGCCCGACTACCAAGACCACATAGTCCCCGGCGTGCGAGACATTGAAGTCCCAGCCGTCGGGGTCCTGCAAACGCGGCTTGATCCCTTGCTCTTCGACAATGAGCACATCCCCATGCTGGCACTGCAAAACCCCCGCCAGAACCTTGCGCCGCAGCCCGCGCGAGACCACAAACCGGGCGCGCAGCAAGAGATTGGCCATGCCCTCTGCGCGCCGCGCTTCATCGGCCGTGAGCCATGGCCTCCAGTCCACCTCGCTGTCCAACGAAACCAGCTCCAGCTGCAAACCAGACGCGTTCACTTCCCCGCGGAAACAGCCAACCATTCCGGATGCTCCCGGGCATGGCGCGCGATTTCCGCGCAAATGTCGGTGACGCTCCGTTGCGGCTTCCAATCCCAAACCGCATTGGCCTTGGCGGAATCGAGCACGACCCAAGGAAGGTCGAAAGGCCGCGGGGAAAGATCGACTGCCACTTCATGCGGACCGAAATCTTCCGCGCACCAGTCCGACAACTGGCGCAACGACATGGCCGAAGCGGCACCGCCGCTCACGTTGAAAATCCTCTCATCCCCTGCACTACCAGCCACCATTTGTTTGACCAGCAACCCGAGCAGATCCTGCGGATGCAGACAGTCGCGCACCTGATGTCCTGTTCCGCCGAAGCCGATGTATTTGAGCGGCGCCTGCCGCGCCCAGCTGTGGATCCAATAGCTGAAGATGCCTTGGTCCGGTTTGCCGAATTGCCCCGCCCCCGCCATGACCCCGCAACGATCGATCCACACCGGAAACCCGAAGGCCGCTCCGTATTCCAGCGCCAGTTGCTCGCTGGCCAACTTGCTCGCCCCGTAGAGACTGATCGGAGCCGCCGTGGAAAATTCCTCATTCAACCCGCGCGGCCCCGCCGTCGCCGATTCCTCCCGCAAAACAAAAGCCCCGCTCTCTGGTTCAACCGGCAAAGCGCAGAGCGCCGGAATCGAGTAAACCCGGCTCGTGCTCAAAAGAATCATCCCCGCGCTCTCCCGCTTGCACACCTCGAGCAAATTCACCGTCCCCCAAAGATTGTGCTCC
>JBIKXZ010000154.1:0-5608 GCA_044355525.1 Chthoniobacterales bacterium
GTTGATCGGCGTGACCACCCTGTCGGTCATGTTCGTTGCGGGGACCGGCCTGCGCTGGCTGGTGCCGTTGTTGCTGACGGGGTTCGCGGGGCTGGCCTTCGCCATCTTCACCATCAAGGAACGCCTTGCGCGGTTCCTCGCGTTCCTCGATCCGGAAAAATACAAACTCGAGGAGGGCTTGCAGCAATGGCAGGCCATGCTCGCCTTCGGCGCGGGCGGGGTCTCGGGGCTGGGGCTGGGGGAAGGGCGGCAAAAAATGCTCTATTTGCCTTACGCGCACACGGACTTTATTTTCCCGATGATCGGGGAGGAACTCGGGTTGCGTTTCACTTTGCTGACCGTCTTTTGCTTTTTGCTCATCCTGCTGGCCGGCGTGCTCATCGCCATGAATGCCCGGGACCGCTTCGGCATGCTGCTCGGTTTTGGCATCACCATCATCATCACCCTGCAGGCCGCCATCAACATCGGGGTCACCACCTCCCTCCTCCCGAACAAAGGCATGCCGCTGCCTTTCATCAGCTACGGCGGCAGCAACCTCGCGGTGTCCATGATGCTCGTGGGCATCCTCCTCAACATCCACCGTCAGGGACGCCGCCTGCCCAAACGCCGCCCGCGCGCCGTCCCCGCGACCAGCTTGGCTGTCCGTTTCTGATCCCATGAAATTCGCCATCGCATGCGGGGGAACCGGCGGCCATTTGTTCCCCGGATTGGCGGTGGCCGAAGTGTTGCGCAGGCAGGGGCACGAGGTGCTGCTCTTCGTCTCGGAAAAGGAAGTCGACGCCCGCGCGCTGCAGAACCATCCCGACCTGGCCCGCGAGAAACTGCCGTCGATCGGCCTGCCGTCCGTCTTCTCGCCGGCCATGGTCACATTCCTCCGGCGCTTGCGCGCCAGCCTGAAAAAGTGCGGGGCGTGCTATGACAAAGACCGCCCCTGTGCCGTCCTCGGCATGGGCGGCTTCACCAGCATCGCCCCGCTCATCGCCGCACGGCGGCGCGGCATTCCTGCTTTCCTCCACGAATCCAACGCCATCCCCGGCAAAGCCAACCGCCTCGCCGCGCGTTTCTGCCGTGCCGTCCTCCTCGGCTTCGACGAGTGCGCGCGGCATTTCGGGACGCGGGCCACGCACGTGACCGGCACACCGATCCGGCGCGAACTGACCGTCGACGTCCCTTCGCGCGAGGAGGCCCGCCGCCGGCTCGGACTCGCGGCCGGACGCACGACTTTGCTCGTCATGGGCGGCAGCCAGGGCGCAGCCGGGATCAATGCCTTGCTCGCGCAATCGGCTCCGCATCTGGCCGGCAGCGATCTGCAGGTCATCCACCTCGCCGGCGAGCGCGAGGCCGCCACGGTGCGCGGTGCCTACGACACCGCCGGGGTGCCGTGTGCGGTGCTCCCTTTCTGCGACCGCATGCAAGATGTCTACCCGGCCGCCGATCTCGCCGTGTCGCGGGCGGGAGCAGCTAGCCTCGGCGAATTGTCGTGGTTCGGTCTGCCCGCCGTCCTCATCCCTTACCCCTACGCCGCCGAGGACCACCAGCGCCTCAACGCGGAAATTTACGCGCGCCATGGCGCCGCGCGCATCGTGGCCGAGCGCGAAGCCAGCGCGGAAAGTCTCGCGCCGCTCCTGCGCTCTCTGCTGGAATCACCGGAATCTTTGGAGACCATGGCGTCCGCCGCCCGGACGCTGGCCCCGCGCGACGCGGCGGAGCGGGTCGCCGCGATCCTGACCGAAGCCAAGCCATGAACACCCGGGAATTGTCCGCTCTTTTGCACGGCGCGCCGCGGAGGATCCACCTGATCGGCGTGGCGGGGTCCGGCATGAGCGGCATCGCCGGACTCCTTCTCGCCCTCGGCCATCGCGTCAGCGGTTCCGACAAAGTCGACACGGTCGAGGTCAAACGCCTGCAGTCGCTCGGACTCGATTTTCACACGCCGCACCGCGCCGAGGATGTCGTCGATGCGGACGTGGTCGTCTATTCGTCCGCCATCCGCGAAGGCAATGCCGCTTACGATGCGGCCGGCCGTCTGGGCAAGCCGTTGGTCCGCCGCGCCGAGGCACTGTCCGCCCTCATGCTCGGCAAAAAAGGCATCCTCGTCGCCGGCATGCACGGCAAGACGACGGTCTCGGCCATGGCTGCGCATGTTTTGCGCGCGGCCGGGGCGCATCCCTCCCATTATGTCGGCGCGGAAATCCCCATCCTCGGCACCAACGCACGGTGGGACGCGGGTGGCGCATACTTTGTCGCCGAGGGCGACGAAAGCGACGGCACCATCGTCCTTTACCACCCCGAGCACACCATCGTGCTCAACATCGAACCCGAGCATCTCGACCACTACGCCGATCTCGCCGCGATTGACGCGGCTTTCGGGACTTTGCTCGACCAGACGACCGGAAAAATTTTCTACTGTGCCGACGATCCGGGGGCGGTGCGCGTCTGCGCGGCGCGGCCGCGGGCCGTTTCCTACGGACGGACGGGAACCTATTCCTACGCGGATTTCCGCAGCGCGGATTTCACCTCGACCTTCAGTTTCCGGCGCGACGGGTCCGAGTTGGTGCGCGTCACGCTCAATGTGCCCGGCGAACACAATGCGCTCAATGCGACCGCCGTGCTCGCCCTGGCCGCCGAACTCGGTCTCGATCTTGAAAAATGCGGCGCGGCCTTGGCCACTTTCCGCGGCGCGCGGCGGCGCTTCGAGGTGGTTTACCGCTCGGAGGACTATTTGCTCGTTGATGACTACGGACACCATCCGACCGAAATCGCCGCCGTGGTGCGTGCCGCGCGCGACACGGGACGCGGGCGCGTGCTCCTGCTTTTCCAGCCGCACCGTTACACCCGGACGCAGGCGCTGCAGGACGATTTCGGACACGCGCTCGCGTTGGCCGATGCCGCGGTGGTGACCGACGTTTATCCGGCGAGCGAACCGCCCATTCCCGGGGTCAGCGGACAACTCGTGGCCGATGCCGCCGCGGCGGCCGGGGCGGCGCGCGTGGTTTATGTCGCTTCGCGGGCCGAAGCAGGACGCGAGGCCGGACGCCTTTTGCAGCCGGGCGATTTGCTCGTCACGCTTGGTGCGGGAAACATCCACGAACAAGGCACCGACCTGGCCAAGGACTTGCAGACCATGGAAACGCTGCGCGCGGCCATGGGGCCGGGGATCGCGCGGCTTTACGAGCCACTGGCCAAGCACACCACGATGCGGGTCGGCGGACCGGCCCAATTCTGGTTCGAGCCGGAAACCGAGGAGGGCTTTTGCGAGCTGGCCCGCACGGCGCACGAGGCGGGGATTCCTTTCATGGTCATCGGACGCGGGTCGAATCTCATCGTGCGCGACGGCGGACTCCGCGGGGTTGTGGTCCGCCTGCGGCGCGGCGTCTTCGGCGAATTTACCGTCGAGGAGGACAAGATCCGCGCGGGCGTCGGCGTGCGTTTGAAAGCTTTGAGCGGGGCCGCGATCAAGGCCGGGTTGCAGGGCTTCGAATGGATGGAAGGCATTCCCGGCGACGTGGGCGGTTGCTTGCGCATGAATGCCGGCGCCATGGGCGCGGAGGCATTCGACCAGGTGGAATCGATGCGCTACGCCGACCACGAGGGGAATATTTTCGAAAAGTCGCCCCGCGACCTCGAGGTGCACTACCGCAGCGTGCCTTTGCTGCGCACGAATTACGCGCTCTCGGCCGTTTTCCGCGGGACGCGGTCCGCGTCCGCCGAAGTGGAAAAGCGCACGCGCGATTACGCGACCAAGCGCAAATCCGCGCAACCCGCCGGAGCCAGCGCGGGTTGCATCTTCCGCAACCCGGAAGGCGGCAAGGCGGGACAACTCATCGATACCGCCGGACTGAAAAACAGCCGCGTCGGCGCGGCGCGTGTTTCCGATGTGCACGCCAATTTCATCCTCAACGAAGGCGGGGCCACGGCGTCCGAGGTGCTGGCTCTCGTCGAGCAGGTGCGGGCCGAGGTCTTGAAAAAGCACGGCGTCCGTCTCGAAACCGAAGTCCAGATCATCGGCGAGGAGTCCGCGGTATGAAAAAAGAACTCAAAGATCTGCATCTCGTCGTGCTGATGGGCGGGCCCGGTTCGGAAAACGCCGTTTCGCTGCGTTCCGGCGCCGCGGTGGTCAATGCCCTGCGCCAAGGCGGTTACCGCGTGACTGAACTCGAGGTGCACGGCACGGATGTCGTCCTGCCGCCCGACACCGGACTCTGCGTCAACATGATCCACGGCACCTTCGGCGAGGATGGCGGATTGCAATCGCTTCTCGACGCGCGCGGTATCGCCTACACGGGCGAGGGGGCCGCAACCAGCCGCGTGGCCTTCGACAAGCTCGCCAGCAAAAAACTTTTCGAGGCAGCGGGAGTGCTCACGCCGCGCTGGGAAGTGCTCGCGCCCGGGGCGCAGCCATCGTTGCCTTTGCCGGTTGTGATCAAAGCCCCCCGCGAGGGCTCCAGCGTGGGTGTCCATCTCGTGCGGGAACCAGCCGCACTGGAGCCCGCCCTGGCCGATTGCGCCGCGTTGGACCGCGAGATCCTTGTCGAGGAATTGATCGAGGGCCGCGAGTTGACGGTCGGCGTCGTCGGCGACCGCGCCATGGCCGTGGTCGAAATCCGTCCGCATGAGGGCTTTTACGACTACGCGCACAAATACACGAAAGGGGCGTCGGAATATTTCTGTCCCGCGCCTCTCGACGATGAGACCACGCGCCGCGTGCAGGAAACGGCGCTGGCCGCCCACCGCGCGCTCGGCCTGGAGGTTTATTCGCGGGTCGATGTTCTCCTGCGTGCCGACGGCGCGCCGTTTGTGCTCGAGGCCAATACGATTCCGGGAATGACCGAAACCAGCCTTTTGCCCAAGGCCGCCGCGGCCGCCGGCATGGATTTTCTCAGCCTCTGCGAGGAAATCGCGGTGCTGTCATTGCAACGTTTGAAGAAAAGCTGACATGGGAATTTTCCGCCAACGCAAACCCGTCCGCCGCCGTCCCGCGCGCAAGCGCCGTCGCGAGCATTTGCTCGAAGTCACGGCCACCGCCGAAACCGAGCGCCGCCGGCGCAACCAGAAAATTTTCCTCTACGCCGCCGAGGCTTTGTTGATCGTCGGGTTGGTCGCCTTCACCTGGTTCGGGATTCGCGCGCTGGTCAACATTCTCATCCTAGAGAACGACCAATACCGCGTGCGCGTCGTGGAGGTGAACACGGACGGCGTCATGTCGCGCGAGGAGGCGCTGGAAAAAACGGGACTCCGCGAGGGACTCAATATTTTCAGCCTCAACCTCGACTCGGCCCAGCGCGCGCTGGCCTCCATCCCCGAAATCAAAGAGGTGCGCGTCGAGCGCATCCTGCCCGACACCGTGACCATCGCGATCGAAGCACGGCGCCCCGTCGCCTGGGTCGCACCGCGCGACACGGGCGTCGATCCGTCCGCCATGGAAACGGCCAGCCTGGTCGACAAGGACGGCGTGATGATGAAACCGTCCGGACCGGATTCGTCGGTCACCCGCTTGCCCGTCGTCTACGGCGTGCCGACCGAGCAATGGCGCCTCGGCGACCGCATCGATCTGCCCGAATTGCAGGCCGCGCTCGAATTGTTCACCCGTGCGGGAGAACGCACTGAT
>JBIKXZ010000155.1:0-5600 GCA_044355525.1 Chthoniobacterales bacterium
CCGCGGGCTGCGGAGTCCTACCTCGGGAATTTCGCGCAGCAGACGGACCGGCTTTTCGACAGAGCCGCCGCGCTCTCGCCGCCCGAAGACCGGCGCGCGCTGAGACCGGCGCGGATCATGGCGTCGATCTACCGATCGCTGCTCGGGAAAATGATGAAGGACGGACTGCGGGTAACGGAGAAGCGCTATCGACTTTCTCCCGTCGAAAAGATCCGGGCCATCGGCCGGGCGCTGCTTACTCAATAACCGGCCTTCTTCAGCATGCTCGAGACACCTTTCGTGTTCTGCGCCAGGTCTTGCATGCGGAAGAAAATATGACCGGACGGACCGCTGCCCACTGTGCGGGCAAGGCCGACCTGACGGACGATTTCCTGGGCCGGCCAGCCTTGTTCCTTCATCCGGTAGGAAGCAATGCCGGGATACACAGGCACACCGCGGGGATTGACCGACGGACTGCGCCACCAGCGGAGCAACTCGGTGAAGCACTGGTCCGATTGGTCCTTCCAATAAAGCTGCGGGGCAATGTAGTCCACCCAGCCACTGCGCATCCATTTGAGCGGGTCGGCGTAGATCTCGTTGAGCTGGTCGAGTCCGGCCTTGACCGTGGATGGCTGTCCCTTCGTGTAGATCCCGAACGGACTGACTCCGAAAACGATGCCCGGCCGCGCTTCTTTGACCGCTTGGGAGGAACGCGCGATGAGACGGTTCACATTATCGCGCCGCCAATCACCGAGGGAAAGCGTTCCCCCGCCGGCGCGGTAGCGTTCGTAAGTTTTGCCGTCCGGCAGACGCCCGACCGAGGGATACGGGTAAAAATAATCGTCGAAATGGATCCCCGCCACGTTGTAACGGCTCGCGACATCGGTCACCACTTTGACCACGTGGTCCTGCACTTCGCGCGAGCCCGGATCCATGCAAACGACCGAGCCGACTTTGTAAGCATAAGGACTGTAGCGGCGCGCCATGTGGTTCGAGGCGAGCGGGGCACCGGCCTTCACCGACGCGCGATACGGATTGAACCACGCGTGCACGCGGATCCCGCGCTTGCCGGCCTCGCTGATGCAGAACGCGAGCGGATCGTAGCCGGGGTCCTTGCCCTGCGTCCCGGTGAGGAAGCGGCTCCACGGCTCGAGCGAGGAACGGTAGAGCGCGTCGCCCTCGGGCCGCACTTGGAAAAACACATCGGTCAGACCAAGGGATTGGGCCGCATCGAGCAGGCGCACCAACTCGGCCTTCTGCTGAGCCGGCGAGGATCCTTTCGATGGCCAGTCGAGATTATGCACTGTCGAGATCCAGGCACCGCGGAACTCGGCCTGCGCGGTCCAAGCCAGCGCGAGGAGGAAAACAAGACTAAACCACGATTTCAGTGCCGACGCCTTCATTGGTGAAGATTTCCAACAACAAAGCATGTGGCAGGCGTCCGTCAATCATATGCGTCTTTCCGACCCCGCGCCGGAGAGCGGCCACCGCGCCCTGCACTTTCGGAATCATGCCGCCTTCAAGCACCTTTTGCCGGATGAGCGTGTCGACCTGATCGGCGCGCACCGACGGCACGAGCGACTCCGGATCTTCGCGGTCGCGCATGATGCCCGGCACATCGCTGAGAAAAACCAACTTCGAGGCCTTGAGCGCGCCGGCGATGGCCGCCGCGGCCTCGTCCGCATTGATATTGTACGTCCGGCCATCATGGTCCTGCGCCACCGGAGACACCACCGGCACGCGCTCCTCGTGGAGGACTTTTTCCAATTCCGCCGTCTCCACGCCCGTGACGCGTCCGACAAAACCGATGTCCTCCGTGCCGCCCTTGCCGTTGTCGACCGGCGGCAATTTCTCGGCGCGGAGCACCTCGCGTCCGGAAAAACCCTGCGCGCGTCCGCCAAATTCGGCGATCGTTTTGACCAAACGCGGATTGACCTCGCGGTCGAGGACCTCCTCGACAATGCGGACAGAGGCCTCGTCGGTGACGCGCAGGCCGTTGACAAAGCGGGCGGTGATCCCGGCCTCGCGCATGCGCGCACTGATCGCTTTGCCGCCGCCGTGGACGAGCACGGGATTGATGCCGACCGCTTCGAGAAAGACGACATCGCGCAGGAGCCGCTCGACGGCGTCGTCGCTTTCCATCGCGCTGCCGCCGTATTTGATGACGAAAGTTTGTCCGCGGAACTTCTGCAAATAGGGCAGCGCCTCGATCAGCGTCGCCGCGCGCAGACTGGCATCGGTCAGGCTCATGCTACTCGCTGAGGTTCAGCTCCACGTATTTCTCGGTCAGGTCCGTGGTGTAGACCGTGTAGAAGGATTTGCCCTGGTGCAGATCGACGGTGACGGTGAATTTGTCCGGCGTCACGGCGGCCACCAGTTTTTCCTTCGGGGTCGGTGCGGCGGTTCCCCCGCGCACGGCAACCACGCCGTCGTAGTAGATATCGACCAATTCCTCGCGGATGCGCACACCGCAATAGCCGGCGGCGTCGAGGATGCGGCCCCAATTCGGGTCGTTGCCGGCCCAAGCGCATTTGACCAGCGTGGAATTGGCGATGGCCTCGGCCACTTTGCGCGCGGCCTGGAAACTCGACGCCCCGCGCACTTGCACGGTGACAAATTTCGATACCCCCTCGCCGTCGCGCACGATCATGTGGGCGAGTTTCAGACAAACTTCGTTGAGGGCCTCGTTGAAGAGCGCGAGATCCGGAGAGCCGCTTTTGATCGACGCGCCGCCCGCGGCGCCGTTGGCCAGCGCGAGCACGGTGTCATTGGTGCTCATGTCACCGTCGACCGTGATACGGTTGAATGTCCGCTCGGCCGCCTGATGCAGCGCGTTTTGCAGCGTTCCCTTGGAAATTTTCGCGTCCGTCGTGACCACGCAAAGCATGGTCGCCATGTTCGGGTTGATCATCCCCGCCCCCTTGGCCATACCGCCGACGCGGAAAGTCCCGCCCGGCGCGCGCACTTCGACGGCGTATTCCTTGGCAAAGCTGTCGCTCGTCATGATCGCCTGGGCCGCGGCGAGTCCGCCTTTTGCCGAGAGCCGCGCGGCGAGGTCGGGGAGTTTGCCCTTCATTTTCTCCAGCGGGAGCGCGACACCGATGCGTCCGGTCGAGCAAACGAGGATTTGTCCGGTCGCGCAGCCGAGCACCTCGGCCGTTCCCATGGCGAGGGCTTTGGCCGCCGCGATGCCGCAGGGTCCGGTGCAGGCGTTGGCGTTGCCGCTGTTGAGCAGCACCGCGCGGGCGGATTTGGCTTTGAGGTGCGCCTTGGACACGCGCACAGGCGCTGCCTTTACACGGTTTGTGGTGAAAGCCCCGGCGGCCGCCGCGGGAACCTGCGAGGCGACCAACGCCATGTCCTCGCGTCCCTTGTTCGAGGCTTTGATGCCCGCGAAAACCGCGCCGGCGAGGAAACCCTTGGACGCCGTCACTCCGCCTTTGACCGTTTTAATTTTGCTCATACCAATCCTGTCGCCTCGTCCCAACCCTGGGAAACATTGAATGCCTGCACCGCCTGCGAGGCCGCGCCTTTGCCCAAGTTGTCCAGCGCACTGAAGAGCAGCAAACGTCCGGTCCGTGCATCCTCCCGCACCGCGATATCGACGAAGTTGGTATTTGTCACATGTTTCGAATCGGGCAAATGCGTGACGATCCGGACAAACGGCCGGCCTTGATAGGCCTCGCGCCACGCCGCCTCGACGGCTTTGGCATCGGTGCCTGCGGTCGGTTTCACCACGAGGGTCGAAATCATTCCCCGTGTCACCGGCACCAGATGCGGCGTGAAGTTCACGGTCACTTTCGCACCAGCGGCGACGGATAATTCCTGCTCGATCTCCGACAAATGCCGGTGCTTGGGCGCACCGTAGGCCCGCAGACTTTCGTTGCACTCGGCGAAAAGCAACGCCACGTCAGCTTTGCGCCCGGCCCCACTCACCCCGCTAAGGCTGTTGATCACGATGGAGTCAGGCTCGATCAGCTTCCGCCGCAGCAGCGGCATGAGCGGAATAAGGATGCTGGTCGGATAACATCCGGGACACGCCAGCAAGCCCGCACCCTTGAGCGCGGCCTCGGCGCAGATCTCGGGGAGCGAGTAGACCGATTCCGCCAACAACTCCGGCGCCGGATGCTTCTCGCCGTAGAATTCCGCGAAAACCTCCGCCGACTTCAGCCGGAAGTCGGCGCTGAGATCGACCACTTGCACGCCAGCCTTGCGCAAAGGCGCGGCGAATTCCGCGGCGAGTCCGTGGGGCAAGGCGAGAAAAACCGTCGTCGCCCCCGACTTCTGCAGCGCATCGACCGAAGGTTCGACAAATTTCATTCCGGCAATCGACGACCCCGCCATGCGCGGAAACACCTCCCCCACGGTCTGACCTGCCGCCTGCCGCGAGGTCACCGCGACGATATCGACCCGCGGATGCCGGGCGAGCAACGCGACAAGTTCCTCTCCCGAGTAACCGCTCGCGCCAACAATGGCCGCTTTCACCTTCTGCATGCGGCCGTTCTAGCGCTTCCCGCGCCGCAAGGAAACGCGCAAAAAATCAGAGTTGGCTGTAAGGCACCTCGAAAGCATTGCCCTCCGAGAGCCGGCCGCTGCGAAAACCCTTCATGAACCACCGCCGCCGCTGCTCCGCCGTTCCGTGGGTAAAGGAATCGGGAACCACGTAACCGCGGGTCGCCTTCTGCAGCCGGTCGTCGCCCACCGTCTCGGCCGCATTGATCGCCTCCTCGACATCGCCCTCCTCCAAAATGTCCCAGCGCTGCTGCGCATGGTGCGCCCAGACGCCGGCCAGAAAATCGGCCTGCAATTCCAACCGCACCGACATCTGGTTGCGCTGAGCCTCGGACATGCGCCGACCGTGCACCAGGTCGGTCAGCCCGAGCAGATGCTGCACGTGGTGTCCGACCTCGTGCGCAATGACATAAGCCGCCGCAAAATCCCCGTGCATGCCGAACTGCCGCCGCATCTGGTCGAAGAACGAGAAATCCAGATAAACCGTCTGGTCCGCCGGCAAATAAAACGGCCCCGAAGCCCCCTGTGCCATCCCGCCCGGCACCTGGGTCACTCCCGAATACAGCACCAACCGCGGCGGCACATACTTGCGTCCCGACTTGGCGAACGCCTCCGTCCACACGTCCTCGGTATCCGCCAGCACCGTGGCGACAAATTTGCGGATACCATCATCCGGCGCCGCCGGCCCCCGCTGCTGCTGCGGCGCGGACACCTGCTGGTCCATGCCGAGGTCTTGGATCAACCGCAGCGGATCCGCTCCGGTAAACAAGGCGAAGGCCAACACGAGGATCAGCCCCAGGCCGCCGCCGACCATCGTCCGCCCGGCCGGACTCATCCCCCGACGGTCCTCGACGTGTTCGCTTTGGCGGCGTCCTTCCCAGCGCATGGGTGCCCAGATAACGCCGTCGGAGCCAGACCGCAAGCGCGCGGGCACGGAAAAAAATCCGCTATTTACTGCAGACCGGACTTCCCCCCGCGCGTTCGGCGCCGCAATCTTTGACTCCCATGAACTTCTTCGACGTCCTCGTTTCCTCCATCCAAGACCCTCAATCCGGCACGCAAAAATCCGACCTCGAGGGTCTCCTCGGTGCCTTGCTCGGCGGTTCACC
>JBIKXZ010000156.1:0-5597 GCA_044355525.1 Chthoniobacterales bacterium
ACCGCGGCCAAGTTGAGCGGGGCGAGGAGGAAGATCGATCCGGGGTAAGTCCACATGGCGAGGAACTGCGCGGTGGCGAAGGAGAACCACCAGAGCCAGGAGCCTTGGAGCAGGGCGCGTCGCCAGAACAGTGCGGCAAGCACGACAAGCAGCATGACCAAAGTGTAACCACGGGCCACGGCGGCGTGTTCGGTCAGCCAAGGATTGAGGGCGAAAAACCAAGCGGCGGCGACACCGCCAGCGGGGTAGCCGAATTGTTTAAGCAAGAGGGCCAGCGCGGCAACGCCGGCGAGCGCGGCGAGAAAAGCGGGCAGACGGATGGCGACGTGGTTGAACTGCAGTCCGCGTGGCTTGGCCACCGAGCGCCAGAGGCTGTTGCTGGCGCGGGAGAGGACATTGTGGAAGACGTGGTTGTTGGGCGTGTCGTAGCCGAAGACCGTGCGGCGCCATGGGAAATTCTTGAACCGCAACTTGCCCTCGTCGCCCTCACGGAGGAACCGTCCGAGCGAGTAATATGACAAACTTTCGTTTTCATCGTCCCACAGGCTGTGGGTGAGGGTGGGGCCCGCGATGGCGGCGCAGGCGAGGACGGCAGCGAGAGTCAGGGGCCAGAACCACCGCGGGGCCGGAGGGAACTTGGCGGCCGTTACCGCAGGCGCCGGGGCGTTGGCCCACCACGGGGCGAGGACGAAAAGTCCGGCCGCGATGAGGGCCGAGGCGAGTCCGCCCCACCAGGTCCAGAAGTAGACGGTCTGGGCCAGAACGAAATTCTCCATGCCGCCCGCTTCGGCCAAGACCCGCCAGGGCGCGGGCTGCAGGACCATGAGCAGGCTGAAGGCCGCAGCGACCGAGGCAAAAAGAAGACGCCACCAAAACAGTGGCGTCTTCCCTTGAAGAAATTTCATCGAATCCCGGTGGCGGGACGACGGGCTGCGGTCAGGCGGCCGCCGCCTTCTGTTTCGCGCGGTGCTGGTCGACGAAATACTTCATCGTGTGATGGATGACCGAGCGGATGTCGTGCTTCGATTTCCAGCCGAGCTTGGTGCGGGCTTTGCTCACGTCGGGGATGCGGCGGTCGCAATCCTCGTAGCCTTTGCCGTAGAATTCCTCGGAGCTGACCGAGACGATTTCAGGGTCCGGGTCGCCGGGCTGGCGGAAGTCCTCGTCGAAGACTTTCTTCATCATGTGCGCGAGTTCCTTGATGGTGACTTCGTTCTCCGGCGTGCCGATGTTGAAGATCTCGCGGTCGCAGACGCCGCCCGGGTTGTCGATGATGCGGATCATGCAGTCCACCGCGTCGTCGATGTAGGTGTAGGCGCGGTAGTTGATGCCGCCGTCGACCAGCTGCATGGGCGTGCCGTAGAGCAGGCCGTTCATGAAGTGGGAGAAGACGCGCGGGTTGCCGGCTTTCTCGCTCGGGAGAAAGTCGATGCGCGGCCCGATGAAGTTGAACGGGCGGATGATCGTGTAGTTGAGGCCTTTCTCCAGGCCGTAGGCGTGGAGGACGCGCTCGAGGAGCTGCTTGGCGCAGGCGTAGATCCAGCGGTGGTTTTTGATCGGGCCCATGATCATGGGCGTGGTGTCCTCGTTGAACGGGAAGGGCATCTCGGCGGGGTCCTTGCCCAAGACGCTGGCCACCGTCTTGCCGTAGACTTCGCAGGTCGAGAACTGGATGATGCGCTTGTTGTATTTCAGGCACGAGTCGACGATGCGCAGGTTCTCGGTGAAATTGAGGTCGAAGACGTCGATCGGATTGGTGACATAGAGGCTCGGGTTGGCCATGGCCACGAGGTCGACGACGAGATCGTGGTCCTTGACCATGTTGTCGAGCGAGTCGCAGCGGCTGCGGATGTCGTGCTGTTTGAAGTTGAGCTTCGCGTGGTCGAGACGGTCCTCGAGTTTCTCGCTCTCGATGTCGATGGCGGTGACTTCGTATTTGCCGTCTTGCAGCAGGCGCTCAGTCAGGTTGGCGCCGATGAAGCCGCCGGCTCCGAGGAGCAGGATTTTGGGATGTTTCATACAGGTGTGGTTTGCGGATGCGCGGTATGCCCGGAAGGGGCGCCGCCTTGTTTGAGCATGCGGCGGTAATGGCCCCCGAAGTGGCGTGCCACCATGCGCAGGACATTAAGGCCGTAGGGAATAGGGTCAAGACTGGAGGTCTCGTCCCCGTAATGGGTGGGAATGGCGATCTCGCGGCACGGGTAGCCGGCGAGCTGGCCGAGAATGATCATCTCGGCGTCGAAATTATAATTGTTCTGCAATTGGTCGAAAGGCACGGCCTCGAGCAGGCGGCGGGAGTAGAGCATGTAACCGCTGTGGAACTCGGCCATCTTGGTGCCGAAGGCGATGTTCTCGAGCATGGTCAGGCCGCGGTTGGCCAGGTAGCGCGACATGGGCATGCCGCCGCGGAGGGCGCCTCCACCGAGGAAGCGGGAGCCCTGCACAATGTCGGCTTTCCCTTCCATGATGGGTTTCAAGAGTTCGAGAACCATTTCGGGTGAGTATTGTCCGTCGGCGTGGACCACGGCGAAGGCGTCGCATCCGAGGCGAAGCCCTTCCCGCAGGCCGGACTTCTGAGCCCCGCCGTAGCCCGTATTACGTTCATGGTGCACGACGCGGATGGCGGGATTTGCCGCGGCGATGGCGTCGGCCACCTCACCGGTGCGGTCCGGACTCTTGTCGTTAACAATGATAACGATTCCGTCGAGTCGGAAGAACTCCTCCGGAATCCTGTTCACCGTCGCAGACAAAATGCCTTCCGCCTTGTAGGACGGGATGACGATGCAGGGTCGCGCAGTCATTGCAGCAATCCGAAAGAAAACCACGCTGGCGGACACACTGTCAACGGCGATCCCCTTTGTCTTGTATATGCACCATTTGTCCGATATATGGAACAGATGGAAACCGACCCGCAGCGGACCGGCCGCGCCCTGCGTGAGTTGCGCGTCTCCCGGGCCTGGCCCCTGCGGCGTTTGGCTGCGGCCTCGGGTTGCTCGGCCAGCTTTATTTCCCAGATCGAACAGGGAAAGACGTCCCCGTCCTTGGTTTCCATGAAGCGCATTTGCCGCGCGTTGGGCCTGACGGTGGCGGAGTTCCTGCAAATGAACGAGGGGCGGACGGAAGCCAAAGTGATTCGCGCCGGTTCTCCCTCGACGATCGTCTACAAGTGGCCGCGGGCCACACTGCGTTACCTTTTGCCGCCCAATGACCAGTCGAGCTTCAGCATCCTCGTGCTCGACATGCCGGAGCGTGGGGGCACGCCGTGGCGCGCGGCGCAGCGTTCGATGAACGAAACGGGAATCGTCCTCGAGGGCCGGGTCTACTTCCAGATCGGCCGGGAGACGGTGGAGGCAGGGCCCTCGGATGCCGTGCACTTCGACTTGGTGCAACGCCACCGCTGGCGCAATCGCGGTCCGGGCCCGGCCCGCGTGCTTCTGCTCAACGCCAACTTCACCGAGGTGCTCGACGTGCCATGAAGCGCGGATTTCTTGTCGCTGCCATCTTGCTCCTCGTTGCCGGTTCGGCCTGGTCTTTCCTCGGCGGCCTTTTCGGGGACAAGGTGGAGAAACTGACCGGGGCGCACACGCGGGTGGTCTGGATGCGCGATGTGGTCGACAACCGCGGCACGCTGGGGGAGACGCGAAACTTCCGTTTGATGGGCTACGACTCGCGCGACGGCCGCGGGGTGCGCAAAATCCTCCGCGAGCGCGGCAATTATTTCCGCCCGCTGCTCACGCCCGACGGCCAGCGCGTGGTCTTCAGCAAGCGCGGGGCGCGCGAGGTTTGGGTGGTGAACTTCGACGGCACCGGCCTGCGCCGCGTGGGTCCCGGCATCGCCGCGACTTTGTGGCGTGATCCGGAGACGGGAGTGACTTGGGTCTACGGCTCGGCCGAACCGAGAAGCGGCCCGTTGGTGCGTTACCCGCTGGACGATCCGTCGAAAGTCGAGACCGTCTGGTCCAAGGCGGAAATCACCCCCACCTTGCCCGGCAATGTGCAACTCTCGGCCGACGGCCGCAAAATGGCGGTCAGCCTGCCGTGGCCGTTCGCTGCGGTGGTCGAAGTGCCCGACGGGGCGCGGGCCCCGATCAAAACGGGCTGCTGGCCGGCCATTGCGCCGGACCACAGCTATCTTTCGTGGACCTTCGGAGGCAGCCACCGCCACCTGCACATGCACGATCTGTGGGGCAACCGCGACTGGGACGTCAGGATTACCAAGGCGCCCGGCATGGAAGATCACGAGCTTTACCATCCGCGCTGGTCGAACCACGCGCGCTATATGACATTCAGCGGGCCCTACAAGAAAAAGAAAAAACAAAAAAAGAACGTCACGGATCTGGGAAGTCCGGCGGTCGACATCAATATCGGGCGATTCAACGAGGATTTCACCGAGATCGAGGCGTGGGTCGACGTGACCGACAGCAAGCACGGGGAGTTCTTTCCCGACGTGTGGATCGAGGGCGGGGCGGATTACCAGTCGAAGTTCAGCCGTCCGGGCGTGCCCAGTCCGATCGTGGAGCAAAAGGTCGATCTGACCAACGAATGGCCCGGAACCGATCAGGGGCTGGTGTTCCTGTGGGAGAACAATCGTGCGGGCAATTCGGCCGCGGCCGACCGGTTCGCCAAGAGCGCGATTGCGGCGGCCTCGGGCGAGGCGCGGTTCGGTCCGGACCACGAGATGTGGCTGCGCAACGGTTCGGTGCGGATCGAGGGATTCGATGCGCCGGTGATCGAGGCGGTGAAAAAGACCGGCGCTTTCACTTTGGAATTCGTGGTGTCCGCGGCCGCGTTCGACAACACCGGCACGCGCTGCCTCATCAGTCTTTCGAAGGACAGCAACGACATTTGTTTTTCCGTCGGACAACGCGGCGACAGACTGGTCTTTCGTCTGCGCACGCACGAAACAGGTCCGGTCGGCAAGGAAGTCGAGATCGCTCCGATCCAGCCCGGACGTCCCAACCGCGTGGCTGTGGGGTTCGCCCGCGGGGTGCTCACCGCATGGGTGGACGGACGCCGCGTGCTCGAGACGGACGCGGTGCCCGGCGGTATTTCCGATTGGCCCGGCGATGGGCGGCTGCTTTTCGGGGACGAATGGGGAGCGAGCGGCGTGCAGTGGCGCGGTTTGCTCGAAGGCGTGGCCATTTACGACCGCAAGATCACGGACGAGGAGGCGGCGCGCAAAGCGGAGCTTTACGCCGCGAAGTTGGCGGCGCGTCCGGAACGGCCTGTCTATGAGGTGGAATTGGAGTTGGTGCGCCGTCACGAACCGCCCGCTCTGGAAGAGATCAGTCCTTACCGGCGCGCGCTGGTCCTCAATCTTTACAAAGTGCTCGACGATTCGCCCGTGGCCGACGCGAACGGCGAGGTGCGCGTGGCCGAGTGGATCCTGCTCGACGGTGCGGAACCGGAGGCCAACAAGCCCTTGCACAACGGCATGCGCCGCACCATGCGCTTGCAGCGCTACGAGGATCATCCGCAGCTGGAGTCCGAGCGTATGATCGGCGAGCCCTACGATCTCGACCACCAGCTTTACACCGAGGCTTTTCCGGGGGCTTGAGGCTGCTGGAGTGGCTTCGGCCGTAGGCTTGAAGTGAAAG
>JBIKXZ010000157.1:0-5579 GCA_044355525.1 Chthoniobacterales bacterium
GATGAGTTATTGGTTCCGGGTTCGAGCCAGAGCGCAGGTTTCTGTGCGGTGTCGACCCAGACAGTGAGGCGTGAGTAGTAGAGTTCGCTTCGTCCCTCGAATCCCGAATCGGTTCCGAAAACAAGCCAAAGCGATCCGTCGGCCGCGGTCGTTGCCGTCATCGCTGCTCCATGTTGGCCGCGCACGAGTGTGACATAGTTGTCTGTTCCATCCTCCGGTTTTCCCACATGGCCGACAACGGTCATGTCCGCACCGCCGACCGACTGATTGCCTTTGTCGAGGTTCATGCGCCACCAGTTTTCGCTTTGAGGATCGATGACAGGTCGCGGCTCGAAGGGAACTGCACCGGCTTTGACGGTGACCCCTTCGCCTGGTGCTCCGCCGATGCCGATAAGTCCCACGGCGTATTTTGAAGCGAATTCGACCTGCATGGTGAGTCGCACGGCAGTGTTCGGCGGCAATCCGGTGATCCGCTTTTTCCAGAACATGAACAAATCGTCGCTGCGATTGCTGCCGCCGACGAACAGGGCGGGGGCGCCGCCGAGATTAGCCGGACGCGCGCGGTGATCGGCTACAAAGTCATAGAGCGCGGGATCGAAACCCTGCGACGGGTAGTCGGCAAAATCGGCGACGAAACCGTGATCGGACGCGGCAAAGTCGAATTCCCAGCGCCCGATTTGCGCCTCCAGCGAATTGAAAGCGGTGAAAGCCGCCGCGATGAGGACCCGCGTCTTCAAGGTGGTAAAATTAATGCCCGATCCGGCGGGGCGCAACACCGTCTGCCGTTTGGTCATTCAGGGTGATGCCGGCTGCGCTTCCAGAATCAGCGCGCTGCGCTCCTTCAGATCGACTTCGATGGCACCGTCGCTCACTTGATAAGTTTTGGTCGGCTCCTCAAGGCGCCCTGTCTCCGGATCAAACTCCAGGGGGATCGATCGCACCTCTTGGCCTTCTGTAAAGTTTTCGCCGAGCGGTAAGCGTAATGGACCTGACTCTGCGTCGCCGTTGTTGAACACGACCAAGATCGCGCCGTTGTCCGAATCCTCAATTTTCCGCGTGAAGGCCCAGACATTCGGCGATTTCGGATCAGTCTGTCTCCAGATCTCTTCGTAATCCCCGCGGGCCAGTGCCGGCAGGCTGCGCCGTAACTTGATCAGCCGCTGAAGGTGCGCCCAAACCGCGCCCGGTTTCTTCACGAAGCCCGGATGATCCGGTTCGTTGAATTCCGGCTCGAAAGCCCAATCCGGCATCATGCGGCGGTTGTCGGGATCCGCCCCGCCATACATGCCCACCTCGTTGCCATAGGTGAGTTGCGGGATACCCGGAAGGGTGAGGAGCGCGGTGAGCGCTAATTTGTAGCGCTCGTGCACCACCTCCGGATCCATTTCGTCGGGAAATTCTTCCATGAATCTCGGCACATCATGATTGTCGAGCAGTGTGACCATCAGTCGGCTCTGGCGCTGACCGAAGAGTGAAATCATCTCCTGCGCCCGTGATGCACTCAGATCCACCGAGTTGCCTTTGGCGAAGGTTTCGATGAGCGAGCGGCGCAGGGGAAAGTTGAACAGTCCGGTAAAACCGGCGTCCAGATACTGTCCGTAGCCGGCGTAGGATTCGTCGAGCAGTTCTCCGAAGATGAACAAGTCCGGCCGCGATGCTTTGATCCCGTTGATCCAGTAACGGAAATACCACGGCTCGACGTGCTTTACGGTGTCCATGCGGATGCCGTCGAACTTGAAGCGTTCCGTCCACTGCTGGTGCAAATCGAGCAGATACTCCGCCGCTTCGGGATTGCGGTGATTGAAATCCGGCAGGCCGGCGAGGGGAGCAAAGATTTCGGGCGAGCCCAGCTTCAAGCTGGTGCGCGGGTCGTGGAACCATTCCGGGCGTTGCTCGACCAACGGTGCGTCGTAGCCCGCGTGGTTCACCACGATGTCGAGGATCACTTTGATGTCCTTTGAATGCGCCTCGGACAACACCTCATCGAATTCCTCGGCTGAGCCGAAGCGAGGGTCCAATTCGAATTCGTAGGGATCCGAGAACGCGGCCCAATATCCGGGGAATCCGCAATTGTCGCCGACCTTCTGCGGCACACCTTTGTAGAGCGGTGTCACCCAAACCGCGTTGGCTCCGAGTTTGACGATGGACTCCATCCGTTGCTTTAGCCCGGCCAGATCACCCCCCTGATAAGCGTGTGCATCCTGCGCATTGTTGCATTCCGCATCCCCGTGGGACTCGTCGTTGTCCGGGTTGCCATTCTCAAAGCGGTCGAGCAGTGCGAAGTAAATGATGCGATCCTGCCAGTCGTCATCGCTCCGGCCGAAGCTTTGCGCCACCGCCGATATGAAGAGCGTGGCAGTCAATATTGCTGCCCGGGAAAGCCGTGGTCCTCGCAGCATGGGGAAAGGCGATGATCTCTGCTTTGTGGGGAATGCCATGCGGGGTTCGTGGAGGCGGAATCAAAGCCTACACGAATCCGACATTATGCTAAGAGTATTGACATCCGCTCTGTCCAGGCGATCGCGGGGCTTCACATCTTCCTCACTTCCGGCACATCCAGCCTGCGGTAGAAGCGCAGGGCTTCGATGGGGCTGCCGAATTCCGACAGATAGTAGAGGCCGTCCTCGTGGCGCGGTCCGGGATCGCGGATGAGGTATTCGTAGCCTTGCTTGCCGACGATGACGACGAAGTGGGTGATGCCGTTGGGAAAGCGCAGGCGGACGATGACCGGGTTGCCTTGGAGGAGGTTCCAATCGATAAGGAAATGCGAGGCGTCGTCTTCGTAGATGTGCTCGGCAAGGACCGGCGGGTATTCCGAAGCTTTCTCCCAATAGAGCCAGCCGCGTTCGGTGAAGCCTTCGTTTTTCTGGAGGAACTTGTTGAGCCGTCCGGGGTCGAGGTCCGATCCGTAGGAGGCGAGGACCATGGCGGCCGAGGCCACGGCGCATCCTTCGGCGCCGAGTGTTCCGGGAGTCGGTCCGAGCCGGTCGTTGGCCCAGCGCTGGTCCGCCTGCGCGAAATGCGGGACGTCGTTGAGCACGGTGCGGGGGAAATAGAGGCCGCCGGAGGGCGGCAGTGGCGACGCGGTGGTGCGCCATTCCTCGACCCAGCGCCAGGCGAAGAATCCGCCGATGGCGAGAGCGGCGACGAGGAGGAGGGCAACCGTGGTGAGAAAGGCGCGCACGACGGGCAAGAAACGGAAAATGGCGGCGGGGTCAATGGATTTTGCGATGGTGGAGGAGAAAACCGCAGAGGATGCAGAGGGCGCAGAGAGGAAGAGAGTGGCGGTTTGGGATTTGATCTCCGTGTCCTCTGCGTCCTCTGTGGTTTACGGAAACGCGTCTTGCTGTGGTGCGGGGCGATGGCGATGGTAGTGGGGCGACGATGAGGAAAGGAAAGTTCGCCCTGCTGCTGCACGCGCATCTGCCTTATGTGCGGCATCCGGAGCATGATGATTTCCTCGAGGAGGACTGGTTTTACGAAGCGATCGCGGAGACCTATGTGCCGCTCTTGCGGATCTTCGAGCGGTTGGTATCGGACGGTACGCCGGTGCGTCTGACCATGTCGATCACGCCGACGTTGGCGGCGATGATGGAAGACCCGCTCCTGCAGGAACGCGCGGCGCGTCATCTCGAGCGTTCGGTCGCACTGGCCGAGAGCGAGGTGCGGCGCACGGGGGGAGACGAAAACTTGAACGGTCTGGCGCGGTTTTATCGCGATCGTTTCGGTGCGGCGCGGGATTACTTCGAGGGACGCGGGCGGCGGCTGATTCCGGCTTTCCGCGAACTGCAGGACGCGGGTTTCCTCGAGATCATCACCTGCGCGGCCACGCACGGATTTTTGCCGCTTATGGCCGACTATCCGGAAGCCTTGCGGGCGCAGATCCTCGTGGCGCGGGATTATCATGCCAAATTGTTCGGACGTCCGCCGGCCGGCATCTGGTTGCCGGAATGCGCGTATTTCCCGGGAGTGGAAAAATATCTGCGCGAGGCGGATTTGAAATGGTTCGTGCTCGATGCGCACGGGCTGATGTTCGGACGTCCGCAACCGCGCTTCGCCATCTACGCGCCGTGCTACACGCCGGAGGGTCCGGCAGTCTTCGCGCGCGACCGTGATTCGAGCCGTCAGGTCTGGAGTCAGGAGGAGGGCTATCCGGGCGATCCGGCCTACCGCGACTTTTACCGCGATATCGGATACGACCTGCCGCTGGACTATTTGCGTCCGTTTCTCGGCGCCGACGGCCAGCGCAAGTTCACCGGATTGAAATACCACCGCATCACGGGACGGACCGAGCAAAAGGAGGCATACCATCGTCCGTGGGCCGAGGGCGCGGCCGATGCGCACGCGGCGGATTTTCTGTCCGCCCGCGTGCGGCAATTCGAACCGCTTTGCGCGGAGATGCCGCTCGATCCGGTGGTGGTCAGTCCTTATGACGCGGAATTGTTCGGTCATTGGTGGTTCGAGGGTCCGGAGTTCCTCGACCTTTTCCTGCGCAAGGCGGCTTACGACCAGGAAGTCTTCGAATTCACCACGCCTTCGGCCTACCTCGGAGCGAACGAGATATTGCAGGTGGTGCAGCCGTGCGCCTCGAGCTGGGGCAACAAGGGCTATTGGGAGGTATGGCTGGATCAGTCGAATGCGTGGATCTATCCGCATCTCCATACCGCGGCGCGGCGGATGACCGAAATGGCGCGGAAACACGCGCGGACCCGGACCCGATGGAAGCAGGACACTTTGCAACAGATGGCCCGCGAGTTGTTGTTGGCGCAGTCCAGCGACTGGGCCTTCCTCATGCGCACGGGCACGGCCAAGGATTACGCAGCGCGACGGACCAAGGATCACTTGCTGCGTTTCAACCGGCTTTACGACACTTTGGCGGCGGGTCGGGAGGACAAGGATTTTCTCGCCGCCTGCCGGGAACGTGACAACATTTTCCCCGAACTCGAATGGCGATACTACATTTAGCGCTGCTCGCCTTGCTGGCCGCGTCATCCGCCCGCGCGGAGGAGTCTGCCGCAGATTCGCTCCTTGCTGCGGAGACACCTCCTGCGCGCGGCGCGGAGGTCCGTTTCGTTCCGCCGGGATCGTCGGGCACGGTGAGCTTGGGCATTTACGATGCGAGCGGGCGGCTGGTCCGCGTCTTGGCCGACGAGTGGACCTTCAACCGGTTTCGTATCGGCTTGAACGGACTGTCGACCGCATGGGACGGCTTGGACAACCAAGGCCGGCCGGTTCCGGCGGGAACGTATGCGGCGCGGGGCTTCATTGTCGGCGACGTGCAGGTGGCCGGGGAGGCGTTCCATTTCAACGACTGGATCGAGAGCGCCGATTCGCCGCGCATTGTCGCGGTGGCGGCGCAGCAACTCCTGCCCGGCGGCGATATCCTGCTGGCCGCGCGGTTGGCGGGGGCGCGGGGAGCAATGATTCGTTATTCGCCGGAGAGCGAAGCGCGGTGGCGGACGATGAATACCGAGCCGCGACCGGAGGCAGCCAAGGGAGCGCAATTGGCGGTGTCCGACACCATGGCATTCCTTTTGCTCGACGGGCAATTGAGGGCCGCGGGGCTGGAAGACGGAAGC
>JBIKXZ010000035.1:0-17021 GCA_044355525.1 Chthoniobacterales bacterium
CGCCGCTTGGGCGGCTCGCGGCGTCCGGTGGACGATGTTCTCTCCGGGCTGGCGGCCGCGGCGCACTGCGGGCTTGGGGTGAAGGTGAACTGCGTGGTGCAGCGCGGACTGAACGAAAGCGAGGTGATCCCGCTGGCCGAATTCTGCCGGTCCGCCGGATACACGCTGCGATTCATCGAATACATGGATGTCGGAAACCACAACCGCTGGCAGCGCGCGGAGGTTGTTCCCGCGTCGGAGTTGCGCGCGCTTCTCGACCAGCGCTTCGGTCTGGTGCCGTTGGACCCGTTCTCTCACGGCGAGACGGCGCGGCGCTACCGCTACGCCGACGGCCGCGGCGAGGTTGGGCTGGTGGCATCGGTCACGGAACCTTTCTGCCGGGACTGCCACCGCGCGCGGCTCACGGTGGACGGCAAATTCGTCACTTGTCTTTTCGCCGCGGACGGCACCGATTTGCGGGGGCCATTGCGGGCCGGCCTGGGCGACGAGGCGATCCTCGCGCTCATGCGCGGGATTTGGTCGGCGAGGGACGACCGGTATTCGGAATTGCGGGGCGCGGCGTCGTTGACCGGACGGCCGAAGATCGAGATGTCCTACGTGGGCGGTTAATCCGGACTTGCGCGTTTTCGGCGCCGGCTTATAAGGGCCCATTATGAAGCTCCCCCTCATCTTGTTCCTCCTTGCTTTGTCCGCGCCGGACTATATCCGCGCCCAAGCCTCCGCCACCGAAGAGCCTGCGGCCGCGGAGACCGAACCCGCCGCTCCGGATGCCGCGGCGGAAGCCCCGGTTATCCCCGCCGAGGACACGGCGTCGATGGAAGCCAAAGTCGGCAGCGAAGTCATCGTCGAAGGAATCGTGCGCAATGTCGGAAAGGGATCAAATGACAACATTACCTTCCTCAACTTCGGCGACCGTAACAGCGGGTTCACGGTTGTGGCTTTTCGCGCCGTTTATGACAAGTTTCCCGAAGGATTCGACAAATTTGCCGGACAGAAGGTGCGGGTGCGGGGGCAGTTGGAAAAATTCCGCGATCGTAACATGCAGATCCGTTTGTCCACGCCGGACCAGATCGAGGTGATCGCCGGCGGGGAAACCCCGGCAGCGACGCCCTGAGCGGTCAATTATCCGCCGCCACGCGGCCGGAGAGAAGTCGCTCGGCGTATTTGGCGAGGATGTCGAACTCCAGATTGACCGCATCGCCCGGCTCGAGGTCGCCGAGATTTGTGTTTTCCAGCGTGTGCGGGATGATCCACACGGTGAAGCGGCCGTCGCCGATTTCCGCCACGGTGAGGCTGACGCCGTTGATGGCGATGGATCCTTTATACGCGGCATAGCGGGCGAATTCCGCGGTTAGGGAGACGTCGAGCCGCAGGTCCGATCCTTTTTCTTCGGCCCCGAGCACCTCGGCCGTGCAGTCCACGTGACCCTGGACGAAATGCCCGCCCAAACGTCCGTCGACCCGCAGCGCGCGCTCCAGATTGACCGGATCGCCCGGCTTCAACGCCCCGAGGTTCGTGCGGTCGAGGCTTTCCTGCAACAGGTCGAACATGAGTTGCCGATCGCGGTGGGCGGTGACGGTGAGACAACAACCGTTGACCGCGACACTTTCGCCGATCCGGACACGGGCGGCCGTGCGCGGGGCCTCGATGAGCAACTGCACGGCTTGGTCGGTCCGGCGCAACCAACCAACTTCGCCAACTTCGCGGACCAAACCGGTAAACATGGTCTCGAATTTACGGCGCGCGTGCCGATTAAAGGAGAAAATTCGGCACTTTCCGCGACGGGAGGGCATATCCGCCGGCAAAGTTTCGCTTGCCGGCCTTGGAAGACCTGCGTCAGCCTTCCCGGCATCAATTTATGCGCTCCTTCCTGTCTATTCGCTTAATCCGCATTCTGGTTCTGGCTGCCTCCGCCGCGGCGCTCAGCGCGTGCTCGACCGCCGCCGTCGCCAAGAAATCCGCACCGGCCGTGCCGAAAACCGAGACGGTCCCCGTTGTCGCCACCGCCTACGGTGCCTCGGCCAAGTGCAACAGCATCTGGGCCGGCCGCAATGCCATCGGCGGACGCTTGAAATCGGGCGAGGTGACCAGCGCAGCCGCCGATTGGTCGCGCTTCCCGGTCGGCACCAAATTCCGCGTCAAAGAAACCGGCCGCGTCTATGTTGTTGACGACTACGGCTCGGCCATGGTCGGCAAAGACAAAGTCGATCTCTTCAAGACCAATTACCGCGACGTCTACCGCTGGGGTGTGCGCAACGTGAACCTCGAAATCATCGAGTGGGGCAGCTTCGAAAAAAGCCTGACCATCCTCAAACCCCGCTCCCGTAGCCGCCACGTGAAGTCCATGGTCCAGTCGCTTGAAGCCAAACTGCGCAACGGCGAGACGGAACGCGCGGGGTAAAAAGTTTTTGGACCATCGAGAGCGCAGAGATCGCGGAGGAAAATCTCCCGCCAGATCGCCCAGAGTCCCTCTCTGTATCCTCAGTGCCCTCTGCGGTTTTACCGACTACGCCGCGACTTCTTCGACCGGCGCGCACGTGCAGAACAGGTTGCGGTCGCCGTAGACGTTGTCGACGCGGCGGACGGACGGCCAGAATTTGTTGGCGCGCAGCCAAGGGAGCGGGAAAGCGGCGACTTCGCGCGAGTAGGTGTGCGTCCAGTCGTCGGCCATGACGCATTCCGCGGTGTGCGGGGCGTTTTTCAACGGATTGTCTTCCTTATCGACACGTCCTTCTTCCACCGCGACCAGTTCGCCGTGGATGGCAATCATGGCATCGCAGAAACGGTCGAGTTCCTCGAGGGATTCGCTCTCGGTCGGCTCGACCATCAGGGTGCCGGGCACAGGCCAGCTCATGGTCGGGGCGTGGAATCCGTAGTCGATGAGCCGCTTGGCGATGTCTTCCACTTCGATCCCGGCGCGCTGCTTCCATTCGCGCACATCGAGGATGCACTCGTGGGCCACGCGGCCGTTTTGGCCTTTGTAGAGAACGGGGAAATACGGCTCGAGGCGCTTGGCCATGTAGTTGGCGTTGAGGATGGCGACTTTGGTGGCGTGCTCGAGTCCGGTTGCACCCATCATGCGGATATACATCCAGGAGATGGGGAGGATGCTCGCGCTGCCCCATGGTGCTTGGGAGACTTCACCGATCGCTTGGGCGCCGCCGGTTTTGATGATGCTGTGTCCGGGCAGGAACAGGGCAAGGTGCGACGCCACGCCGATCGGACCCATGCCCGGACCGCCGCCGCCGTGCGGGATGCAGAAAGTTTTGTGCAGGTTGAGATGGCAGACGTCGGCGCCGATATCACCCGGACGGCAGAGCGCGACCTGCGCATTGAGGTTGGCGCCGTCCATGTAAACCTGCCCGCCCGCGGCATGGGTCAGGTCGCAGATTTCGCGGATGCTTTCCTCGAACACGCCGTGCGTCGACGGGTAGGTGACCATGAGCGCGGAGAGTTTGGGTCCGTGCTGTTCGAGCTTTTTACGGAGGTCCGCGACATCGACATTGCCCTGCGCATCGCAGGCCACGGACACCACGGTCATGCCGGCCATGACTGCGCTGGCTGGATTGGTCCCATGGGCCGAGGTGGGAATGAGACAGATGGTGCGGTCTTTGTCGCCGCGGGCGTGATGGTAGGCGCGGATGACGAGCAGACCGGTGTATTCGCCCTGCGAACCGGCGTTGGGTTGCAGCGAGACGGCGGCAAAGCCGGTGATCTCGGAGAGCCAGGCTTCGAGCTGACGGAACAGCTCGCCGTAACCTGCCGCGTTTTCCACCGGCGCGAAGGGATGGAGATTGCCGAACTCAGGCCACGTCACCGGAATCATCTCCGCCGCGGCATTGAGCTTCATGGTGCACGAACCGAGCGGGATCATGCTGTGGTTGAGCGCGAGATCGCGTCCTTCCAAATGGCGCAGGTAACGCATCATCTGCGTCTCGGTGTGATGTGAACTGAAAACAGGATGAGTCAGATATCCCGAGGTGCGCGCCACGGATGGCGGGAATTCGTGCGAGCAGAGCTGCTTGACGGGTTCGACGCCGAAGACCCTGAGGATCGCGTTCAGGGCCGTGAGATCGGTTGTTTCGTCGAGAGCGATGCCGAATGACCCGTCGGCATACTTGCGGAAGAGCAAACCTGCTTTGCCGGGATCGATTGCTCCGCGCGGGGTGACGCGCAAGGTATCGAAAAACGTCTCGTGGTGCACCGTGTGCCCGGCTTGGCGCAGGGCTTCGGCCAGCGTTGCCGCAGAGTCGTGGACACGCTGGGCGATGGCCTTGAGTCCCTCCGGTCCGTGGTAGACCGCATACATCGAGGCCATGACCGCCAGCAGCACCTGTGCGGTGCAGATGTTGCT
Source organism: Chthoniobacterales bacterium (assembly GCA_044355525.1). Taxonomy (GTDB): domain Bacteria; phylum Verrucomicrobiota; class Verrucomicrobiia; order Chthoniobacterales; family JACTMZ01; genus JACTMZ01. Next base: position 4,355 of record JBIKXZ010000035.1, read on the forward strand.
CGTCGCCTTGTCGCGGCGGATGTGTTGCTCGCGGGTTTGCAATGAAAGGCGCATGGCCGGGTTGCCCGCAGCGTCCTTGGAAATGCCGATGAGGCGTCCGGGCAGGCGGCGTTTGTGCTCGTCGCTGGTGGCGAGGAACGCGGCGTGGGGTCCGCCGTAACCGAGCGGCACGCCGAAACGCTGCGCGCTGCCGACCACGATGTCTGCCCCGAATTCGCCGGGTGGCTTGATCAAGGTAAGGGCGAGCAAGTCGGTCGCAACGACAAAGGTCCCGCCGATGGCATGCACGCGCGCGGCGAAGTCGCCATAGTCGTCGATTTGGCCGTCGGATGCCGGGTATTGCACAAGAGCGCCGAAGTAAGACTGGTCGAGCGCCGCATCGGACCACGGCCCGGTCACGATCTCGATGCCGAGCGGCTCGGCGCGGGTGCGCAGGAGGGAGATAGTCTGCGGATGCACATTGTCCGCGACGAAGAACTTCTCGCCCTTGCCCTTGATGCCATGGGCCATGGCCATGGCCTCGGCGGCGGCGGTGGATTCATCGAGCAACGAGGCGTTGGAGATTTCCATGCCGGTCAGGTCGGCGACCATGGTTTGGAAATTGAGCAAAGCTTCGAGGCGACCCTGCGCCAGTTCCGCTTGGTAAGGCGTGTAGGCGGTATACCAGCCGGGATTCTCCAAAATGTTGCGCAGAATGACCGGTGGCGTGTGGCAGTTGCTGTAGCCCATGCCGAGGTAACTCGGTTGGATTTTGTTCCGCGCGGCGAGGGCGCGGATTTCGGCGAGGGCGGCGTGCTCGTCGAGCGGGGCGGGGAGATCGAGCGGTTCGCGGCGGCGGATGCTCTCCGGAACGGTGGCGTCGATCAGCGCGTCGAGGCTCGGGGAACCGATGGCCGCAAGCATGCGGGAGATTTCGGCGTCATCGGGACCGACATGACGACGGACAAAACCAGACTGCGTGGCGGCCTTGCTCATGCGGTGCAGGTCAGCCGATTTGCGCGCGGTAGTTGTCGGGGGATTTCAGCGCGTCGAGTTGCGACGGATTGGACAGGCGGATCTTGTAGAGCCAGCCGTTCTCGTAAGGTGAGGTGTTGACCAGCGCGGGTTCGGACGAGAGCGATTCGTTCACTTCGATGACTTCGCCGTCGACCGGAGAATAAATGTCGCTGGCTGCTTTGACGGACTCAACCACCGCGGCAGGTTGTCCGGCGGTGACCGCGGCGCCGACTTTCGGCGGGTCCACGTAGACGATGTCGGTCAATTCGTTCTGCGCGTGGTCGGTGATGCCGACTGTGCCGGTGTCTCCGTCGATACGGATCCACTCGTGCGTTTCGGCATATTTCAAATCATCAGGGACATTCATGGAGGTGGGCGGCCGCGGAGGTTACGCCGGGCGGCCGGATGATGGACGATAAAAGGGCTTCTTTTCAACCACGGCGGCAAAATGGCGTCCGCGAATGTCGATTTGGACCGATTGGCCGGGCTTGGCCAAGGCGGGCGGCAGGTAGGCCATGGCGATCCCCTCGTTGAGGCTGGGCGAAAGGGCGCCGCTGGTCGTTTCCCCGACCGGTTGCCCGCCGACTAGGACCGGGTAATGGGCCCGGGGCGGGGGGCTTTTTTCGGTCATGCGCAGGGCGACCAGTTTGGTGGGTAAACCGGCTTCCTTCTGCGCCCGCAGGGCGTCGCGTCCGATGAAGTCCGGCTTATCCAGCGCCACAAAGATGCCAAGTCCGGCCTCCAGCGGTGTGCGGTTGGGCGAAAGATCCGACCCGTTCAGCGGATAGCACATCTCGAGGCGCAGGGTGTCGCGCGCGCCGAGCCCGCAGGGTGTGGCTCCAGCCTTGAGGATGGCGGCCCAGATGTCGCCAGCGAGCGCGTCGGGAAAGAAAAGCTCGAAGCCGGTTTCGCCGGTGTAACCGGTGCCGGCGGCGATGACGGCGCCGCGGCACTTTTCCATCGCAACAAATGTATTCCGCGCCGGCATCTCGGCCTGAAAAGCCTCGCGAAAAACACGCGGGGCTTCGGGCCCCTGCACGGCGAGTGCGCTCATCGTGTCGCTGCGGTTATCGATCGTGACTGCATCGATCGCATGCTTTTGCAGCCAGGCCACGTCCTCCTCGATTTTGGCCGCGTTGACCAAAAGCAGGAAATTGTCGTCGGCCATGCGGTAGACAATGAGGTCGTCGATCACTCCGCCGCGCTCGTTGAGCAAAAAGGTGTATTGCCCGCCCCCGACAGGGCATTTGGCGAGGTCGTTGGCCAACATATGCTGCAGCCAATCGAAGGCCTGCGGACCCGAGACAAACACCTCGCCCATGTGCGAAATATCGAAGACGCCGCACGTGGTGCGAACCGCCCGGTGCTCGTCGATGATCGAGGTGAACTGCACCGGCATTTCCCATCCGCCGAAATTAATGCAGCGCGCGCCGAGAGCTTTTTGCTGATCGAAAAGGACGGTGCGGCGGGATTCGGAGGTCACCGGTCAGGTGGAGAATTGCAGCCATGAGGACTCGAACCTCAAACCTTCTGATCCGTAGTCAGATGCTCTATCCAATTGAGCTATGGCTGCTCGGTTGAAGAGAAATCATTAACCGCGGCGGGCACGCGGGTCAAATGGATTCAGGAGGTCGACAAAGGTCAATGGCCGGCGCCGCCCATGGCGATTTCGCCGGGCTCGGCCTTGTCCTCTTTGAGCAGGGCCCAGAGGACGGCGGAGATGGCCAAGGAGATGGCACAGATGATGAAGGTAATTCCTTTGTCCGCAGCGCCGCCGATCATTTTGCCGATGAGCACGCTGACAATGATTTGCGGAATGACGACCGAGAGATTGAAGATTCCCATGAAGGTCCCCATGCGGGCCTTGTCCACGCTGTCGCTCATGATCGCGAAGGGCAGGCTGACCACCGCAGCCCAACCGATGCCGACCACGGCCATGAGGGTGTAGATGGCGGGTGTCGTTTGTCCGAAGAAGATGATGCCCGCGTAACCAGCCGCCATGATGAAAATGCAGAGCGTGTGCGTGCGCACCAGGCCGATTTTCTTGGCCAGCGGTTGCAACACGGCGACGGGTAGGATGAAGCCGACGATGTTCATGATGAGGAAGGAGATGGCGATGACTTGGCCGAGGTTGGCTTTCTGCGCGTCATCCAATTCCGCCGCCCCCGGGAAAAGGGCGTGCTGCAGATAGGCGAACATGAAGACGAACATGGTCTGCACGCCGAGCCAGGTGAAGGCGTGGGCGAGGTAGATATGGAGCAGGCGGGGAAGATTGGTTTTGCCATGGCCCGTCGTGGGCTCGGTCGGGGCGTCGTGGGCGGCCACGGCGCCGAGTTCGCGCGGCTCCTTGAGGAAAAATGCGGGGACGACATTGAAAAGGAGGACGAGCGCGACCCCGAAGTAGATGAGGGCGTAATTGCCGAAGACCGCGCCGATGACATAAGCGAGCACGCCGAACATGCCGGAGATGGTCTGCATCCAGGTGAAGCCCTTGGTGCGGGCTTCGCCTTCGGGGGTCAGGTCGGCAATGATCGAGCGGGTCGGGTTGAAGCCGACATTGATGGCGAGATCGAGGGTGAGGGCGACGATGATGGCCGTCCAAAGAATCTGGATCCCGCTCCACTCGCTCAGTTCACCGAGGAACGGCAGCGCGAGCAGCATGAGCGAGGCGGTGACCCCGCCGATGAGGATGAAGGGACGGCGACGTCCGCCCCAGAACCACACTTTGTCGCTGATCAGTCCGACAATGGGTTGGGCGAGGAGTCCGGCGAGCGGACCGGCCAACCAGACGAGGCCGACATGCTCGATGGAGAGGTTGTATTTCGTGCTGAGAATCCAACTCAGGGCGGAAATCTGCACGCAGAGGGCGAAGCCCATCGCGGTGGAGGGCAGACTGAGAAGGGCGTAGAATGGGTTGGTCAGTTTTTGTTGATTCATGGGGCAGGTGGGGAGTGTTGGGTCAGGGGGAGGAGCCGGCAAGCGTGAACCGATTCAGGAAGACTTGCCGTCCTGCTCGATGAGTTCCCAGAACTTGTGGTTGCCGGCCAGTTGCTCGTCCTCAGCCATGGGCAAACTGGTGCGGAAGAGGAAGTCGCGGATGGTGTTCTTGCTCAGCACGCGGCGGATGAGAAGACCGTGGTCGTGCGGCTCGAAGTAAATGCGGTAATCGCCGGCGCGGTAGCGGTAGAGGGTGCGGCCGTCGCGCGCGACTTTGCCGAAGCGCTTCGGGTCGAGGTTTTCCAGATCGTCGGGCAGGACTTGGAACTCGCCGAGGATTTCCAGTTGCAAGAGCTTGGGCAACGCCGCCATTTCGGCCGCGCTCAAGTCGTTGAAAATGATCTGAAACATCGGACGGAGTGTGGCGCGGTCAGGATTTGAAGAAAAGCAGCGAGACAGCGATGAGCACGGCGCCGTAGGCAATGCCGGACCAAGCCACCGCGTGGTAGCGCCAGCTTTTGCCCGTCACCCAGTCGATCAAATCGCGCAGCAGGTAGGGCGCGCCGACCATGAACAGTCCGGCTGTGGCCCAGACGTAAGCGAGCACGACGAGCAGCAAACGTGTTTGCTCCGGACGCAGGAATGCCGCGCCGAGCAGCGGTTCCGCAGCGAGCAGGGCAAGGATGCCGAGGGCGCGCACGGAGAGAAATTCATCCGCGAAGAGCGGCACCATCACCGCACCCGCAATGACCACACCGCAGATGAGCGTGCGGTTGGGCGAGAATTCCCCGAGGTCCATGGTCGCGGCCAGCCAGAAGGCCCAGACCGCGGCCAAGGTGCAGAGAAAGATCCCGGCGGGCCGGGAACGCGGGAAGGCGCGGAGCCATCCCATGATGCGCGCGGGCGCGACAAGGGCCGCGGCGTGGGAGAGCACCAGGCCGAGACCGACGGCCAGACCGACCGAGCGCAGGGTTAAGTCGTAAATCATCCGATGGGAGCGCGCTGTTGAACACTTTCTGCGTCAACAAGACAAGCCGCGGGTAGCGGAGGGCAAAAAGCTGAAGCCCGAGCTTCTGTAGCCTTGGCTACAGAGCCACGTCGCGGAGGTAGTCGGACAGGCTCAAGTCGCGCGCTTCCTCGATGGCGCGGCGGAGGAGGATTAGGGCGGCGCGGTAGCGGGCCGCTTGGCCCAAAGGTTGGATGACTTCCGCCGGATCTTTGCCGCGAGCGATAAGATCGGCGCGGAGTTGCACTATGGTTGTGTCCCACCTGGCTATTGCGGCGTCGATGCGCGGGGTCAGATCGGCGGGGATGGACATCGTTTCGAAGGACGACGCGAGATTTTCCAGTCCGTCGGCTAGCGTGCTTTGCACTTCATTCAACGGGACCTCGACCGAAGCGCGTAGATCGTCCGGAAGAATCGGACGCAGACGCGCGGTGCAGAGGGCGATCTCGCCGGTGAGTTGCTGCAGGGTCAGGACAAACTTGCCGAGACGCTCGGCTTGCGCGGGCGGCAACGTCGGACCCTGCATGGCCCGGATGTAGCCGCGGGCTTGCGAGGGCATGAGTCCGAGGCGCGTTCTTTGCCAGAGCGGCAAGTGATCGAACCCTTCATGGAGGCACGAGGCTACAGTGCGCAGGACGAAGACCACGCCGTGCTGCAGTTGCCGCTGGGGCAGCACCGGCCAGAGCAGGCGCTGCACCACGGCGGCGAGGAGCAGTCCGTTGACCAAACCGAAAAACGTGCCGGTGATTTTTTGGAACGGCACGGGCACCTGCGCGTTGAGGCTGAGGATGGAAACCAGCAGCAAGAACGACACTTGCACGGGCACGGTGACGCCGCCGCGGTCGTGCATCCAATAACCGAGCAAGAACAGCCACGTAGCCAGCAGGATGTTGAGCACGGCATAGCTGGCGAGTAGCGGGGTTCCGGCGACAAGGGCCAGGGCAGTCCCGCCGAGGACGAGGGTGAAGATGACCACATAACGGAACGCGCCGCGGTCACCGGAGCCTTCCGGACTCAACGCGTTCATCGCGGTGAAAACAAATGCGCACAGCACCATGAGATTGCCGCCGGGCGGCGAGAGCCAATTGACCAGCGCCAGCGCAATGACGGCGGCCAGCGCGGCGCGCAGTCCGTGACGGATCCACATGCCATCGGGCCACGCGGGGGCGAGGGCCAGGTTGGTGGGGTGGTCCTCCTGGTCGGGGGGGGCGGTCGATAGCCGGGCGACTTCGAGTAGCGTGTCTTGCAACTCGCGCAAGGTCAGCAGATGGATCGACAGGTTGCCGGTTTCCTGCGGCGGGATGCTTACAGCGGCCGGATCGCCGCGCAACGAGCCCACGGTTTCGTCGATGCTTTTGTCCAACTCGCGAGCTCGGCGGTTCCAGGCCCCGTCGGGAGTGCGATCGGCCTGCAAGACGGCCCATCCGTCGCCGAGGTGGTTCCCGAGATCGTCGATGAGACCGGCAATCCGGTCGCGGTAGGGCTCGGGGGCGGCGGGCACGGATGCCAGCGAGCGCAGGAGGTTCGCGGCACGCACGACGTTGCTGACGATCTGCGCGTAGGAGGCGATGTCGCGGCGGAAGAAGCGGCTTTCGCGGGCGCCGAAGCGCAGGAGGGTGCGGAGTTGCGACGCGCGGGTCGGGAAATCGTGCAGTGCTTCGGCCAGACCGGTGTCGTTGCCGCGAAAGACGGCGCCGGTTTGACGGGTGGCGTCCGCCAATTCGCCGAAGCACAGGCGGAGTTGGGTGACAAAATCGCGGTTGGCGTAGCGCGGGAAGACGAGGCTTTGCACGACGACGCTGGCGATCACGCCGAGCAGCACTTCCTCGATGCGGGCGAGGGCGAAGGACCACGACATGTCGGGCCGCGCCTGGCCGCTCGAGGCGATGACGATGTAGGTCAGTCCGGTCAGGAAAAACGCGTAAGGCGCACGCGACTGGCAGAACATCGCCACACAAAAAGCCACGATGACGAAGGATGTCGCCAAGTAGAGCAACGGCGACTGCTGCCACGCGCCGGTGGCGAGGTAGCCCAGCACGCCGCCGATGACCGTGCCGACCATGCGGAAGAACGCCTTCTCCTGTAGGGCGCCGACATATTGCGCCATGACCAAGAGGATGACGGTCAGCACCGACCAATACGGGTAGTCCAACCGCAGGAACTGGGCGCTGAAGAAGGCCGCGGTGCCAGCCAGCGCCATTTGTAATCCGAGCGCCGCCGCACCGCGATCGAGACGGGGCAGGAAGGATGATGGCACGGCGGTTGGCACGCCGGAAATGTTGGCGGGGAGATGGTGTGGAGGCGAGCGCAGAGGGTGCGCGCATCGATCGGAAAAGTAGAAGCGGTCCCGCATGTGCGGGACCGCTTCTACTTTACTGCTACGCCGCGGCAGGCTTGCCTCGGGTTAGGGAAACTGGACAATGACAAACCGTGGATTTCTCCCTGCGCGTTCCCGAGATTGTCTTCGGTGACTTCATGCTCCCGTGGGGCATGGTCATTGGGGCGTTGGGCTTTTTCTTGGCGTGGCTCATTGTCGGGGTGCTCGAGCGGTTCCGTCTCACGCGCCACATCTGGAATCTTCCTCTCTTCTTTATCGCTCTGGCCGTGCTTTGCGGATCGGTGCTCGGTCTCCTCTTCGCCCCGTGAAGCCCAAGGTTTTCATCACCCTCGGTGTCGTCGCGCTGGCCCTCGTCGCCGCGCTGCTCATGTATGAACGTTACCTGACCAAGCCATGGACCCGCGATGCTTACGTGCGGGCCAATGTGGTCGGCGTCGCGCCCCGCGTAGCCGGGCCCGTCGTGCAGATTCCGGTGAAAGACAACCAAGCGGTCAAGAAAGGCGATCTGCTTTTCCAAATCGACCCGAGCACTTTCCAAGCCACGCTCGATCAGGCCAAGGGTCAGCTTGCGCAGACGCAAGCCAAGCTCGTCGACCTCGAAGCCAACGCCAAACGTGCCGTGGATCTCCTCGCAAAAAATGTCATCAGCCGCGAGCAATATGACGATCAAGTCCAGGCCTTCGAGGCGGCCAAGGCCAATGTGGAAGCGGCGCAGGCCGCGGTGGAAAACGCGCAACTCAACCTCGGGTTCACCACGGTCGTTTCGCCGGTCGACGGATACCTGACCAACGTCAACACCAGCCCCGGCACCTATGTCGCGGCGGGCGAGCAATTGCTCGCGCTGGTCGATACCTCGACGTTCTGGGTGGCGGCGTATTTCAAAGAAACGCAGATTTCGCATGTGCAACCCGGTGACAAGGTGCGCATCACGCTCATGGGACACACCGGCGACCCGTTCGACGGCGAAGTGCTCAGCACGGCGTGGGGGATTTTCGTGCAGGACGGCAGCACCGCGGGCAACCAGATGCTGCCGGATGTCCAGCAAACCGTCGATTGGGTGCGCCTGCCCAACCGCTTCCCGGTGCGCGTGCAAGTGACCGGACAACCCCCCGTGCCCCTGCGCATCGGACAAACGGCCTCCGTCGCCGTGGTTAGACCCTGAGTCATGAACTTGCTCGCCTCCGCCGGTCCGGACTGGATGATGATCTTCCTGCGCGGCAGCGCGCTGATCGTCGGCCTGCTCCTCCTATGGGCCGCGATCATGGCCGCGGTCGGCGTCATGCTCGTCCCGCGTCCGAGCAACCAGAAAATCGCCCTTTGGGTCGGCCGCGCCTGCCATCTTTTGTTCCGCGCCATCGCCCACCGTGCGCGGAATTACGTGCAACTCGACCGCTACCTCGCCGTGCAGGGTCCGACCACCGTGTTGCTTTTCCTCGCCCAGTTCCTCCTCATTTTTGTCGGTGCCTTCGCCTTCATCGTCTACGGCGTGACCGGCTGCACGCCTTTGGAGGCCTTTTATCGTTCGGGTTCCAGCATGAGCACGCTCGGGGTGGTCAATGCCTCGGGTTCCAGGGGTCTGACCGTCATGTTCGTTGCGGCCTTCAGCGGAACTACGATCATCTCGGTCTTCATCGGTTTTCTCCTCACCCTCTATACCGCCTACACGGCCCGTGAGACCTATATGAGTAGGATCGCGCTTTCCGTGGGCGAGCCGGGGTGGGGTCCGGAATCCGTGGTGCGCCTGCAGCGGCTCGAGGGCGCGTTGTCCGATGACGAAGTGGCCGACTGCGTCGAATGGATCTGCGCCATGCGCGTGAGCCAATACATTTATCCGCTTCTCAACCATTTCCGCTCGCCGGTCCGCAACCGCCATTGGGTGGCAACGCTGCTCGCCGTCCTCGATGCCACGGCTATCCGCGCGGCCGCGATCGAGGGGAAAATTTCCACGACTTCCGCCCGCCTGCTGGCGCAGGGTGCGCAGGCCTTCCGCTCCTTGAAAGACAGCGAGATGTCCCGCACCTCCGACTCGGACACTGAGGGCAACGTGGTCACCTGGATGATCGAAGAAGAAATGATGGGCGCAAAATCCGGTGCAGACGTCCCGGACTGCGGAATCCGCCGCACCGATTGGGATCAAGCGATGGAGTTCCTCGCCGCCAACAACATCGCTCTGCTTCCCGACCGCGAGGCTGCGTGGCAAGTGTTCAGCCGCATCCGTGCACGCTACTTCGAACAGGCCTATTTTCTGGCCCAGCATCTCTCCGCGGTGAACGCCCCGTGGTCCGGTCCGCGTCATCCGGCCTACGACTTCCCCCAGGAATGGCCGTATCTGTCCCGGCACTACTTCGCCAAAGACACACCCGCGATCTGATCCTCCCAGACAAAGACCAAGCTCGATCCCTCCTTCGGCGATCAGGGATTGATGAGTTTCCGGAGAGAGACGAGACGAAGAGAGGGGAGGTAGGACGGAGTGGCGGGTGGCGGGTGACTGGTAAAAAGTGCCAGCCGGAGTCCGCTACGGTGGAAGGAGACAGCATGAGGCGGAGCCGACGGTAAACGAAGAGAGGAAGAGTCAAAAAGCGAAGACCGGGAGACAGAGGGAGCTTGTGGGGCTGGGGGGTGGGATTTACATTCTCACTGTTATGAATAAGACGCGCATCCTGCCCCTCGTTCTCGCTCTCACTGCCCTGTTGCTTCCGCCGCGCGCTTGGGCTTGCACGGCGCTGATGATCACCGACAAGCAAGGCAACGTCTACAGCGCGAAGACGATGGAATACGCGGCGATGATGCCCTTCGAGATGTCGTATGTCCCGGCAGGAACCAAGGTCGTTTCCGTGGCGCCGGGGAACAAGCCCGGCCTGTCCTTCGAGACAAAGTTTCCCGTGTTGGGAGTGAGTGCAGATGTCGGCGTAGGCAATGGCATCAATATGATGGTGGAATCGGCCAACAACCAAGGATTGTCGCTCAGCACCAACGAACTGCCCGGGTCGCAATCGCCGGCTGGTGCCGGATCCGATGCCGCGAAGGCTTTGGCTGCCACCGACCTCGCGCTTTACCTTCTCGGCAACTTCAAATCCGTGGCGGAGGTCAAGGAAGTGCTGCAAGGAGGCGACGTCAGCGTCTGGCTTCCCAAGGTTCCTCTCGTGGGCAACATCGAGCTGCCCATGCACTACATTCTCTGGGACAAGACCGGCGTGGGCATCGTTATCGAATTTTTGGATGGCAAGATGAACGTCCACGACAATCCGGTGGGCGTGGCGACGAATGCCCCGGATTTTCCGTGGCATTTGACGAACATGAACAACTACGCGCAGCTGACCAATGTGGACAAGAACACCGGCCAATTCGGCCAACTGAAGGTGAGCGCTCCCGACAGCGGCAACTCGCTGGCCAACCTTCCCTCCTCGCAAATCGCGGCAGACCGTTTCGTCAAAGCAGCCTTCTACACTCAGTTCGTGCGCAAGGCCGATTCTCCCGAGGACGCCGTGATCACGCTCGGGCACATCATGAACAACTTCGACCGGCCGTATGATCTCTCGATCGACGAGGGCTACTCGGCCGAAGGAGGAACGGCGGGCACTACCTCGAGCGAAGTGACGCTTTTCACCTGGATGAATGACAAAGCCCGCAATCTTTACTACCTGCGCACGATCGACGCTCTGAACTTCGCCAAGTTCGAGATCGACAAGCTTTCGCCCCTGAAGAGTGTCGTCAACGTGCCGCTGGCGAAAATCAACGATGCCGCACTCGACGGCACGCAGGTTCTGTTGAATGCCGCGGGGCAATAGGGCGCTCGGTTTTTGCCAAGTTGGGTGAGGGGAGTGCCTGGCCCAAGCCGGCATCTCCTCTTCGCGAAACAAAATGAGCAGCCCTCTGATCAAGGCTGCCGTCCGAACGCTGTTCGTTTGCCAGAGCCGCGATCAAGCGCTGCGGCAAAGCGAAGCGCTCGCAGCCCAATACACGGAACTCGCCGCGAGATTGTCGAAGGAATCCGGGCGGATGAGTGTCGAAGTTCCCCCGATGCGCGGGGTGGACGAAGATATGCGCCGCTGGTCGCTCTTCATGCTCCTTGAGCACAATGCGATCGTGAACCGGAGCATCACCGCGGCGGTGGTCCAGCTGGCAAACGGGGAGTCGTTAAGCGGTCCGGCAACGATTGATGTAAAGAAGGGCGTCATGCCGTCCTCTTCGGCGGACGAATCGCAAGTTGAACTTTTTGCGAAATCGGTGGCAGACCACATCGCGGCGGTCCGCGAACTCGGAAACCTACGCGGGACGAAAACCTCCCGGCATCCTGTTTTTGGTCAGTTCGACGCGCACAAGTGGAACTGCATGTTTGCCTTCCACCTGCGCCTACACCTGCCGCAGGCGCGGTTTATCGTCGAAACGGCAACAGGCAGTCAGGCCGTGAAACTTTCCGGCTAGAACAAACCGTTCAACCACTTGCGGGCGTCGGGGGCGCAGCTGTTGGGCAGGGAGAAGTGGTCGTCGTTCGGATAATCTTTGAATTCGACGCTGCCACCGAGTTTCTTGACCAGATCGGCATAGTTGGTCTGCCACACATCAGGAACGGTGAGGCCTCCTTTGAAGGTATCCATGCAGATGAGGATGGGAGCGACCGGCTTGCGGGTGCCGCTTGAACCGTCCGTGATGGCCGCCTTCCAAGCGTCGAGGTTGGTCGGTTTTTCCTGCATGATTGCGCCCTTCAGCTTGAACATTCGGGCGATGGTGTCGTTGAGATGGTGCACCGGTTGGATGTTCCATGCCTTTTCGATGATCTCGATGCCCAGCGGCGTGAAGTAATCGGAGAGCTTGAGCTTGTCGGGATTGGCGACTTGGAATCCGGCCAGCATCATGACGAGGTGCGAATCCGGAGGCATATTGGCATTGCCCATGGCCGCCGTCGGGCCGACGGGAGTTTCGTAAGCGACGATGGCGGAGCCCGGTGACATGCATACTGTGCCGACCAATTTCAAATCCCCGTAATCCCCGGGTTCGAGTTCGGCCACGGCGCCCGAAGCGCCGCCGCCTTGCGACCATCCAGTGCAGCCGAATTTGGTGCCGGCGCCGACATCGTCCATTTTGCGCGCGGCATGAACGAGATAAACGGCGTCGCGCGCCTGGGTGCGGTTGACGTTGTATTGATGCTGACCCGGAGTGCCGAGGCCCTGATAGTCCGTGGCGCAGACGACATAGCCGTCGTCGATGAAGCCCTGCAATCCGGGCACGCCGAAGTCGTTCTGCTGCGTGGAATCTGCATCGAAGTAGGTGATGAGGTTGCGCGCCGGGTTAGGTTGGGCCGAAGGGGTGGCGGAGTCGCCGAGACCCGTGGTGCCATGGCACCACGTCATCACCTTGCGGTCCTTGCCCTTTTCTTCCGGGGCAATGAC
>JBIKXZ010000158.1:0-5563 GCA_044355525.1 Chthoniobacterales bacterium
GGACATCCTCCCCGACGACAATGGCGAACCCCGCTGGCAAACTCTCCATGCGGCCCTGCTTCGCGCCGCCGGCCAAACTGCCGGCGCGGAACAACTCGCCGCCAAGATCGACGCGTCCACTCTCACTCCCGAAGAGAAAGCATTGCTGGAGAAAAAGTAGAAGCGGCTTCCCCGCCGCTTGTTGTTCACGTTTAAGCGGCGGGGAGGCCGCTTCTACTCTGCCCTTCAGCGCAAACCAGCCAGCTTTTACTCAGGCTTCAGGTTTCCCGCCTCAGCCCCTTCTTGTGGCCCCGCCTCATACACGCGCTCTCCTACCGCCTTGGCGCGTTCCTCGGCCAACCGCAACACCCCCGCCCGCTCGTAAAAATAAAAGCCAAACGCCACGGCACCGATCAATGCAACCACCCCAAGCACCAATTTGATCAGCCGCCGACGCGGGAACGGATCCGTGCTGCCGCAATTCACGCACCGATCGGGCAACGCGTGCCCAAAACCACACTTCTCGCACCTTGGCATCTGAGGAATATCACCATATCAGAGCACAATTTGAACTAAAATATGGGGAAAGCGGGGCCCTAGTTTTAGCCACCCACCATCTATTGTGCGCGGCTAAGCGGCGAGCGCAGCTTCGACTTTTACCCGGCGCTATAGGTCAGATGCTCCGCTAAGAATCAATACGGACGTGGCTGGCGGGACGCAGACCGAGGATCGACTTGGCGTCTGTGATCAAGCGGCGGCGCACCGGCCAGAGGAAAAGAGCGAGCAAGCCGGCCGCGGCCAGGTAAGTCGAAGGCTCGGGAATGGCCGTGATGGTGAAGAACCCGCCTTCCGTGCCGGTGGTGAAGCCGTTGCTGAAGGCAAAGAGCGTGGGGTTGTTCAACTCTCCCTCGGTGAGCGTTGAGCCGAACTGCAATTTATTGCCGGGCAGGAAATTCTGCACGGTCAGCAACGAACTCGGCGTATAGGTGCCGAAGCGCAGCGTGCCGGTGGCACCGGTGCCGTAGTCGATAAAAGACGCCGTCGTAAGATTGAGATTGCCGAAGACTTCGCTCACCCCGCCGGCCCGCTGGATGGTCCCGCCGGAAAGCGAGATGATGGAGTTGTCGCGCACCTGGTCGCTCGATTGCAGGAGCAATTTACCGCTCGCTCCCACCGCGATTCGTCCGGCCAAGCGCAGGGCTTGATTGCCTTCCGTGCCAGCCAGCACAAGCGTCCCCGCCGCGACCGTCACCGCGGTGCTCACGCCGTTGTCGAACGTGTTGTCCCCGGTGAGGGTCAACACGGTGCTGCTGTTGCCGTCCAAACGGATCGCGCCCGACCCGGAAATGCTACCCGCCATCGTCATCGTCTTGCCGGCGCCGTTGACCGTGAGAACCGACTTGTTGGCCAGCACGACGTTGCCGGCATCCCCCGTCCCGGCTCCCTGCAGAGAGGAAGTTGAGACGCTCCCGGACAAGGAAAGCGTGCCCAACGAGGAAATAAAGAGGTCTGATCCGGTCCCCAACGCGTTGGTGGAGGCACCAAAGACAACATCAAGAACACCATCCAAAACACGCGCGTCACCCGTGAAGGTGTTGTTGCCGCTGAGATAGACTGTCCCTCCCCCATCCTTGACCAAGGAAGTTGTCGTGCTGCTGAACGTATTGCCGGACCCGCTGATCACGCCGGTGAGGCGGACGCCATCCGCAACCGTTCCCGCAGCTCCCGAGGCCGAACCAACCGTGAGGACATTCGCTCCCGCGTTGACATTGCCGGAGATGATCAAGCCGCTGGTGGGGACCGAGACCAAGTCGATGAAGGAGAGGTTTTCAGGCGAAGAAAAGTCATCGTTCAGTTTGAACTGCAAATAGCGGACGTTGGAAAGGCTGCTGGTTCCGTCAACAAAGCTCAAAATCATCACGCTGGGCACCCCCATCAAACCGTCGGTCGACGTCTGATAGGTTCTCAAAAGTTCGGGAATGCTGTCATAGAAGGCAGCCTCGACGAAAACACCGGGGTTCTTCGTCGTGCTCATCCGCAGACCGAAGGTCGAGACAGAGCTCCAATTCGTGTCTGAGGCAAACTCGCCGGCCACCGTTCCTCCGAGGATGGCGGACGTCACCGTAAGATTGGTCAGGCTCTGGGTGAAGGTGGTGTTGAAAGAGTCCACGATGGTGAAAGCTCCGGACCCCAGCGAAGAAAGGGTCGTCACCGAGCCAATCGGTGCATCGACATTGATCCGCGCATTGCCACTCAGCGTGATCGTTCCAGTCAGCGTGTTCTCCCCGTCGCCGAGGCTGCGAATGGCGCCACCGCCTCCTAAGCCGTTGCCGGCGATCGTGATGCTTTCGGCGGACGTGACACCACCTGAAAAATGCAGTGATGCGCCGTCGGCCACGGTGGTGCCTGCGTTGGTCGCGCCGAGGGAGGATGCGTTGTTGGCCACGACCGTGCCGCCCGCGATGGTCGTCGCTCCGGTGAAGTTGTTGGCTCCACCAAGGAGCAACGTGCCCGAGCCCAGCTTGCTCAGGGCGCCTGAACCACTGACTGTGCCGCTGATGGTGGTGTTCGATCCGCCGCCGACTGTCACCGCATTGCCGCCATTGGTCAGGTTGCCGGCCAACGTGAGATTTCCCGCCCCCGCGGTGATGGCCGCATTCGCCGCGAAGGAGAGATTGTTGCTGATCGTCTGGGCAGAGGTGGACGCATTGCTGATGCCGTCCACGCCAACAGCCAACGCGCTACCGGAAACCGTGTAGCTGCCCGCCGTATTGCTGAAGACCAAACCTTGGATTGAACTGACCGTGCTGCTGTTCGTGCTCGAGCCTCCAGCCGCCCCGGCAAAGATGATGCTCGCGCCATTGGTCGGCGCCGCGCCATTCGTCCAGTTGCCCGTTGTGCCCCAAAGCCCGGAACCAGCGTTCCAAGTGTAAGTCGAGGACGGGACGAAGGCCGAAGTGTAAAGCAGCGCAAGTCCGCCGCTCACGTTGGTAATGGAGAAGGTGCCGCTGAAAGGATTTTGGAAACCATTCGTGTTGACCGTGAAGAGATTTGCATTGAAGGCCGTGCCACCCAAGGTGCCGGTGTAGGTGACGAAGGTGTTGGTGAAGTTCACATCCTGGTTCCAATCGGTGGAGAGACCCGGCGTGCTGCTGTTTTGCAGCGAAACAAGATTGATGGTGAAGGGACTGCCCGACGTGTTACTCAAGGTCAGGTTTCCGGTGATGGCCAAAAGATCCCATCCGGTGCCCGCGCTATTCACCCAGTCGAACATTTCCAACTCGAATGAGCCGCCGCCGTTGAAAACCGTGTTGCCGGCCGAAAGCGTGCCGATGGAATTGCCCGGAGCAAGCAGACCGCTGACGGTGAGCGCGCCGACCGTTCCAGAGCCGCCCAGTGATGCGCCGTTCGAGACCGTCACGGCACTGCTGCCTTGCGACCCGTTGACGATCAAACGACCGGCACCCACCGTGGTCGCACCCGTGTAGGCATTGTTGGCCGTAAGGGTGACAGTTCCGATGCCGCTCTTCGTCAACGTGCCGCCGCTGCCGGACATCAATCCGGTATAACTGCCATTCGTGGTCTGGCTGAATGTCACCGCCGCCGTGTTGGTAATTGTGCCTTGCAGGCTACGCGTGTCGCCGATCAGCGTGCCGCCGGCCACCAGCGTTCCGCCGCTATAGCTATTCGCACCGCTGAACGTGACGGCACCGCTGTTCGTCTTGACCACGGACCCCGTGCCACTGACAAGGCCGGCGTAGGTTCCATTGGTCGCCTGGGCGAAGGTCAGGGCCGCGTTGTTGGTAATGGCGCCTTGGAGGCTGCGCGTGTCGCCGACGAGACGGCCACCACTGATCAGCGTGCCGCCAGTGTAGTCATTGGCTGCGCTCAAAGTCAGCGTGCCCGCGTCCTCTTTGGTCAATCGACCGGAGCCGATGCCAACCGCTGTCTGGATCGCCGTGTTGCCCGCTCCGCCCACAGTGAGACCCACATTCGATCCGCTGACCGTGCCGCCGAGAGTCAATGTTCCGGCATCTGATGAAACGCGTGATGCACTGCCCAAGCTGAGCGTGCCATTGTGGGTGTTGTCGCCACTCAGGTTGCGCAGCACACCGCCGGCAGACACGCCAGTGCCGTTAATCGTAAGGTTTTCCGAGATGGTGATGTTGTTTGACATGGCGAACACCGCGCCGCTGTCCACCGTCGTGGCCCCCGCTGTTGTTCCGAGCGCCGCGGAGCTGCCAACAAGCAAAGTTCCCGTAGCGACCCGGACCGCCCCGCTGAACGCGTTGACCCCGGAGAGCGTGAGTGTCGAGGCTCCGTCTTTATAGACGGAGGTGAGCACACCGCTATTAGTCGCCCCCGCCCCAGTGATGGCGCCCGAGATCCCGATGGCCGCACCATCCGCGCCGAGAAACAGGGTGTTGTTTCCACCATCGATGGCCCCGGCGATGGAAAGCGAACCGGCGCCCCCCGTGGTATCGGCATTGATGCGCACGTTGGAACCGAGGGTGATCGCCCCGTTCCACGTATTGTTGCCGCCCACGCTGCGCAGCGCGCCGTTGGTTCCTCCCAAGCCGGTGCCGGAAAGGACCAGGGACTCAGTGGCGTAAGAAATGCCGCTCGGGCTGAAGAGCTTGAGCGCACCGCCGGCGGTGACTGTGGTGCCAGCGTTCGTCGCGCCCAAGGCATGCGCGTGCTGCGCTTCCAGCGTGGCATTGGCATTGACCGTGAGCGCGCCGGAAAAGCTGTTTGAGTTGGCCAGATTGACCTGCGAACCGGAATCACCGCCGACAAAAACGGAATTGGTCCGCACCGTGACATTACTCGTCGCAGCCAAGCCATCGGTGATCACGCCCGGCGTAAAAACATTTCCGGCATAGGCACGGGAGCTGGCACTTCCCAGCGCATAGCCCAGTTCCACCGTGCCGCTGTCCTCGAGCAAACCATTCTTCCAATAAATGTCCGGATTGCTGTCGCCGAAGGTGTAGAGCGCGAAGCTGTCAACCAGCCCTCCCCCCGCGCCCATGGTGAAGTTGTAATACCATGTGCCGCCGATCTGCGCGTCGAAGGTCGTGCTGCTCGTGATCTTAACCACCAGCGTGCGGTCGGCGCCGGCCCCCGAACTGGAGGTCATGCGCTCGGTGCCGCCCTCGTAGACTTTCCAGTTGCCCGACGAATCCAACTGCAACCGGATTTCGGTGTCGGCATCCGTCGAAGAGAAGAAATCGGTGTAATTCGTGCTGTCGCGGAAAGAAATGCCCATGCGGCCGCCGGCCGACGGGTTGGTCGAAGAGAACGCGGTGATGGTGAAGGTGTCGCCGACCTGCAACGGCCGCGCCGTGCCCGTATTGCCATTGCCGGTCGTGGTGAACGTCTGGAATCCGGCTGCTCCCGGCGTATTGTTAAACGAGCCGTTGTTGGCAAAGAGACCGACTTCGTTGGTTCCGTTATTGAATGCACCTGCAAACGGAGGTGAGTTATTCCGCTCCGTGCGAAACGCGTTGAAGTTGTTCGTCTGCATGCGGAACACCACCTGATCACCCGCCAAGCTGCTGCCCGACCAAGCCAGACCATAGCTCTG
>JBIKXZ010000036.1:0-17009 GCA_044355525.1 Chthoniobacterales bacterium
CTACGGCAGCCGCCGTTATGTCAAACCTGGCGTGACCGGCTTGGCCCAAGTCGAGGGCTACCGCGGCGAGGTCAAAGACGCCAAAGATGTCCGCGGCCGCGCCCGCTACGACCTCTTCTACGTCAAGCACTGGTGCCTCGGCCTCGACATCCGCCTCGCCCTGCAAACCCTCGGCGTGCTCGTCAATCCGCCAGCCAAGGCGTATTGAGCGGAATCCGTGGCGCCGTGCCCGGGTAGAGACGGCTGGCCGAGCCGTCCGAAGAAAACGTATCCTTCATGCAGCCGGGCCGCTGAGCCAGCGGGCCATACCAGAGGAGGAAAACGATCAGACTTCCCCGCGGAAATACTCGATCGTCTTCTCGATACCCTGCTCCAAGGGCACCTTCGGCTCCCACTTGAGATATTTTTTGGCCAGGGTGATATCCGGCTGGCGCTGCTTCGGGTCGTCGGCGGGCAGCTCCTTGTGCACGATCTTTGATTTTCCGCCGACCTTCTTGAGCACGACTTGGGCCAACTCGAGCATGGTGAACTCGCCCGGGTTGCCTATGTTGACCGGTCCGACTGTTTCCGTCTGCTCCATCAGCCGCAAAAATCCCTCGATCAGGTCGTCGACATAGCAGAACGAGCGCGTCTGCGATCCGTCGCCGTACACCGTGATGTCCTGCCCGCGCAGGGCTTGGACGATAAAGTTGGAGACGACGCGTCCATCGTCGGGGTTCATCCGCGGACCATACGTGTTGAAAATGCGCACCACGCGGATATCGACCCCGTTTTCGCGGTGGTAGTCGAAGAAAAGCGTCTCGGCGCAGCGCTTGCCTTCGTCATAGCAGGAACGCCGTCCGATGGGATTGACATTGCCCCAGTAGCTTTCCGGCTGCGGATGCACTGCGGGATCACCGTAGATTTCGGAAGTCGAAGCTTGGAAGGTGCGCGCCTTGACCCTTTTGGCCAGACCGAGGCAATTGATCGCGCCCATGACCGACGTCTTCGTCGTCTTGATCGGATTGTATTGGTAGTGCGGCGGCGACGCCGGACAGGCCAGGTTGTAAATCTGGTCGACCTCGAACTTGAACGGATCGATCACGTCGTGGCGGATGAGTTCGAACCGTGGATTGCCCAGCAAATGCTCGATGTTGGACTTGCGGCCGGTGAAAAAGTTGTCGAGGCAAAGGACGTCATGCCCCTGCTCGACCAAACGGTCGCAGAGGTGTGAGCCGAGGAATCCTGCACCGCCGGTGACGAGTATGCGCATCGGGGGAATCTCCTCAGGCGGCCGCTGGTTTGCCGATGGCGAAGACCTCGAAGCCGATCTTCTGCATCTCCTCGCGCGGGAGGATGTTCCGCCCGTCGAAGACAAAGGCCGGCTTTTGCATGCCGCGGTAAATCGCGGGGAAATCAAGGGTCTTGAATTCGTCCCACTCGGTCAGCACGGCCAACGCATGGGCGCCGTCGGCTGCCTCCGCCGCACTTTTTGCCACGACAAGACGCGGGTCGTCCTTCCCCGGCCCGAGCACGTCGCGCCGGATCTCGTCCGCGGGCACCTTCGGGTCGTAGACGACCACGGTAGCGTTCTCTTCGAGCAAGCCGCGTACCACGCCAATGGCGGCGGACTCGCGGGTGTCGTTGGTGTCCTTCTTGAAGGCGAAGCCGAGCACACCGATGCGTTTGCCGGAGACCGTGTTGAAGAGCGTGCGCACGATTTGCTTGGTGAAGCGGTTCCGCTGCCAGTCGTTCATCTTGACCACACTCTCCCAGTAAGCCGCCACCTCGGGCAGACCGAAGTGCTCGCAGAGATAAACGAGATTGAGGATGTCCTTCTGAAAACACGATCCGCCGAAGCCGACCGAGGCCTTGAGGAATTTCGGACCGACGCGCGAATCCCGTCCGATGGCGTGCGCCACCTCGTCGATGTCCGCCCCGGTAGCCTCGCAGAGGGCCGAAATGGAATTGATCGAGGAAATGCGCTGGGCGAGGAAGGCATTGGCCACGAGTTTGGACAATTCGGACGACCACAGGTTCGTGGTGATGATCCGGTCGCGCGGAACCCACCGGGCGTAGACACCGACCAGCTTTTGCAAGGCCGCTTCGCCCGCGGGCGTGCGCTCGCCGCCGATGAGGATGCGGTCGGGCTGGAGCAGGTCGGCGATGGCCGTGCCTTCGGCGAGAAACTCCGGGTTGGAGAGCACCTGGAAATCACCGTGGCTCGAGTTGGAACGCAGAATGGTCAGAATGGCTTCCGCCGTTTTCACCGGAATGGTGCTCTTTTCGACAATGATCTTCGGCCCCTCGGCCACGCGCGCGATCATGCGGGCGGCGCTTTCGATAAAACGCAGGTCCGCGGCGCGCCCCGCCCCGACGCCGTAGGTCTTCGTCGGCGTGCCGACGCAGACGAAGATTATTTCCCCGTCACGGATGGCGCCCTCGACATCCGTTTTGAAGTGCAGGTTGCGTCCGCGTGCTTCGCGCACGACATCGTCGAGGCCGGGTTCGTAGACGGGAAGGTTGTCGGAATTCCAAGCCGCGATGCGCGCCTCGTTCGGGTCGACGACGGTCACCTCGATATCGGGACACTTCGCGGCGATCATCGCCATGGTGGGACCGCCGACGTAACCGGCGCCTAAGCAGGTGATTTTCATAAGGTCAAATGGTCGTGGAAATTACCAACCGGCCCACGGGCTGGCCAGCTTGGATTCGTCATCGCTACGCGGAGGGGTCCGCTTGGGCAGAACTTTCGCCATACACACCCTTGGCTCCGTAGGTGCCGTAGGTGCGGTAGGCGTAGGCGTAGTAGGCGCCGCTGCCCTGACGCACGCTGTTGAGAACCACCCCCGAGGCCGGGGTCTCGGCTTCGGCGAGGAGCCGCACGGCTTGGATGGTGGCTTTGGCCGGGGAATGGCCGGCCCTCACGATGAGGCAGCTGGCATCGACCGATTTGGCCAGAAGCAGAGGATCGCGCACGGCCAGCACCGGCGAGGAGTCGATGACAATGCGGTCGTATTCGCCGCGGAGCTTGTTGACCAGTTCCCCGAAGGCCGGCTGGGCCAGCAGCTCTGAAGGATTCGGCGCAATGCCGCCGGCAGGGAGGACCGAGAGATGCTCGATCTGGGTCGGCACGATCGCTTGATCTACGGCGGCGCTGCCCATCAAGACCTCCGACAAACCGGGCTTGAGATTCTCGTTGAAAAACAGCTTCGAGACCGACGGCTTGCGCAGGTCGGAATCGATTAGCAAGGTGCGGAACCCCTGCTGGGCGAGGGTCGCCGCGAAATTAGAACTGGTGAAGGTCTTGCCCTCGCCCGGGATCGCACTGGTTATGAGGAAAACTCGGTGTTTATCCCGGCCTGAAATCATGGCCAGCGTCGCGCGCATCGTGCGGAAAGCCTCGGCGACCACTCCGCGGCGATCTTTCACCGCCGGCAGGTTGAGGCCGCCACCACCCGAGGTCGGGCCGCTCTTCTTGATCAGGGGCACCGAAGCCACCACGCCGAGGCCGGTGCGCTGTTCCACTTGGTCGATGTTGCGGAGCGAGGGATCAAGGTAATTCAGGCCGAAGACCGCCGCGACGCCCGCGGCCAAGCCCCCGAAAACCCCGAGGACGATGTATTTCAAAGTCTGACTGGGCACCGGCCCCGCGCCCATGGCGCGCTCCTGGACGCTGATCGATTGGTCGGTCAGCCCGCTCGTCACGTCGACTTCCTTCAGACGCGCAATGACCGAGTCATAAAGGGCGCGGTCCGCTTCAAGGTTGCGCGAGAGCGTGTTGTACTCCACCGACTTTCCGGTGATTTCAAGGAGACGCTTTTCCGAATCAGCCCGCTTGGCCCGCAGACTCTCGAGCTGGGCCTCCGCTTGAGCCCGGCGGGTTTCGAGTTGGCCGACCACTTCCACCGCCAGACGCCCCAGATCGCCGCGCAGCACTTCCAATCGCGCCTTGGTTGCGTTGTGGGCCGGATGACCTTCGCGGTAGCGCCGCGACATTTCATCGAGTTCGCGCTCGAGCGTCGCGATCTGCACGTTCATCTGGGCGACGCGGGGATCATTGCCCACGCTGGGCAAACGCAGCAGCAAGGCGGTGTCCCCACCGGAACCCGACACGGCGGCGAGGTCCGTGTCCAATTGGCGCACGAAGGCCTCCATCTCCTGGATCTGTGCGGTATTTTGGTCGATGCCTGTCTGTGCCTCGGTGATCATCGTTTCGAGGGATGCCGCTCGCTCCCGCTCGCGGAAGCTCTGCATTGCCTCCTCGGCCAAGCGCATTTTTTCACCTAGGCGGGCCGCCTCCTCGACGAGAAACTGCGAGGCGGCCTTGGTCGACTCGGTCGATTGCTCAAGCAGCATGCGAAGGTATTCGTCGGCATAGCCGTTGGCCAACTTGGTCGAGATCTGAGGGTCGGTGGACCTGGCGACGATGTCGATCAGCCGGGTCATCTCGCGGTAGGAGGATCCGACCAGACCATAGGGCCCGACCAGGAACCCGGCGGCAGAGGTCGGGGCCAGTTCGCCGTCCTTGGCCGAGTCCCACGCGACGGCTTTGACGAAAGCCGGGTCCGAAGCCAGTTCCAAACGTCGCGCCACGCGCTCGGCCATCGGGTAACTGTTAAGCGTTTCGACGATCGTGTTGATCATGTCGATCGAGCGGATCTCGTCGTCGCGCACCGATTGCATCCGGTCGTTGAGCACCTGCTCGCGCTGCGTTTCGATGAAGAGTACGGCGCGCGCGCCGTAAAGGGTTTTTTCGCGGCTGATGAGAAACACGCTGAGGATGGCGCCGAGCAAAAGCGCCAGGCAGACCAGCCACCAGCGCTCGAGGATGACATGAAGGTAGTAGCGCCAATCGAACGGCTCGGAATTCTCCTGCAGCGGATCGAAGGGGTCGGGTGCTTGGGCGGCGGATTTCATGGCGTCAGAACCAACTTTCACTCACCGTGATGACATCACCCGGCTGCACCTCGATGGGCGTCTCCTTGCCGTCGGCCATGCGCTTCGCGTTCGCTTTGATGGCGGTAACCCCGTCCGCCTCGCGACGCTGGATGATGACGCGACCCCGGTTGGCGATGCGGGTGAATCCGCCCGCCAAGCCGATGGCCTCGAGCAGATCCATGCGCTCCCCGCCTTGCAGTTCGTAGCTGCCCGGACGCGCCACTTGGCCCATGATGGTGAATTTGCGCTGGGCGTATTTGACCACGGTGAGGAAGACCTGCGGATCGACGAGGAATTTTTTGTCATAGAGCTGACGCAGCATCTCCCGGGCGTCACGGATACTCAACCCGGCCATCGTGACCTCGCGGATGAGCGGCAACTGCACCGTGCCGTCGCGGGCGATGGTCGCCTGGGTGGTCAGATCGGGTTCTCGAAAAACGTTGAGCTGCACAACATCGCCCACCACCAAAACATAGTCACTCTCGCCCGACGAAAGCGCGCCGCCCGATTCCCGCACCACCGCCATCGGGGCCGGCGCAGCGACCGGAGCGGCCGGAGCGGCTGCCGCCACCGGGACCGGTGTGGCCGCCGAGGCAGGCGCCGCGGGCGTCGGATCCTGCGCGCGCAAAAGTGAACCGGGCAGGATGAGCAAAAGGGCGATGCCCCGGTGGAAGTCGCGTCGCATTTTACAGAACACTTACTCTGTAATCAGACCAGTCAGAAAAGCAAGTTCAATCCCACCGAAGCGGTTGTCTCGGGGAAAGTTAGGTCCGTGGTCGGTTCGGCCCGGTTCCCCGAGGAGGACATGACCGTGGCTTGCACGGAGGACCAACTGTTCAGACTGTAACGCAGGCTGGCCGAGACGAAAGCGTAGTCATAGGTCGACGCATCAGCCTCCTCCGAAGTGAGCGAAACGCCCTCCGTTTGCTGCCAACCGCCCGACAAACCCACCGCCAGCCGGGAGAAAATCGTCTGTTGCACCCCGAGCACGAAACCGCGGTTCACTTGGAACTGGTCGACCGTGGTGATGGAAAAATTCTGGTTCTGGTAAAGCGACAAGGTGAACGCGGTCGTTTCCCGCGGACGCCAAGTCATGCTCAGCCCGTAGCTGGGCACGACATCGAAACCTTGGAAGGAGGTGAAAAGCCGCATGGTGGTCTTTTCCGACGGATCATATTGCAAACCGACCAAGTAAACCGGCCTCACGCCCGTGTATTGCGCGTTCGCATCGGGAACATTCTCATCCACCGTGTAACTCGCACCAAGCCCCCCCACGACAAGAACCTTTGCCGTCAGACTATGTGCGGCGGTGGCCAGGAGCTGCAAAAATTGGCGTGCCGCTTCCGTCTCGACCTGCCGCACAATCGTGACCGGCTCGGCCACCGAAGCAGGCGACGCACCGGGAACCGGCGCGGGCTGTTCGACAACTACTGTCTCTTGCTGCGTTATGTTTTGCGTCAGCCTCCCCGCCTCGGCCTTGATCCCGAAGGTGGTTTTGCCAGTGGTCAACCAGTCGATGTAAGCACCACCGCGCAAATTGGCGAGCTGACTATTGTCGAGGTCGCTGTCTTGGAATCCGTTCAGGAGAGTGTCATAGGACGCGTAAGCACCTGTGGTGACAAAATCATTCAGCAGGTAAGAGTACGCCGCCGTGACGCTGCTGTTGAACTGCAGCGAGTCGCCGCCGGATTGCACGTTCTGCCCGTTGCCGATGGAAGCCGACCCCGAGACCTGCGCGGAGTGCCTCAGCCCGCCATGCTCCACGCCGAGCGACAACGTGGCATCGAACGGATTGCGCTGGCTCCCCGTGCCGTCCGGGGAATAATTGGGATTGAGATAATAAACATATCCGCCTCCACCGCGGGCGGAGACGGACCATGGGCCGCGCACGCGGCCGTATTCCAACCCCAAGGAAGGCGCGATGTAAAAACTCTGGTCGTCGGAGGGGTTGGTTGCGGCGCCTTGCGAGTTGCGGTTGGAATAATCCCAGCCAACGCCAAGCCCCGGGCGGATACGGAGCGAGCCCAAGTAAAGTCCTTCGCGAACCTTGGTGGCAATGTCCTGCACCGGCTCGATCCCCTCTCCCGTCGGAACCATGCCGAGCAAATCGGGGCGGTCCACCTGCGGCCCAACCCAGCGCGAGCGGAACACAGCATCAGTTACCGTGGCCACCGGCGCGGTCAAGCTCTGCGCCCCCGCGAGGTCCGGCAGTGCGGCGACGAGGGTCAGAAATAAACAGACTTTGCGGGCGTCTCGCGGCATGGGCAGCCATCCTTATTGCCTGTTTTTTGCCGCCGTGGCCAGCCGCGAAGCGGCCTTCCAGGCCATTTCCCAATCCCCCGCCGCACCATACCAAGCAACCGCCACGGCAAGCTGCTCCGGCACGGGCTTCTCAGCCTCCAGCGACTCCTTGAGAAGCCGGCGAACAGCCGCCGTGTTGCCGGCAAGGGAGAGTTGCTCCAACTGGAAGGCAAAGGCACTCCTTCCCGCCTGCCCCCGGTCAGGCCCCGACTCCCACCAACGGGAGACCAATTCCGCGGCGCCTTGAAAATCCTTATTTCTCGCCCGGAATTCGGCAAGTTCCCACCAGTAGGGACCGGGCGGCGGGCCCTTGCTTTGCGCTGCCTCCATGTAGGCAAGTGCTCCGGCCGCGGAGGGCAGCGAGGCCCAGCGCCCGAGCAAACGCCGACGCACCTCGTCCGGCAGCGGATCGAGGAAAGATTGGGGGTCGGGCAAAGTGGAGAAAAAGGACTCCGCGGCCTCGTCGGCAGCGGCGGTGGCGCCACGCGCAGCGAGCAACGGCTCCGTGCGAAGCAAACTCTGCAGGAGAATGGTTTGCATCGCCGGACGCATACGCGTGTTGTGCATCGCCTCGTTTAACTTCGGACCAGCATAGGCCAGTTCGGGATCCCCGGCAGCGCGGTCCGCGGCGGCCATACGGCGGGCCCACTCCGCCAACGCTGCGGCCTCGCCCTCTTGGTCATCCGATGTGCGGAAAAATCCTGCCTTCAGGTCGGCGGCCTCGGGAAAAACCGGCTGCACGCGAAGCATGGCGTCTAGAGATTGCGCGGACTCCGCCTGCGCGTCCTCGAAAAAGCTGGTGAAGAGCGCCCGCCAATAATACGCGCGGTAGTCGAGCGGGAACCACTTCGTCGTCGCCGTTGCCAGCTCGCGCCCCTCGACATCGCGATAGTCTTCCATCATAATCACCAGTTTGTCGTTCGCTGCCGCCCAGCGAAATGGTGCCGGCAGCCGCTCGCGGCTTATCTCGCGGCCCAGCCATGCCCCGGCCGCAAGCAAAGTCAATCCGGTCAACACGGTGGTCATGCGCAGAACGAACCGCGGCCTGCGCTTGTCCGTCCCCTCGACCGGCACGGTAACTGCCGCGACGACAAGAAAGAACCAGCCCAGTTGGACGCGGTGCCACGGAACGTCCACCATGCCGTGGGCCACGACCGCGAGGACCGCACTTGCCGCGGTCCAACGCAACAATCCTCCCTCCCTCGGAAGCC
This sequence comes from Chthoniobacterales bacterium, assembly GCA_044355525.1. Taxonomy (GTDB): domain Bacteria; phylum Verrucomicrobiota; class Verrucomicrobiia; order Chthoniobacterales; family JACTMZ01; genus JACTMZ01. Next base: position 8,433 of record JBIKXZ010000036.1, read on the forward strand.
CCTGCCAACACTGGCGGCCGAACCAAGCAACGAGGAGCGCGAGGCAGACAGCGAAAGGAACCCCCGACTCGGCGGCGGCCAACAGCCAGTCGCTTTCCGGGTGCACGACCGGTGCGTGGCTGGCGGAAGCCTCAATATACTGGGGAAAGACGGACGGAAACTGCCCGATGCCCGCGCCGACCATCGGGGAGTCGGCGATCATCGACAAGGCATCCCGGAATACCGCGCCCCGGAAATCCACGGGACCGCGCTCCCCGCCCGCCGTGCCCACGGTGCGCTCAGCCAGTTGCCAGAGCCTGTCGCGACTACCTCCACCGCCGACGGCGAATAACCCGCCGGCGACCACTCCGATCGCCACGATGGCCACCACGGCGCCTCGGGCATGGGTCCGGTTGCGGCGCCAAAGCCCGAGGCACCAGACGATCAGCCCAAGCGCAAGCACGGCCACGCCGGCGCGGGAAACGGAGAAAAAGAGAACGCCGGCCAGCGGAGCGGAGGCCCAGATGGCCGCGAGAAAGGCGGAGAGCCGGTTCTGACGCACCGCCTCGCCATACATCAGGCCCACGGAAATGACCGCCCCCGCAGCCAGCAGGCTCGCCGTGTGATTGCGGTTGGGCAAGAAACCGAAATTGCCCCCCGGGGGAAAAGGGAAGGCAAAAGACGGGACCCAACCTGTCTGCCGGGCCACGATGGCGAGAACCGCGTATAAAAAAACAAACATCGCGATGCCGTGGAGAAAAAGACGCAGGTGACGCGGCTCCAGCGGCGCCATGAGCAGAGCCAGTGCGACGGCCGTGGACGCGGCAAGCAGAAGCCACCAGTAAATGGCCAGCCATGGTTGCGGAGCCACCGAGCCGGACAATTCCACCACGCCGCCTGGAGGGAAAGCGGCGCGCCATTCCGGCAGACCGAACCATGCCGCGGGTAAGAAAGCGGTGGCAGCCAGTGCGCAGACGAGTAAACCGAGCACCAAGGGCACGGTCGGAGGAAGGGCTATCGGACGGAGCAAAACCAAACCCACCCCAGATCCGACAAGAAAGACCGCTGTGGCGGGCAGGTCCATTCCGCCGCATATCAGCAAGGAAAGACACGCAAACAGGACAACGACAAATACGCCGACCGGCGAACTCCCAGCGTCGTGCTGCCCGTGCCGTGACCCGCGCATTATCATCCCGATCAGCCTGAGCGTTCCGTGGGGCAAAAAAAAGCGCTGCGCACCGGAGCGCGCAGCGCTTTGAGAAGGACGACCTCGGTCAGCTCTGCGCCGCCGCCTGACGGCGGCGATAAACGCGGGCAGCGAGCCCGCCGAGGAGCAAGGCACCGATGGCCCAGGTGCCGGGTTCCGGCACGGTGGTCGCCACAACCTCAACTGTATTCACGTTGATGTAGTTGTAGCCGGGAGTAAGAGGGTCATTGCTGGCCAGAGCCCAATCAATGGAAATGGTGTTGTAGTCCATCCACGTTGTTCCCGTCCCGATAGCGCCATTGGTGATGAACGAGGTGTTCGTCACGAAGTTGCCAGCCCCGTTGATAGTGTCCAAAGACACGTTCATCAGGTTGTTGGTGTCGACTGACACATTAAGACGGTATTGTTGGTTGTAAAAGATGGCCCACTCAGCCGTCAGCGCGGAATTGTTTGTTGTCTGCTGCACGCCATTAAGGAACCAGGCGAAACCAATCTTGTCGGGATCAAGAAGGGCGCCACCCGTGGTATATTGACGGCCAAACTTGAATTCCGCCAGTGCGTTGCCAACGCCGGGCGCGCCGGACCACAGTGAGAAGCCAAAGGCGTCTTGGTTGGTGAGAGTTCCGTAAGTCGCGGAGGGTCCAATAATGGCGAATTCGGCGAAAGACCAAACCGCGTTGGCATCGTTGTAATTAGGAGTCCAAGTCCTGTAATAGGACGGGTCCGCGGAACCCAAGAGATATCCATTGTCCTCGACGACCTGTCCGCCAAAATTGAAGGATTGGCCCCCGGTTGCAGGATCCGCGGGGTTGCCATTCACGTCAGTGAAAGCATTGCTTTGCAGGACGCCGACGTCACCCGTGAAATTGGTTGAATTGAAGGGATCCGTGGTCGACCATTGCTGTCCGGAAGGAGCAGCACCGCCGGCGTTGGTGTCAGTCACAATGCTGATTCCGGGATTGACACCCGTGGTGTCAGCCCAACCGGCACCCGTCGACCAATAGTTGACATTGAGGTTGGTGCGGTTCGGATAGGCCGGACCGTTTCCGAGAGGAACAACGTTGGTATAAGGAGTCGGTCCGAACGGAAACTGCGCTGCTGCGGCAACAGCACTTCCGATCAAGATCGCAATTGTTTTGGCGAGTGCGGTGGTTTTCATTGGCTGGTCAGGGCTGGGGTTTGGATTTGCGGATTATGACAAAGGTGCGACTACTGGTTGCTGACCGGTGTGCTCGAGGGACGAGGCGTCGCCGTGGGCTTCGGCGTTGGCGTCGGCGTGGGACTCACACCAGGGCTAGGGCTCGGCGTGGGAGTAGGACGCGGACGCTGGGCGAGCGTAGGCGAAATTGTGCTCATGAGTAGTGCGAGACCGATGGTGGCAAAGAGGGTGGCTAAGGAAATTTTCATATCTACTGTCTTTTCATAATCTTTTTTTGCCGTCCGGCAAGGAGTTTTTGCACATGCCGCTATTTTTTTTTTGACCCGCCATATGCGCTTTTGTTCTCATATCGTCCGAATCTTTCCCACCAGCCACGTTCCGGGATACCAGCTGGAAGCATTTAGCGCTCAAAAAGAGGATTACTAACCCTGAACCCACAAGCGCAAAGGGAACACTGCGGCAACTGCCGTAACTCGTCCACAGAGCAGCGATATTGCGGAAACCGCTGCGGAGCCCATCCCCGCCGACACGGCGCTCTTCGATAAAGGGACAACCGAATCCAACGATACGTTTAGCGCAAACCTTCGAGCAGTAACCTCTCCCCGGAGGAAAGCTTTGCAACGTCGATGGACTGCGCCATCGATGCAGCCTGCTCAAGCTGGCCATTGGCGGCAAGAACCGCGCAAAGAACCGCCTGAGGGCCGGGCGGAAGACGGTTGTAGAAAACCGTCAGATTCATGAAGGCACGGAGCGCTTCCTGCGGTTGACCGGCGCGCAGATTGGCCAGCGACTCGGTGACGCGAATCAAAGGATCCGCCGGCGCGGCAACCGCGGCCTGTGCCGCCCCTTCAAGGTCGGGTTGCAACGTCGGATCTTCGATCATCGCGGAATAGCGGGCGTAATCGCCCACCACGATGTCATCCGGCGCCGCCTCGCTGGCGCGCTCGAAAGCGGCCTTCATGCGCACCGTATCGCCACTGGCGGCAAATCGCTGGCGCGCCAATCCAAAGGCGGGACTCGCCGACGCGCTGCTCCCGCACAGCTCCACGAGCGTGTCGCTTACCACTTCCTGCGCACCAAGTTGGTCGGCGGTCTGGACCGCCACGCGCAATGCCTGTTCCTTGGCCGCGGCGCGGATGGACGCGGCGACCGATTTCGGCCCGCTCACAGCGTCGGAGCGCAACGCGTATTCGGCGCGTGCTCGTGTCACCAAACGAAGCCACTCGGGCACATTGCCTCCCGCCTCACACGTTGCGACCACGGCGTCCCAGTTTCCCGAATCGCCGAGTGCGCCCGTGCGCGCAACAAAGGCTTCCACCGATTCGCCCGCTTCTTGGGCGGTGATGAGAGTGAGGGCCTGCATGGACATTTTGCGGCCGACGAGCCAGCCGGCAAACGCGGCGCGGCGGTCGAGCGGCGCGGCGTCGAAGACCGGCCTCAGGCGGCCATACATCTTCTCCAGCGAGTCGTGGTTGTTGTCGATCAGGGCGGCGGCGGCGGGCAGCAAGGCGGGATTCCCGGCTTCCATGCGCGCCATGGCCAGATCGGCCCAGGCCTTTTGATTTTCCGCGCCGGGCAGGAGGAAGGTCAGCCCGAAGGCGAGCGCCTCGGAACCGATTTCCGGATCGTTTTGGAGCGAGTTGACGATGGCGACCATCTCCGCATAGGCCTGCCGCGGACCGGCGGCCGGGTTCGACGATGCGGCGAGCTCGCCCGCGTAGCGGCGCAGCAGCAGACGCGCCAGATCCAGTTTCAGGGCCGGGTTGTCGGTCAGCGAAGCACCGCGCCTTGCTTCTTCGATCGCTCGATCAAGGTCTCCGCGCGAGAGCTTGTTCGCCGCCCGCAACTCGGCGGCCGCCTTGCTGTTCCCGGCCGCCTCGAGGGCGGCCAGCGCCTCCTCGAGTTGCTGGTCCTCTTGGAAGCGTATCGAAGCGCGGGCACGTTGCTCCTGGTCGTCAGGAGTCAGCGCCTGCTTCTCCGCCAAACGCCCCCACGCCTCGAGGCTTTCCTTGCGGCCGAAGGCCGCATCGACGATGGCGGATGTGCGCAAGACCTCCGGCTCGTCGGGACGAAGCGATCGCGCCGAGGTGGTTTGCAGCCACGCCATGCGGTAATTCGCTTTCTCCAAATTGACCCTCGCCTTGCGGGCCAGGTCACGCGAACGCCATCCCTCGAAAATGTGGAACGCGGCGGCGCCGGCCAGGGCGAGGAGAGCCAAGACGACGGCGGACAGAGCCAGGAAGCGCAAAAGAAGTTGCCTCCTGCGCGACTTTGTTGCGGATGATTTTTTTGCCATGCTTTTAGCCGGGCCGCCGCACCTGAGGGATCGGCGCGGCAAAGACGTCTAGCTCGGGACCGGAGCATTCTCAAGGTCCCAGAAGTAAATATTTCCAGCCCGAGGCCGGGGCATTCCTCAAGGACGTTGAAACCTTCCCCTTTTGCCTCGGGCCCTTTTCGCGCAAACTTACGTAATGGCCCGAACCGCCACCCTGCCAAGCTCCAAGCCCGTCCCCTTGTGGTGGTGGGCCGCCGCTCTGGCTTTTGCCTGGTTTCTCGTCCTCCGCGCCAACTGGTGGGAGTGGTCGCTCAACCCGCAATACAGCTACGGCACGCTTGTGCCGATCCTTGCCATTCTCCTCCTCACCCGCCGCTGGCCGGACCGCCCCGCGCCATCCGCTCCCGCCGCGAGCGGCCGCATCGCCGCCGTTCTCTGTGTTGCCTCCGCCGGTCTTTTCTTGGCCGCGCTCCAACCTCTCATTCTCTCCAACGCCGACTGGCGTCTGGTCCCCGCCCTCGCCGCCATGGCCGGCGTGACTCTGACACTCTGTTTCATTTATTTCCTCGGCGGCTTGCCATGGCTCAAACATTTCGCCTTCCCCGTCCTTTTCTTTCTTGTCGCCGTGCCATGGCCGCGCCCGCAGGAAAACGCCATCATGAGTTGGCTCATGATGCACAACACGGGCCTCTGCGTCGAAGCGCTGCACTGGCTGGGCTACCCCGCGGAGCAACGCGGCAACCTCATCGCCATTCCGGGCAGCCTGCTCGGTGTCGAGGAAGCTTGCAGCGGAATCCGCTCGCTCCAGAGCAATATCATGATCGCGCTGGCCGTCGGCGAATTTTTCCGTCTCACCGTCCCGCGTCGCGTCTTCCTTTTCCTCATCGGGCTCGCCGCCGCCCTCGGCGGCAACGCCATCCGTTCCCTCACCCTCTCCGTCGCCGCCTGCAAGTCTGGCAGCGAGGCCGTCGACCAAATCCACGATGGCACCGGCCTCGGCGTGCTCGTCGTCAGCTCCGCCGCCGTGCTCCTCGCCGGCAAACTCCTCTCCCGGACCGGGACGAAGGTCCCCGAGCCGGGAGCCGGCGCGGCCTCCGATCTCCGATCTCTGACCTCAGGTTTGCCCTCGGCGCTGCCTCGCGCTGTCTCCACTGCGTTCCGGCTCAGGTCTCCGGTTTCCGCTCTCCTGCCCCTCTTCCTCGTCGTCCTTTGGTCCGCCTCTTGGATCGGTGGCGAAGCCTGGTTCCGCTGGCACGAAAGCAAAGCCCCCGCATTACCCGTCATGTGGACCATCGCCCCGCCCACGCCCGAGGACAACGCCCGCGAAGTTCCCATTGCCGAACGAACCCTCGACGTTCTCCTCTTCCCCGACACCGCTTACTCCGAGCAATGGCGCGGTGAGAACGGCTGGCAATGGCAAGCTTTCTACTTCCACTGGCCGCCCGGCCCGACCTCGGTGCAATCCGCCTTCATCGTCCACGATCCGCGCGTCTGCCTCGGCGCCGCCGGCTTCGAACTCGAAACCAAACTCCCCTCGTGGATCGCCGAAGCCAACGGTTTCCGTTTGCCCTTCCAGCGTTATCTTTTCCGCGACCGCGGACGCCCTGTGCACGTCTTCCATGCCGTGGTCGAGGATGACGGCACCGCCAGCGGTGTGGACAACGAATTCAGCTTCGACAAAAACATCCGTTGGCAAAACCTCGCCGCCGGCCGCCGCAACCGCGGACTCCGCGTCCTCGAATTCGCCGTCCGAGGCCCCACTGACCCCGCCGCCGCCGAAGCCGCCGCCCAAAAATGGCTCAACCGCCGCATTGTCGCGGAACGCGACAGTGACAAGTGACATGTGTCATGTGAAAAGTCCGTAATCCATCCACTCGCAACTAGTCACAAGACACTCGCCACTTTCCCTTTCACTCAGCTTCCAAGTTTGCCCTCGTCTTCCACTCACGCCATCTCCGCTTCGCTCCGGTTCAGCCCTCAGCCCTTCTCAAATCCGTGCCATCCGTAAAATTTGCCTTGCGGCCGTGTCGCCAAGCCTCCGCTGTGGTCAAAAATCCGTCTTTCCAAAATCTCAAATCTGAAATCCTAAATCTCCCATTCTCCACGCTCCGATTGATACCTTTCTCGGCCGGTGTCAGCCGGTCGAGAAATATCCTCTGATATCCTCTTCAATCCGTGGCTAAATTGTTTTTCCGATGATCCCACCAAAAAACGACTCAGCTCCTAAAGCTCCGGCCGAACTTCCCAGCTATTCGCTAGACGACGCCGACGAACCCGTCGGCTGGCGCCGTTGGATCCGCGGCTGGCGACTCGCCGTCACGCTCACCGTCCTTGGCTTCCTCATCGGCTCCGCCTTCGGTGCGCGTCCGCTTTATCGCGAACTCAAAGCCCGCCGCGCGCTCGCCATTGTCGAGCAAGCCGGAGCCGCCATCGACCGTGGCGAGGGCGCCGAAGCCTCCACCCTTCTCCGCCAAGCCGCCCTCATGGCCTTCCAAGATGAGCGCGTCTCCGACCGCCTCATCTACCAAGCCGCCCGCGCCGGCGACATGGCCAGCGTCGACGAGATCGGCAAAAAAATGGACGCCGGTAACGCCAGTGCCGAAGAAATTCTCGTCTTCGGCGAACGCTCCCTCGGCGCCGGCCGTGCCGCCGAAGCCACCCGCGCCCTCGAATACCTGCCCGCCGATCTTCCGCCCGCCCAAGACATCAAACGCACCATGATCCAAGCCGGCCTCTTCGCCGCGCAGCAACAACCCGCCCAGGCCGAATCCATCCTCCGCGAAGCTCTGGCCCGCATCATCGACCCCGAGTCCGACGAACTCCGCGTCATGCTGGCCAACCTTCTTCTCTCCGGCCAAGACCGCACCCGAGTCGACGAAGCCCGCCAGCTCCTCGAACAAGCCGCCGGCGGCACCGGGGGAAATTCCCTCGCCGCCCTCCGCGTCCTCGCCATGAGCCAGGCCGGACTCTCCCCCGACGCACAACAGCAACTCGACGCCACCATCATCCGGCTCCGCGCGCATCCCGATTGTTCCGCCGAAGACGAACTCTTCATCGCCCGCCTCGTGCTCTCGTCCAACCCCGACCGCAAGGACGAAGCCGTGCAAGACCTCGTCGCCCGGCTGCGCGAACGCGAGGCCACAATCGACGAACGCGCCGCCGCCGCCCGTTGGCTCGTCGGTCTGCAAGCCCACGAAGCCGTGCTCGAACTCGTCGCCCCCGACGAAGCCGGTAGCCACGCCGGCGCGCTCATGGCCCGGCTCGACGCCCTGAGCGGACTCGACCGCTGGGACGAATGCAGCGAACTGATCGAAACCAACCGCGGCGGCACCGTGCCCGACACCCTTTATCATCTTTTCCGCGCCCGCATCGCTGGCACCCGCAACGATGCCGCCACCGAAGAAGCGGAAAAACGCCAGCTCCGCCAAGTCATGCAATTCGCGGAATTGCCCCACGTCCTCTTCGCCGCGCGTTACGCCGAGACCGTCGGATGGAAATCCGAAGCCTTCGCCGCCTGGCGCATCCTCGCGTCGGACAGCGGGGCGAAGGCCGACGCCCTGCGCGGACAGATCCGCAATTTCCCGCCCACCGCCACCGCCGCCGACGGTGTGGCCATTGCCAACGAATTGCTCGCTCTGCAACCACAGGATCCCTCCGCCCGTCTCAGCGCCGCCTTCTTTGCGCTGCTCGCCGGACAAAACATCGAAGCCGCCGCCGCCGCCGCCGAGGAATTCCTTGCCGCCGATCCCGAATCGGTCGACATCCGCCGCGTCGCCGCCCTGGGCCGCCTGCGCACCGGAAAAGCTAAAGAAGGTTTGGACATCCTCCCCGACGACAATGGCGAACCCCGCTGGCAAACTCTCCATGCGGCCCTGCTTCGCGCCGCCGGCCAAACTGCCGGCGCGGAACAACTCGCCGCCAAGATCGACGCGTCCACTCTCACCCCCGAAGAGAAAG
>JBIKXZ010000159.1:0-5536 GCA_044355525.1 Chthoniobacterales bacterium
AGGATCGCGGACGCTGGTTGGTCACCGACATCCTGGCCGAAGGAGTGAGCTTGGTGGCCAACTACCGCGCGCAGTTCGACGAACTTTACAAGAAGGGCGGCGTCACCGCCGTCCTTGATTCGCTCAAGCAATCAGCGGCCAAGACCTGATGAAAATCCTGCTCGCTCTTTTCGGCGCCCTCGTGCTGGTCGCGTCGGCCGGTTGCGCCGGCAAGGCACGGGAAAAAGCCGACGCCCCCGCGTCCACTTCATCGGCTCCCGCAGCTGCTGCCCCGGCCAAAACGACGGTAGCGGAAACCGCGGGCGTCGATGGCGGCGACTGGGAGGAGGTTGCCGAGGTCAAGGTTTCGGACCCGATCGAACCGGTCAACCGCGGTGTCTTTTGGTTCAACCATCAGCTCTACACCTACGTGGCCAAGCCGTTCTCGACGGCTTACAAATTCGTCCTCCCCGAAGTCGTCCGCCAGGGCATCCGCAACGCCTACGAAAACGTCCGCTTTCCGGTGCGCTTCGTGAACCACACGTTGCAGGGGCGTCTTGACCGCACCGCACAGGAAACGGGACGCTTTGTCGTCAATTCCACCGCGGGCGTGGGCGGACTGATGAAACCGGCCGACAAAATTCCCGCGCTGTCCAATGTTCCCAAGTCCGATACCGGACAAACGTTCGCAAAGTGGGGCATCCCGCACGGGCCCTATCTGGTTTTCCCTGTCATTGGCCCCACCAGCACACGTGATCTGGTCGGCACGGCCGGCGACACCGCGCTCAATCCCGTGGCCTGGCTGGGATTCATCTTCGGCGGGGCCGCCTGGACGACCGGCGTCTCGGCACCCTCCGGAGCGCACGGAGTGCCCGATCAAATGGACCGCTACGATCTCGCGACCAAAGACGCACTCGACCCGTATGTCGCCGCGCGCACCGGCTACATACAATACCGCAACGCTGCCGCGCAGCGCTAGCCGGCCGCCAACTCGGCCAGCATCTTGTCGGCCAAGACCACATCCTCGTGCGAGGCGCGGCGGCGCTGGTATTTGCGCCAGAGAATATCGCGCAACTCCTCGAGATCGCTGCGCTCCGGCGCCTCGTGGTAAATCCACTCCTCATTGTGCTTGAGCTTCGATTGCAGTCGCCAGCGGCCCTGATTTTTCACCGCACGCACCTCGCGCTTCTCGCCGTCCTCGGTGCGATGGGTCCAAGCGTGTTGGTTGCGCATGGGTGTTATTCACGGCGTTGCGCGATTTTTTGGCAAGGGGGATTGACGCTCCGCACCCCGGGTCCTAAAACGAGATTGCGTTCTTTTGCATGACAAGCATCCGGGTTCGTCCGGATGAGACCGATTGGCAGACCAAGGGAAGGCCGTGAGAACCGGCCACAGTTGCGCTGCGGTATCCGGTAACAATCCTTCATCCTGCGTCAGCGGGAGCAAAGTCAGTCCGATGTGTGTCGGGCGAAGGCGAGGGGAGAGGCGAACGCTTCGGCGTTCACAAACCGGGAGTCCGAACATCTTGCTGCCGATCCTCGACGCGTGCGCGGCCGGGTGGCCGCGGACGAAAAAACTTCATCGCAAGAATGAAGCGTGTGAGAGTGGTCTTTGCTGATCGTTCCACCGCGGAACGCCTCATCAGGGTCTCTCTTGCCACCACAAACAAGAAAGACAACTGATGAAAAAACAACTCGCAGCGCTCTGCGCGCTGTCCTTGCTGGTCGCTGCTCCTCTGCATGCGCAGACGCTGGTGGCGAACTTCGACAACATCACGTTCTGGACCGGCGCGGGCACCAACCGCGCGGCGCTGGTGCTGGAATTCGATACCGGCGGCAGTCGCATATCCATCGCATGGGGTTATCGCTGGGATGGTCCGGCGGTCATGCAAGACATGCTCTTTGCCTTGGCCGGATCGATCACAGGCGCAAGCCAAGCGCCGTCACCACCTTCCGGATCGGACGTCCGCTTGGCCGTCGATGTTGGCTATTATGATGGTTACGGTTTCTTCGTGAATTCACTGACGTTCAATGCGGTCGGACTCGGGGGATCGTGGCCGAGCGCGCAATTGCGCATTGAGAACGCCTATGAGGAAGCCGGAACCTATCCAGCAGTTTATTGGCGTTCCGGCAACGGCACTTGGACCTCGCAGCCATTCGATTTCTCTGCCGACGATGGGATTCCGAGCTTGGCCCTGCAAAGCGGCAGCTGGTTCGGCATCGTGCAAAGCAAGGGTGATAAGACCTTCAGCTTTTCGACGCCTTATGCCGCTCCGGCAAACGCACCCGTGCCAATTCCCGTGCCGGACACCTTGGTGCACCGAAACAGCTCCGGAGCGGAGGTGAGCTTCACGTCGACTGTCGGTTACTACTACCAGTTACAGGCCAACACCACCTTGGCCTCCTCGGGATGGATAAATGTCGGAACGGCTGTGGCCGGGCACGGGCAAACGCTCGCCTTGTCGGATCCGGGCGCTGCTCTGTTTGCGCAGCGCTTTTACCGCGTGGTGATCTCTCGATGAAAAAGGAGCACGCCTTCACCCTCATCGAACTGCTGGTCGCGGTGGCGGTCATCATCGTGCTCAGCGCGGTCGCGGCGCCCGCCGTCTGGGGCGCTTACAAATCCTCATCGCTCGCCGTCTCCGCGAACAACATCCGCCAACTTTCCGCCGGGGGCATTGCCTATCTCGGCGACAACAACTACCGCTTCTGGCCGTTCCTGACCAAATCGGACGAAGGTGACGCTTGGTGGTTCGGCCTCGAGCCCGCCGCGCACAAAGGCAAACCGGAAGGAGAGCGCGTCGTCGATGTTTCCGGCGGACCGCTCGGCGCCTACATGCCGAGAAACATGGTGCCGGATCCGAGTTTCCGTTTCACCGGCAAGCCCTTCAAACCCAAGTTCGCCTTCGGCTACATCGGCGTCGGCTACAACGTTGTGCTCGCCAACGGCTGGCAGACCTCCAACCGACCCGGCGCGCGCCAGCCCCTGCGTTACTGGGACCTGACCAACCCCTCCGAAGTGGTCGTCTTCGCCACCTCCGCCCAGGTGAATACCTTTCAAAAGCCCGCCTCGGGCAAGAACCCCATGATCGAAGAGTTCTACGGCATCGACCAAAAGGAGGTAACGGTGCACTTCCGCCACGGGACCAATGCCATGGTCGCATTCGCCAACGGATCGGCCGGATTCCTCCCCATGCACCCGGGCTCCGGCGACAAGCGCGCGCCCGACGCCAACGTCGGACGCTTCGCCCCCAAGGGTAGCTTCAAATACCTCCGCTGACCGCGCGTCATAGCCGCCTTTGCGGTTGACTTGGCGCGCGCCGGGGAAACTATCTCCTTTCACCCAAACCACCGAAAAGCCATGAGATTCGACACCCTTTGCCTGCACGGCGGACAACAACCCGATCCTACGACCCTTTCCCGCGCGGTTCCCGTCTACCGCACCAGCTCGTTCGTCTTCAAAAGCACCGAGCATGCCGCCAACCTCTTTGCCCTCCGGGAATTGGGCAATATCTACACGCGGTTGATGAATCCCACCACGGACGTTCTCGAAAAGCGCGTGGCCCTGCTCGAAGGTGCCCCGGAAATGGGCGGACTCGGGGTCGCTTCCGGCACCAGCGGCGTCTTTTACTCGATCATCAATTTGGCCTCGGCCGGCGACAATATTGTCAGCGCCCGCAACCTTTACGGTGGCACCTACACGCAATTCAACGACATCCTGCCCGCACTCGGGATCACGGTGAAATTTGTCGATTCCAGCGACCCGCAAAATTTCGCCAAGGCGATCGACGACAAAACGCGCGCCATCTTCGTCGAGACCGTCTCGAACCCTGCTCTCGAAGTGGTCGATCTCGAAAAAGTGGCCAAGATCGCGCACGACCACGGCATCCCGCTCATCGTCGACGCGACATTCTCCACGCCGTATCTCACCAAGCCGCTCGATTTCGGGGCGGACATCGTCATCCATTCGCTGACCAAATGGTTCGGCGGCCATGGCACTGGGATCGGCGGCCTGGTGGTGGACAGCGGACGTTTCAACTGGGGCGCGGGCAAACACCCGCTCTACGACAATCCGGACAACAGCTACCACGGTCTCCGCTGGGGGCACGATCTGCCGGCGCCGCTCGCGCCGCTGGCCTTCATCCTGCGTATGCGCACCGTGCCATTGCGAAACCTCGGCGCCTGCATTGCGCCGGATAATTCGTGGTTCTTCCTCCAGGGCATCGAAACGCTCCCGCTGCGCATGGAGAAACATTGCGCGAACGCGCTGGCCATCGCCGAGCATCTCAAAAAGCACAAGGACGTCGAATGGGTCCGTTTTCCGGGGCTCAAGGGCGATCCGTATTACGACCTGAACAAGAAGTATCTTCACGGCAAGGGCGGCTCCATGGTCGTTTTCGGCATCAAAGGCGGCGCGGCGGCGGGAAAGAAGTTCATTGAGTCGCTGAAAATCTTTTCGCACCTCGCCAACGTCGGCGACGCGAAGAGCCTCGCCATCCATCCGGCCACCACGACGCACTCGCAACTCAACGAGGACCAGCAGCGCGGTGCGGGTATCACGCCGGAATTGGTTCGTCTTTCCATCGGCATCGAAGATCCGGCCGATCTGATCGAGGACATCAATCAGGCCTTGGCCGCGGCGAAATAGTCACCAACTTCATGAGCAAAAGCGTCGGCGGGGTCGAAACGCAGTTTCTCACCTTCGGCAGCGCGGACGAGCCTTTCGTCACCGCGGGCGGCGACGCCTTGCCCGGCGTGACCATCGCCTACGAGACCTACGGCGAGCTCAACGCCGACCGCAGCAACGCCGTCCTCCTTTTCCACGCCCTGAGCGGCAGCCAGCACGCGGCCGGGACGAACAAAAACGTTCCGGGCCTCGACGGGCGTTGGACCGAGGAAATGCACACCGGCTGGTGGGATGGATTTGTCGGGCCGGGCCGAGCACTCGACACGAAAAAATATTTCGTCATTTGCGCCAACTACCTCGGCGGATGCTACGGCTCGACCGGCCCGTGCTCGGTCAATCCCGCCACCGGCAAGGTCTACGGCGGCGACTTCCCGCGTGTGACTGTCCACGACATCGTCCGTTCGCAATTGCCGCTGCTCGAAAAGCTGGGCATTGAAAAACTGCACGCCGTGGTCGGCACTTCGCTTGGCGGCATGATGGCTCTCGATCTTGCCGTGCACTGGCCGGACCGCGTGGCCAACATCATCTCGATCGGCACCGGTCTCCGCTCGCACGGCCTGCAGCAAATGCACAATCTCGAGCAGATCATCGCCATCACCCGCGACCCGGACTTCCGGGGAGGGGACTACTACGGCACGCCGGGCCCGATCCACGGCCTCGCCCTCGCGCGCATGATCAGTCACAAAACATTCCTCTACGCCGACGTCATCGAGGAGCGCGCCCGCGTCGATATCGTCCAACCCGAGACGGATCTGCCCTGGTATGAGATCTCCAGTTCCCTCGAGAGCTACATGCTGTATCAGGGCCAAAAATTCGTGAAGCGCTTCGATGCGAACTCCTACCTCCGCATCATCGATGCCTGGCAGCAATT
>JBIKXZ010000037.1:0-16841 GCA_044355525.1 Chthoniobacterales bacterium
GATGACGACGTCTTCCATGCCTGGTGTTTCTGCTTTCACGATGGTTCCCGGGTTCTGGTTGAAACTGCTGCGCACTTCGAAGAGCACGTTGAATTTGTTGGCGAACTCGACCGAGCGCGATTGCATGACTTTTGAGCCGGAGGACGCCATTTCGAGCATTTCCTCGTAGCTGATGGTGTCGATCTTGCGCGCGTCGGGCACGACCCGCGGGTCGCAGGTGTAAACGCCGTCGACATCGGTGCAGATCTCGCACTTGTCGGCCTTGAGCGCGGCGGCCAGCGCGATGGCCGTGAGGTCGGAACCGCCGCGGCCCAGCGTGGTGATATCGCCGCGCGCGGTCTGGCCCTGGAAACCGGCCACGATGACGATCGACCCACTGTCGAGGTGCTCGTGGATTTGCTTCGGAGTGATGTTGAAAATTTTTGCCTTGGTATGGACGCCGTCCGTCACGATGCCGGCCTGCGCACCGGTCAGGGAGACCGCCTTGGCGTCCATGCCCTGCAGGGCCATGGCCAAGAGCGCGATGGTCGTCTGCTCCCCGGTGGCGAGAAGGACGTCCATCTCGCGCTCGCTCGGGCTTTCGCAGACTTCGCGCGAGAGCTTGATCAAAGAATCGGTCACACCGGACATGGCGGAGACCACGACGACAACTTTGTTTCCGGCTCGCTGCGTTTCGAGCACGCGACGCGCGACGTTCTTGATCCGTTCGGGGTTGCCAACGGACGTGCCGCCGAATTTCTGGACGATGAGGGCCATGCTAATTTTTCCCCGCTAGAGCCGCCTCGGCGGCCAAAAGATCAGTCAATTCAGGGACGCCCAGCGTGCCTTTCATGGCTCGCGAGGACGCTCGCCCTCCAGAAAATCCGGCTCTTGGAGGGCGGCCGTCCCCGGCCGCCGCCGGGTTGCTCATAGTGATGGATACGGCTGACAGGAAAGCCTTCATGATACTCCCAAAACCTTGGCCACGGCTTCCATGGTGGCATCCGCCTCGAGGGCTTTGAATCCGTGGACCATCGGGGCTTCGGGATCTTTCAGTCCGTGGCCGGTCACGGTGAGGACAATTTTCGCGCCTTCGGGATATTGATGGAACGGACACGTGGCGCACCGGTCATTGGACAAACATTTCATCAAGCCCGCGACGGAGGCAGCGCTGGCCGGTTCGACAAAAATTCCCTCCTCGGCGGCGAGCCAGCGCTGCGCCTCGAGGATTTGTTCGTCGGTGACGATGTCGATGCAGCCGCCGGAGTCTTTGACCGCATCGCTCGCCCCCTGCCAGCTGGCCGGGTTGCCGATGCGAATGGCGGTGGCGACGGTCTCGGGTTTGTCCACAACATGCCCGAGGAAAATGGGGGCGGAGCCCGCGGCTTGGAATCCGGTCATGCGCGGAAGCTTCGATGCTTTGCCCAAGTCATGGAATTCCCGGTAACCCTGCCAATAGGCGGTAATGTTACCGGCATTGCCGACCGGCAGGATGTGGATGTCAGGCGCATCGCCGAGTTCCTCGATGATTTCGAACGAGGCAGTCTTTTGTCCCTCGATCCGGAAGGGATTGATCGAATTGACAATTTCGAAACGTCCATCGGCCCCGAGTTCGCGCACCAATCGCAAGGCATCGTCGAAATTGCCGCGGATGGCCACGACTTTGGCGCCGTAGATGAAGGCCTGAAGCAATTTCCCCGCGGCGATTTTTCCGGCCGGCAACAGCACGGCGCAGGCCAGATTGGCCCGCGCGGCGTAAGCAGCCGCGGCGGCAGAGGTGTTGCCGGTGGACGCGCAGATGACGGCTTTGGCTCCGCGCTCGACGGCTTTCGAGATGGCCATGGTCATGCCGCGATCTTTGAACGAGCCGGTGGGATTCAGTCCCTCGAATTTGACATAAACCTCGGCACCGCGGCCGACGAGTCGGCTCAATTTCGGCGAATAAATGAGCGGGGTGGATCCCTCGTTGAGCGAAACCACCGGCGTCGCGTCGGTCACCGGCAAGTATGGCCGGTAGCGGCTGATCACGCCGCGATCGTGGAGATTCATCACGAGGCGGCCTCCACCCGGTAGAGCGCGGGTTCGTCGTGCACGCAATCAAGCGCGCGGATTTTGGCCAAGGCGGACAACATCCGTCCGCGCGGCGCGTCATGGATCATGAGGACCAGTGCGGCCTTTTTACCTTCTTCCGTCTCGGGCTGGATGACCGAGGAAATACCGATACCCGCCTCGCCGAGCAATCCGGCAATGCGCGCGAGGACGCCGGGTCGATCATCGACGCCGAGACGCAAATAGAACGGACTAACGACGTCCGCGGACGGACGCAATTTGCCGTAGAGCGCGTGCGGGATGAAGCCGTAGGACGCGCGAGGCGATTCGAGCGCGAGCGCCGCGTCGGCCAGATCGCCGATGACCGAGCTGGCCGTCGGATCTTGTCCGGCACCGCGTCCGTAGAAGAGCGCATCACCGACCACGTCGCCGCGCACGGCGATGGCGTTGAAAACGCCGCGCACGGACGCAAGGATGTTGCCATTGGGCACGAGCGAGGGTTGCACGCTGACTTCCACGGCGCCGTCGGAGCCCGCGTCGATGAAGGCCAGAAGCTTGATCGTGTAGCCGAGTTGTGCGGCGAAGCGGATGTCCTCGGGCGCGATTTTTTCGATACCTTCGACCAGGACATCATTGCCCGGCACCCAGAATCCGTAAGCCAGCGAGGCAAGGATGATCGCTTTGTGCCCCGCGTCCCAGCCGTTGACGTCGAGCGTGGGGTCGGCTTCGGCATAACCGGCGGCCTGCGCTTCGGCCAAGGCCGAGGCGAAATCCATCCCGCTCTCGGCCATCCGCGTGAGGATGTAGTTGCTCGTGCCATTGATGATGCCGCGGATGCGTTGGAAATGATTGGCCACGAAGGCCTCGCGGACTGCTTTGATGATCGGGATGCCGCCGGCCACCGCCGCTTCGTAGAAAACGGGGACCTTCTTTTCCGAGGCCAGTCGGAAAATTTCCGCGCCGTGCTCGGCAAGGAGCGCTTTGTTGCCGGTGACGACGATTTTGCCGCGCTTGATCGCTTCGCGGACCAATTCGAGCGGTTCGTCGATGCCGCCCATCAATTCGACGATGACCTCGATGGACGGATCGTCGAGGAGGGTGCGCCATTGGTCCGTGGCCAGCCCGGACGGGAGGGCCGCGGCGCGCTTTTTGGACAGGTCGCGCACGGCGACCTTGCGGACCGCGAAATCGCAACCCGTCCGCTCACGGAGCAGGGCCCGGTTTTTTCCCAGATTGAGGAAAACCCCGGCACCCACCGTGCCGAATCCGGCCAGTCCTATGCCTATTTCGCGCATATCGTGTGACCGGGCATCCTGCCTACAGAGGACGGCTTGGGCAATTCCTAAGCCGGAAACGCGCCCGCAACTGGAGGCCGAGCGTCCTCGCGAGCCGCACGCCCCTGGCGGCGGCCGGGGACGGCCGCCCTCCAAAGATGCGTCAAAAGATGGCGATCGGCATCACCCCGGATGCCCGACCTCGGCATCGAGGAATTTGCGCAGCTCGTCCAGATTCGCCTTCTGCTGCGCGGAGATGGCGATGAGCGGGACGCCGGGGAATTCCTGGGCGAGACGGGGGAGATTATCCGCCGCACCCGGCAGGTCGGTCTTGTTGGCGATGAGGGCCCATGGACGCCGCGCAAGGAGCGGATCGTACAGCCGCAATTCTTCGCGGATTTTTTTGGCGTCCTCGACCGGGTCGCGGCCCTCGCTGCCGGCCGCGTCGACGACGAGCAGCAGCGTGCGGCATCGCACAATGTGGCGCAGGAAATCGTGGCCGAGCCCGACATCGCGGTGCGCGCCTTCGATCAGTCCGGGAATGTCGGCCACCGTGGCGCGGCGAAAGCCCGGGAAATCCATTACCCCGACCATCGGGTGCAGCGTGGTGAAAGGATAGGCCGCGACTTTGGGATGAGCGGCCGACAGCACGCCGAGCAGCGTCGATTTGCCGGCATTGGGATAGCCGACGAGTCCGGCGTCCGCGATCATGCGCAACTCGAGGAAAAACCATCCCTCCTCCCCCGGCGTGCCTTCGGTGAATTGGCGCGGGGCGCGGTTGCGCGAGCTTTTGAAATGGATGTTCCCTTTCCCGCCGCGGCCGCCTTGGGCGAGAAGGAACTCGGCGCCGGCTGTTTCAAGATCGGCCAGCAGCTCGAGATCTTTCGGATCGATTTTCCGGCGGCGCGCGGGCGCTTCGTCTTCCTCCTCGAATTTCAGCGGATCATGCGGCGCGACGTCCGGCAGACGGTAAACCAGCGTGCCGACCGGCACGGGGACGATTTTGTCCGGCGCGGACTTGCCGTATTTTTGCTTCCCCATGCCGTTCTCGCCGCTCTTCGCGCGGACGATCGGCTCGTAGTAGAGCGTGACCAGCGTGTCGACCTGCGGGTCGGCGCGCAGGATGATGCTCCCACCGTCGCCGCCATCGCCGCCGTCCGGCCCGCCCTTCGGCACGAATTTCTCGCGGCGGAAACTGGAACAGCCGTTGCCGCCGTCGCCGGCTTTGGCCTGGATGCGGATCTGGTCGACGAACATGGGCGGGGCGCGCGGCGGCGGGGCAGCGCGCGGGTTTTAGTCTTCCTCGCTCTCGTCCCCGGACGGCGCTTCGCCGCCTTGTTCTTTGGTCGACTCGAGTTGCTTGAGTGCGTCGGAGGCGTCGTCCACCTCGTCGAGCACCATGCGGCTGACGAGGATGGGCGCTTTCTGCTGGATGGCCATGGCGATGCAGTCGCTCGGGCGGGCGTCCAGTTCGATGATCTTTTTTTGATGCAATTCGTTTTCTGCCGAGACGATGAGACGCGCGTAGAACGTGCTGTTCTTCACGTCGTTGATGATCGCGCGTTCCACCTTGGCGCCGAACGCCGCCAGCACATGGGCCATGAGGTCGTGGGTGAGCGGACGTTCTTTTTCCGTGCCGGCGAGGAACATGTTGATGGCGTGGCCGACGGTCGCGTCGACATAAATGACGAACGTTTTCTCCTCGGTGCCGAGGAACAGCGCCGCGCCGTTGGCTGTGGGAACGACGGCCTTGAGCTGCACCGGGACGACTTGTTGCTGCGGCATGGCGGCAAATTACGCACGCCGCGCCGGCAAATCCAGAGGCAAAAACCTGCCGACAGCACCCGACTCCGCGCTCGCCCTTGGCGGACAAAGCGGTCAGCATGACACTCCATGGAGGCAGTCGTCGAATTTGTCAGCACACGATGGACCGGCGCGGTCGAGATCGTGCTGCTGGCCGTGCTCCTCTACTACGGTTACCTCTACTTCCGCGGCACCCCGGGCGCGAAAATCCTCGTCGGTCTGGCCCTCCTGTTCATCAGCCTCACCCTGGCCTCGCAGCTCCTCGACCTCCACGTCATCGGCTGGCTGTTGCGCAGCTTCTCCGTCTTCCTCGCCGTCGCATTGGTCGTGATTTTCCAGCCCGAACTCCGCCGCGCCCTGACCGAACTCGGCAGCCAGCATTTCTTCCGCTCCCCGCTGCAGAAAAAGGAATCGATCGACCTCCTCGTCGACACCGTCTTCGACCTGGCCCGCCGCCAGTTCGGCGCGCTCATCGCGCTGGAACGCGACATCAGCATCCGCCAGTTCGCCTCCACCGGCGTCGATCTCGACGCGGTTTTTTCCAAGGAACTTATCCTCACCATTTTCCATCCCAAGACCGTCCTGCACGACGGCGGCGTCATCGTGCAGAATGAACGCGTCGCCGCCGCGGCCTGCATTTTTCCCCTGACCGCGCGCGAGGACCTTGACCGCAGCCTCGGCCTGCGCCACCGCGCCGGCATCGGCATCACCGAGGAATCCGACGCCATTGCCATCCTCGTCTCGGAGGAAACCGGCCACGTCTCCCTCTGCCACCGCGGCATCCTCGAACGCAACCTCAACGTCGACCGCTTCCGCCGCCGCCTCAACCAGCTCCTCCTCCTCGAGAAGTATGAAACAGATTCTCCTGCACAATTGGAAAATTAAGCTGACCTGCCTCGTGCTGGCCTCGGTCGTGTGGTATGTCATACAGCACAACGTGAACCCCGGGAATGAGGGGCGCGGACGCGGCCCCGCCTCCGAACGCGCCAAGAAATGATCCGGCGTTATTTCGGGACGGACGGCATCCGCGGCCGCGCCGGCGAGATACCGATCACCGCGGAGTTCGCGGAAAAAATCGGACGCGCTTTGGTCCGGGTGCTCGGCGTCGACCGTCCGATCGTGGCCATCGGACGCGACACCCGCGCCTCGGGCCCCATGCTCGAGGAAGCTTTGGCCCGCGGCATCACCTCGGCCGGCGGCGAGGTGCGCCTGCTCGGCGTCCTCCCCACCCCCGGCGTGGCCGCTTATGTCACGGACCACGGACTGGCCGCCGGCGCCGTCATCTCCGCCTCGCACAATCCGGCGCACGACAACGGCATCAAATTTTTCTCCGGTGACGGATTCAAGCTGCCCGACGAGACCGAGTCGGCCATCGAAGAGCAGCTCGAGTTGCCCGCCGCCGACGAGCACGGATCCATCACCACCGCGAACGACGCCAAGGATCTCTACGTCGCCCACGCACTCCACTCGTTACCGGAAAGTTTTTCCCTGCGCGGCCTCAAGATCGCCGTCGACTGCGCCAACGGCGCCGCCTTCGAGACCACGCCCGCCGCCCTTCGCGCGCTCGGGGCCGACGTCCACGTCTTTCACGCCAGTCCCGACGGACAAAACATCAACGCCGATTGCGGCAGCACGGTCGCGAACGAAATCAGCCGCCTGGTCAAAGAAACCGGCGCGCAAGTCGGGCTCTCCCACGACGGCGATGCCGACCGGCTTCTGCTTTGCGACGAAACCGGCGACGCGCTCGACGGCGACGAACTTCTCGCCATGGCCGGACTCGACCTGCTGGGCCGCGGTGAGTTGGCAGGCAACACCGTGGTGGCCACGGTGATGAGCAACCTCGGACTCGACGAGGCCATCGAGCAGGCCGGCGGCAAAGTCGTGCGCACCGCGGTCGGCGACCGCTACGTGCTCGAAGCCATGCGCGCGGGCGGATATATCCTTGGAGGGGAGCAAAGCGGCCACATGATCTTTCTCCGCCACGGCACGACGGGCGATGGACTGGTTTCCGCCCTGCAAATCCTGCGCCTCATGGCCGAGACCGGGAAGCCCTTGAGCGAGCTGCGCAAAGTCCTGCACAAATACCCGCAAGCCCAACGCGCCGTGGCCGTGAAATCGAAACCGCCGCTCGAGTCCGTGCCGGAGATCCACGCCGCCATCACCGCCGCCGAGCAAGCCCTCGCCCCGCGCGGCCGCGTCCTCGTCCGCTACAGCGGCACCGAACCGAAGCTCCGGATTCTCCTCGAAGGCCGCGACGCCAACTTGCTCGAAGACCACGCCGACCGCATCGCGTCCGCGGTGCGCGCCGTTCTTTGACCCGAGGGAAACAAACCGCGGAGGACACAGAGGGGACTATAGCGGGTTAAGATTTTCATGTAGCCGCGGCACAGAGTGGCGCGGCTACACCAAGTGGCTACAGCATTTCCCGAATCGCTCTAACCACTCTCTGTGACCTCTGTGTCCTCAGCGGTTACTCGATTTGCTAAGCCCCGACCCAGTCGCGGTATCGGATCACTTTGCGGTCTTTGGCCAACTTCTCCGCCAAGCGCAACGCCTGCGTCTTGATCGCCTCGTGATTCCAATCCGGCGGATGCAGTCCGAGGCGGGCCAGCGGATTTCTCCGCAGACGCGCGGCGAGAAAAGCGTTCCATGCCAGACTGACATTCCGGCGCCACGCGCTGCGCGGACTGTAGACCAGCGATTGCGAACGGGTCCATTCGCCGGAACGCAAATCGAGCACGCCGCCCAGCCGCGTGGTGTAGGCAAAACCGAGGTTCCGCGCCGCTTTTTCGGCTTCCTCGCCGAGAAGCCACGCCGGGGCGATGAAACCGACCACGTCGAGTCCGGCACCGGTCAGCATTTCGCGTCCATCCTCCATCCGCTCGCGCGCCTCCTCGTAGTCCAAATCGTAAAACTCCCCCTCGCCCGCGGTGTAGTGTTGCGTCACCAAGCGCCGCCCCGGACTGTCATCCGCGCAGGGCGCGCGCAGGTGGTAGAACCCGTGCAGGACAATTTCATGCCCGGCCGCCTGTTTCTCCCGCAGCCAAGCGAGGAAGCCGGAGTCCTCATCGATGTCGGCTTTGTGGTGATGATCGGGCACGACCAACAGCGAGGTCACCCCGACCCCGGCCGCGCCCAAATCGGACAGCATCCGGTCCGTGGCCTCGCGGGTCAGCGGACTGACGTCATGGACCGAGACAGCCAAAGCCCGGCGCCCATTCATTTGATCTTCCCCCGTGGCATGCTTAGGTTCATCCTTACAGATCCGTGTCCGCGAACAATAGCAACAAACCCGAAGACCGCCGTCCGGGCGGCACCGACCCTGACCCGCAGTTCAACTGGCGGGGGCTTCTCCTCTTTGCCGTGGCCTTCGCTCTCATCGGCGGCGCCTTCATTTTCCGCGGCGGCAACCTCGCCCAGATCGACGAGCTGACCTACCCGAAATTCTCCGAACTGCTCAAGGAAGGCAAAATCGTCTCCACCCAAGAGAGCCCGGTCGAACTCGTCGTCGAGGAAGGCCGCAACACCCAGACCATTTCCGGCTACTACCGCAAAATGGTGACCGTCCCGCCGGCCACCGAACCCGAGGAACGCCTCGTCGAATTCCGCACGCCCGTCTTCATGCCCTTCAACGGCGAGGCTCTGGAAAAACAACTGGCCGAGGCCGGGATCACGCCGGCCGTGCGCTCCGAATCGAACCTGCTCGCCACCACGCTGATCGGTTTCCTTCCGATCCTGCTCTTCCTCGTCATCCTCTACTTCATCTTCCGCTCGCAATTGAAGATGGCCGGACGCGGCGCGTTCAACTTCGGCAAAAGCAAGGCGCGCATGATGGCGCGCGACAAAAACAAAATCACCTTCAAGGACGTCGCTGGCGTGGAGGAAGCCAAAGAGGAAGTTTCCGAACTGGTCGATTTCCTCAAGGACCCGAAAAAATTCCAGAAGCTCGGCGGACGCATCCCCAAGGGCGTCCTCATGGTCGGGCCTCCGGGCACGGGCAAAACGCTCCTCGCCCGCGCCATCGCCGGCGAAGCCGACGTGCCGTTCTTCAGCATCAGCGGTTCGGACTTCGTGGAAATGTTTGTCGGTGTCGGCGCCTCGCGCGTCCGCGACATGTTCGAACAGGGCCGCAAGAGCGCGCCGTGCCTCATTTTCATCGATGAAATCGACGCCGTCGGACGCCACCGCGGACACGGCATGGGCGGCGGACACGACGAACGCGAGCAAACACTCAACGCACTCCTCGTCGAGATGGACGGGTTCGACGCGCAGGACGGCGTGATCATCATCGCCGCGACCAACCGCCCCGACGTCCTCGACCCGGCGCTGCTCCGCCCCGGCCGCTTCGACCGGCAGGTGACGGTCAACTTGCCCGACGTCCGCGGACGCGAGGAAATCCTCAAAGTCCACATCAAGAAAGTGAAAGTCGCCGACTCGGTGGACCTCGCTGTCATCGCCCGCGGCACGCCCGGTTACTCCGGCGCCGAACTGGCCAACGTGATCAACGAAGCGGCCCTTCTCGCCGCGCGTAAAGGACTCAAAGCCATTACCACGCGCGAACTCGAGGAAGCGCGCGACAAAGTCCGCTGGGGCAAGGAGCGCCGCAGCATGGCGATCAGCGAGAAGGAAAAAGAAGTCACCGCCTACCACGAGGCCGGCCACGCCCTGCTGCTCGAATTACTCGAGCACACCGCGCCGCTGCACAAGGTGACCATCATCCCGCGCGGACCGTCCCTCGGCTCGACCATGTGGCTCCCGGAGGAGGACAAATACAATACAAGGCGCAAGGAGCTCCTCGATCACCTCGTGGTCATCATGGGCGGACGCGTGGCCGAGGACATCGTTTTCGGCGACGTGACCAGCGGTGCCCGCGGCGACATCAAGCAGGCCACCGGCATCGCCCGCAAAATGGTCTGCCAATGGGGCATGAGCGACAAAATGGGCATGATCGAATACGGTGAAGGCGACGAGCATCTTTTCCTCGCCCGCGATTTCAGCCGCATGCGCGACTACAGCGAGTCGACCGCGCAGGCCATCGACGCCGAAGTGAAGTCCCTCATCGACGAGGCCTACTCCCGGGCCACCGAACTCCTCAAGGCCCGCCGCGACAAACTCGACCTCATTGCCAAAGCCCTCCTCGAATGGGAAACCCTCGAAGGCTCGCAAATCCGCGACTTGATCGAGCACGGCGAAATGAAAAATCCGCCCCACCGCGAACCGCCCCCGCCGCCGGTTCCGGCCGATGCCGTGGCCGCCGCGCCGTCCGAAGACAAAAAGAACGACGGCCCCCTTCCCGGCGACCTCGCACCCGTCCCGGCGTAGCGAATTTAACCGCAACCGGAGTTCCGCGAAAGCGGAACGTAGATAGCCCTTAGGCAAAGGACGCAGAGAGCACAGAGCGCCTCAGACTGTTCCTGCCGGTAGGGGCTCGCTGGCCTCAGCGGGGCGCCGCTTTCCTATCGAGAGCGTGCGGTCGGAGGTCCTCATCCAAAGAGCATCTCCTTCTCTGTGTCCGTTGCGCCCTCTGCGGTTTTATTTTCCGCCGCAGCACAAAAATTCCCTCCTTCGCAATCCGCGCAACCATCTGTTAGATTGAAGTCATGTCGGACACCGATTACTTCGCCAAATACCGCGCTTATTTTGTCAGCCAGAAGGACCGCGGTCCGCTCGGCTCGGGCGCGCACCTGCCTTTTGTCACCCTCTCACGCCAAGCCGGAGCCGGCGCCGAGACCGTGGCCCATCTGCTCGCGGAGAAACTCAACGCGCAGGGACCGAAGGAAGCCCAACCGTGGACCGTCTTCGACAAGAACCTCATCGAGAAGGTCCTCGAAGACCAGGACCTCCCGCAGGAAATCGCCGAATTGGTCAAAGAAGACAAGGACACCACAGTGCAGGCCATCGTCGGGGAGTTGCTCGGACTGCATCCCTCCATGTGGACCATTTTTCATCACACGAGCGACACCATCCTCAAGCTGGCTCGCCTCGGCCGCTGCATCATCGTCGGTCGCGGCGGCAACATCATCACGGCCAAGCTCAAAGGCGGCGTGCACGTCCGGCTCATCGCTCCGGAAGACGTCCGCCTCGCGCATTTGAAGACACACTTCAAAATGGACGACAAAACCGCGGCCAAATACCTGCACGATCACGACGAGGGACGCCGACGCTACGTGAAGACCAATTTCCAAAGAGACATCGACGACCCGCTCCTCTACGACGCCGTGCTCAACACCGGCCTTCTCGGGTTTGAAAAAACCGCCGATCTGCTCGCGGGGATGGTGGCATCCAAGTCGTAGCGTTTCCGAATCTGTCCTGTAGCCGCGGCACCCTGTGCCGCGTCGGCCTAATGATCGCGGCACAGAGTGCCGCGGCTACAAAAAAGGCTACCGCCCGAATTTCGCGGCCAAGCCCTCGTGACCGGTCCCGACAAGCGACCACTGCCACGGCCACGTTCCGCTCTTCCTCCAGCGGAAAACAACCGGCCCCTCCGCCTCGCGCACTTCGTCCATCGCGGCATGCGCCACCGGCGTGCCGGAACCAAAGACTCCGACCGCTCCAGCGGCTTGCCATTCGGCTCGGTTCTCCGTGATACGCAAAGGCTCGAGCGGCGTGATTTGCAGCGCGAAGAAATGACTGAACAGCTGCCGCGCCTCGTTAATGGCCGCGGCGCGGTCGCCACTCCACGCATTACGGTAATCCGGCGCCATCATGGCCTCGACCGCGGTCCAATCGCGTGACGAGGCCCGCTTGAGCAAATTCAAGGTGTGCAACTCGACCTGACGTGCCGGTTGCCAGAGCCACGCCAACCAGACCGCCGATGCGACTAGCAGCACGGTCAGGGCCCGCTTGATCCACGAAACCGGAATGGTCATCGGACATCATTATCGGCCACGCCGCCGGATCCGTCTTGCAGGAAAAGGTCCGCGGCCCGATGTTCATCGAACATGCCGAAGCCACGCCGCCGGCCCGCCGCTGAAAAAAGCCGGTCCAACAATCGTTCCCGTCGAGGCAAAGATTCCGGCGCGCGCGGGACGCGGGAGAAAGAAAAGAACCGGCCGGAATCCCCCCGCATTCCCGGACCCCGGGAAATTCCCGCGGGCACGGCAGATGCCGATCTCGCGGCGAAAATTCTCGCCTTGGTCCATCGCCAGCGCCAAGCGCCGCCATCGATGCAGGAACTCGCTTCACGCCTGCGCATCGGTCCGGGCAAAGGCGCGGAAACTTTGGCCAAGACCCTGCACGATCTTGAGTTATCCGGCGACATCGTGCGCGTGCGGCAAGACCAGTTTGCCATTCCATCCGACGTCGATCTCGTCGTCGGCACCATCCAGACGCACCGCGACGGCTCGGCCCACCTGCTGCGCGACAAACCGGGCGAACCGGAATTTTATCTCACCCCCGAGAATACGGCGACCGCTCTCCCGGGCGATCGCGTCGTCGCGCGCCATCTGCGCGACCAGGCACCTTACCGCGGCTACCAACCCTGCGGCCGCGTCATCCGCATCCTCAAACGCGGCACGACCACCGCCGTAGGGACCTTGGAGAAATCGGCGCGCTTCTGGCACGTCGTGCCCGACGACAAACATTTCGTCCACAATATCTACGTCCCCCAGCCCGCCGCGCCGCTGCGTCCGAACCAAGGCGACAAGGTGGTGGTCAAACTCGGCGAATGGAAATCGCGCCACACCAACCCCGAGGGCGAAATCGTCGAGGTGCTCGGTCCGTCGGACAAACCCGGCGTGGATATCGAGTCGATCATCCGCAAGTTCGACCTGCCGACCAAGTTTCCGGAGAACGTCCTCGCCGAAGCCAAGTCTTTCCCGGACACCGTGCCGGCGTCCGCCGCGCGCGGACGCGAGGATTGCCGCGGGACGCTCGTCGTCACCATCGATCCCGACGATGCGCGCGATTTCGACGACGCGATCAATGTCGAGAAGACCAAGGACGGCTGGAAGCTGACCGTCCACGTGGCCGACGTGTCGCACTATGTCACTCCGGCAACCCCGCTCGACCACGAGGCATACAAGCGCGGCAACAGCGTTTACCTTCCCGATCGTGTCATCCCCATGCTGCCCGAGGCGTTGAGCAATGGTTTGTGCAGTCTGCGTCCGGACGAAGACCGTCTGACCTTCGCCGCGTTCATGGAAATTTCGCGTGACGGCAAGATCCGCAAGTCGCGCTTTGCCAAATGCATCATCCGCAGCGCGCGCCGCTTCACCTACAAAGAAGCCTTCGCCCGCCTGCAGGCCAAACCAGCCGACAAGTTCGATCACATGCTGCACGAGGCGTGGGCTATGGCGTCCACCCTGCGCAAAAAGCGCTTCGAGGAAGGCTCGCTTGATCTCGATTTTCCCGAAGTGAAAGTCTGGCTCGATGATCAGGGCCGTCCCGCGCGGTTGGAGCGCATCGAAAACGACATTTCCCACCAACTCATCGAGGAATGCATGCTCGCGGCCAACGAAGCGGTGGCCCGGCTCTTCCGTATGACTCCCGCGGCGGCCATCCACCGCGTGCACGAGAAGCCGGATGAAGCCAAGCTCAACGAATACCGCGAGCGCGTGCAAATGCACGGGCACAAGGTCGGGAATCTGTCCGTGCGCAAGGAACTGACGCGCTTCCTCAAGATGTTGCGCGGGCAGCCCGAGGAATACGCGCTGAAGACCGCGCTCTTGAAGAGCCTGAAGCGCGCCAGCTACTCGCCCGAGCCAGCCGGACACTACGGTTTGGCCAAGAGCGATTACACCCATTTCACCAGTCCAATCCGGCGCTACGCCGATCTCATTGTCCACCGCGTGCTCTCCGATGTCTGCGGCTACACCAAACCGAAGGGCCGTATCCCCTTCGGCGAGATCGCGCGGCATATCTCGACGACCGAGCGCAATGCGGCCGAGGCCGAGCGCGAAGCGGTGCGATTGAAGAAATTCGAATTCTTCCGCCAGCAACTGGCCAAGAAAACCGGACAAACCTTCAAAGCCATCGTTCTCGAAGTCCGCAACTTCGGCATGTTCGTCGAACTCCCCGAGGTCATGGCCGGCGGGCTCATCCATGTGTCCGCCCTCGGCGATGATTTCTACACCTTCGACCAAGCGCGCCAGCGCTTCATCGGACGCAAGAAAAAGAAGGTCTATCAGGCCGGCGACGAACTCGAAGTCGTCGTGGCCCGGGTCGATCCGTTCAAGCAGCAACTCGACTTCGCTCCGGTCTAACCCCAGACGGGTTGCAACAAAAGCCAACGAAGAAAACGAAGGGAAATTCCGATAGCTTGCCGCGCTCGTCGTTCAGCTGACTCCCTTGCTCCTGCACATCTCGCCTGCGGTGGCCTGTGGCCACCTGCCCCGAGCGCCCGCGCGCTCCGGTGCTCGTTTCCTTCTGTAAAAATACCCCGAAAAATCAGGCAACTTGCTTCCGCTTGCGCCAGCGGACGTAGCCAGCAGCACCAACGAGCAAAGCTGCCGCGGCCCACGTGCCGGGTTCGGGGACGGCGGCGGGGCCGACAGCAGCCGCGGTGCCAGCGACGGAGATATTTCTCACGCGGTAGTTGAGTTCCGATCCGTCGCCGCCGCCCTGGAAACCGAAATACGCCGAGGCAAACTTATCCGTTGGGGCGGCCGAATACTTAGCGATCTCGGTGAACGACGATCCATCGTAACCCCAACTCAACGTGTAGTTCTCGGCGACCGCACCATAGCCGAACTGCACGGTCTGCCAGCCGTTGCCATGGTGAAACTTCGGGTCGGAGGACAAATCGGTGACCGAGCCGGCCACGGGAACCCAATCGCTCAGGTTGACCAGCGCCGTGTATCCGGGACGTGCCGCCCCTTCTTCCGAGTAGTAATCGAAATCGAGGGCATACCCTTTCAATCCCGGATGGTCCCGGCGGGACCATGGCTTGTCCTCGCCTTCCACGGAGTCGACAGTTTCTCCGCGCGAGGTTCCCTGCCCCTGCCCCGCTTCGCCAGTGTTCTTGGCGGCATCCGCAAACGATGCGGCATCGATCCAGAAGAAGCTGACGCCTCGGGCCTGGTCCTTGTTTCCCGAAATCCGCAGGTCCATGCGGATGGTGAAGTCTTGATCGGTTCGAAAGGTGCTTCCGGCGTAAATCTCCGTGGCGCGTTGCTGCGGGTGTTTTTCCGAAAGGCTCAGGAATGTTCCAGCCGGCCTGCTGGAAAACCAATCGCCGGCCGCCTTGGAGGCTTCGGCACTCGCGTTCGCATCGGAGGTATTTTCCCAGCCGCTCATGATCGACGCGGATGCCTCCGCGAAACCGGCAGGACGTTGGTTGATCAAAATCTCTGCCGATGCACTTCCCGTGGCGGCCACGAAGGCCAGCGCGGAGACTGTCAGTATTGTTTCGGGTGTTGTCTTCATTTTGTTTGGTATCTTGTCGGCGGGTTTTTCGTCGCGCTGGCGGTCGCCGTTGCCGCTTCGCGCCGGACCGCTTGCGTGAGCCTCCTCGCGAGAGCGGGCTTGCGGTAAGGAGGCCAAAGTAAGGTGGCTTGCGGACCGGAAAAATGGGGACATCAGCGCTCGGGCATTGACCCACCGGCCACTGCTTCGGCTGCGGCGAGATGCGGCGATGGCCGATGCGACGCAATTGGCCTCGTCGCATTTGCCCGACCCGGCACACCGCGCGACTCGCCTTCGCGGAAACCCTGATTCCACAAGGCGAGTGATTGCGTCCGCTGGTAGGCGAGAAGCGCCAGATACATGGCCGCTCCAAAAACCATCATCACAACGATGAACCGGAATATCCTGAACCACGCGAAGGGGTTTGGATTCCCGCATCGGCGGCACCATTGCCACAAAGCACTGCGTGATCCGCAGGTCTGACAACGCAGCATGATGTCAGCCGGAGTTCTTGCCCGTGATACCACCGTTGGCCGGCGGCATGCCGCTGCTGTTCTCGTCTTGGATGGCTACGCCGCCCGCGGCGCCTTTTGGTTGCGGGTGCATCCGACCGGACAGCCGGCTGTCCGCGGTCAGTCCCGGCAAGGTGATGTGGTCCCCGCAGTGCGCGAAGACTCTTCCGATGTTTTCGTTCATTTCTCTTGGCCTCCTGGCGGCGGGTTGTTCATCGCGCCGGCGTTTTCCGTTGCCACTTCGCGCCCGACCGCTGCGTGAACCTCCTCGCGAGAGCAGGCTTGCGGTAAGGGGAGCCAAAGTAAGGTGGCTTGCGCGCCGGAAAAACGGGGACAACAGCCCCCGGGCATTGACCCCACCGGGCGTCGGGGGCGGTCCACATGTGCTGGCCGATACGGCGTTGTCTGACCGCTGGGATATGCTAGTGTTCTCCCATGAGCACGCTGGCTGAAATCGAAGAGGCGATTGTCCGCCTTCCCGCCGGGCAAGTGGACAAGCTTGCCGCTTGGCTCGAGCGTCGGCGCAGCAGCCGCAGTCAGACCTCGGTCACGCCTCGCGAGCCGGATTTTTCGGCAAGAGCGCGCAAAATCTGGGGCGAGAAACCGGCGGGAAAACCACTGAGCGAATTGGTCTCCGAAAGCCGGAGTTGATGTTGTGGTCTACCTGGACACGGGTTGTCTGGTTAAGCTGTATTACCCCGAGCCGGACAGTGATTTGGTCGCAGCCCGCTCTTCGGGCCAAGCCATCGTCTACACTCCGCTGCACACCCTGGAATTGACGACGGCGCTCGAACTGAAGGTCTTTCGCAAGGAGGCCACCATCGGGCAGGCACATGCTGCTCTGGGTTTGGTGGAGGAAGATCTGTCCGCGGGAAAACTG
>JBIKXZ010000160.1:0-5507 GCA_044355525.1 Chthoniobacterales bacterium
TGGCGCCGAGGCCGGCGGAGGTGATGAAGGTGCGGGGCTTGTCGAAATCGTAATACTGCCCGGCCCACATTTGGTGCTGTCCCACGCCGGTGGTGAGGATGGCTTTGCCCTTGGTCAGTTTGTAGAGCTGCTCGATGACGTATTGCGGCTGGATGACATCCGGGGTGTCCTTGTAGCGGAACGGCTGGTCTTTCTTCCAGGCGGCGATCTTCGCATACCAGGGTTTGCAGCGGGTGAACTTGTTGCCCTTGACGCGCTCGAAGCCTTCCTTGGCGAGTAGCTGGTTGGCGCGTTTGAGCGCGTATTTGACGTCGCTGAGGATGGGCAAGGCGACGACTTTGTTTTTGTTCAGCTCGGAGTCATCGACGTCGATGTGGACGATGGTGCCGTGCTCGGCGAATTTCTCCACCTTGCCGGTCACGCGGTCGTCAAAGCGCACGCCGATGGCGAGAAGGAGGTCGGCTTCGTTGACGGCGTTGTTGGCGTAGACCGTGCCGTGCATGCCGAGCCACTTGAGCGAAAGCGGATGCGTCTCGGGGAAGCAGCCGATGCCCATGAGCGTGGTGGCCACGGGGATCTGGGTGCGTTCGACAAACTCGAGGAGCTCGGGCGCGGCATCGGATGTGATGATGCCGCCGCCGCAATAAATCATGGGTTCACGCGACTGCTTGATCAGACGGATCATCTCGAGCAATTGCGCATCGGTGGCGCGCTTGTCGGGGTCGTAACCGCGCAGGGTGATTTTCTCCGGGAAGACGGGTTCGATTTTCTGGTTCTGGATGTTTTTCGGCAGGTCGATGACGACCGGGCCGGGGCGACCGGAGGTGGCGATATGGAAGGCCTCTTTGACCACGCGCGGAATGTCGTGGATGTCCCAGATGAGATAGCTGTGCTTCACGATCGGCAGGGTCATGCCGAAGAAATCGGTTTCCTGAAACGCACCGCGCCCGATCATGTCCTGCGGGACCTGACCGGTGACGGCGATGACGGGGACCGAGTCCATGAAGGCGTCGGCCAGGCCGGTGACGAGGTTCGTTGCGCCGGGGCCGGAAGTGGCCATGCAAAGTCCGACTTTGCCGGTGGCGCGGGCATAGCCTTCGGCCGCGAAGACTCCACCCTGCTCGTGGCGCGGGAGAATGGTGCGGATTTTTTTGGAACGGGTCAGCGCCTGGTGGATGGGCATGCTGGCCCCGCCGGGATAGGCGAAAATGGTGTCGGCGCCTTCCAACTCGAGGCAGCGCACAAGAAGTTCCGCGCCGTTCATCAGCTTGGCGCTCTTTTGCGCCGAAGCGGGTCCCCGGCCGGTAGCGGTCGAAATGCTCATCGTGGGGTTATACCCGAGGGGCAGCGGGGGTGCAACCTCTGGGAGGGGGTGAGGAGATGACGTCGAAGGAGGGAGCGGCGGCCGAGAATGACCGCCCTCCAGCGGCACCGGGCCTTGAAGGGCGAGCGTCCTGGAGGAGCCGGCTACTATCTCTTGCGCGCGGCCAGATCGAGCCAGAGGGCCTGACGGAAAAACGGGGCGCGTTTGTGGCGGAAGCCCCACCAGCCGGCGGCGATGGCCAGTTTGCGCAATTCGGGAAAGGAAAACGCGCGCTCGGCGGAGAGGCGGGCGTCGTGTTTGGTCATGGGCTCGCGGTAGAAGACCTCCGTGACGGCGAAGACGGCCGTCTGGGCCAGACGCGAACGGCGGAGGTCGGTCACGAGAGCCACGCCTTTAGTCAATTCGCGGCAACGCCGCAGCAAACGGATGGCATCCGACTCGTCGAGATGGTGCAGGACGAGATTGCAGAGCACGACGTCATAAATGGTCCCCTCGGCGAAGGTGAGGAAATCGGCGCGCTGGAAACGGATCTCGGGGAAATCGGCGGACATTTTTTCCGCGATGTCGAGGGTCGGTTGCTGACGGTCGACCGCGGTGACGAGAACCGGGCATCCGACTTCGCGGGCGCGGCGGACGATGGCCCGCGGGATGTCGGCCGCGCCGGTGCCGAGGTCGAGGATGCGCAGGGGTTCGCGGCGGGCCAGCACGGGATCGAGGTAATCGAGGACGAGCTTCTGCGCGCCGAAGCGGCGGTTGAGCGACTCGAGGTTGGCCAGATCACGCTCGAGTTCCGGCGTGACGGTTTCGGCCACGTCCATCCATTCCGGACGGCTCTCTTCGAAATTCCTGATCATGACACCAAGGACAACACGGCGAGCATGCGGCCGGTGCGGCCGCGCTCGACGCGATACGAGTAATAACGCCCGACTTCGCGCCCGGTGCAAATGCCGTCGTCGATGACCTCCCCCGCCCCGGCGGCGCGGGCCTGCGCGACGATGTCGGCGGCAAAATCATTTTCGTAGAGCGGCGGGCGGATGCACGGACTCACGTGCACGACGAGATCGGCGGGATCGACGGCGAATTCGCGGGCCAACAACGCGATGGTGGCGCCGGTGATGTTCGCCGCGGTGCCGGCGCGACCGGAATGGGCGAGCCCGACGGCGCGGCCGCGGCGGTCGGCGAAGAAAACGGCGGCGCAATCGGCGACATAAATGCCGAGGGCGAGTCCGGGCACGGCGGTGACCAGCGCGTCGGCGCCGGCGTGCGCGACGGGCGCGGACGCCACGGCCACCCCGCATCCGTGGATTTGCTCGGCGGTGGCGAGGCGCGCGGGATCGAAACCGCGCGCACGGAGAAAGTCATCGTGCGCCGGAGCCAAGCGGGCCAGCGCGGTGGCGCGGTCGGTGTCGACATCGATGCCCTCCACGCGAGGAATAAACGCGGCGCGGATACCCGGAACGCCGGCCAGGGGCTCGAAGGACGACGCGGACACGGTCAGCGTTTCTTGACGCTTTGTTTGGAGTCCGCCGGCGTCGGGGTCGGCTTGGCCTTCTTCGGCTTCTTTTCCTTTTTCGGCTTCGCGGGCAGCGTCTCGTTCTTTTTCGGCATGGTGCCGTTGAGGACGCCGGGATTGGGATTGGGCGTGGAGTTGAGGAGGTCGTTGCGGCGTCGGTCGCGCGCGGTCAACATCGGGTCGTCGTAGGTGTCGGCGTAGACCGTGTCGAGCGAGAGGACGCGGTTGTATTCGGCCAGAGCGGTGATGTAGCGGTAGCGCGCTTCGAGTTCGGTGGTCTGGGCCTGCAGGAGCGAGACCTGTGCGTTGAGGACATCGAGCTGCGTGCCGGCGCCGGCGTCGAGGCGTTCGCGCGAGAGGCGCAGGGCTTCGGTGGCCTGCACCACGCTGGCCCGCTGGCTGTCGATGACTTCCCGCGCCTCGATGAGGTTCGAGACGGCGCGTTGCACGTCGAGCTCCACACCGCGGGCGGAATTGTCATAATTGATGCGGGACTGATCGAGGGCGGCGCGCGCCGCTTTGGTCGCGCCGACGGTGGCGAGTCCGTCGAAAAGATTCCAGCTGCCGGTCACGCCGAAGAACCAGCCGTTGACCGTCTCGTCGAGGCTGCTGGCCAGGGGGATATTGAAACTCTGCCAGCCGGCGGTGGCGTTGAGCGTGGGTTGGAAGCCGGACATGGCGGCTTTGAGGCGCTCGGCTTCGATCAGGATGTTTTGGCGCTGGATTTTCAGCGACGGATTTCGGGTCATCGCGGCGAAGACGGACTCCTTGAGGTCGAGATTGATCGGACGGTAATCGAGCTGGCCTATGACATCGATGGGCACGAGCGACGGATCGGCCGGGTAGTCGAGACCGAGTTGTTTGACCAAAGCGAATTGCGAGATGCGCAGCTGGTTGCGGGCCGAGATGACAGGCGGGATGGCGTTGGCCAGCGCGACTTCGGCCTGCAGGACGTTGAAGCGCGGCACGGTGCCGGCTTCGAAGCGGCTGAGCTGGTCCTGCAATTGCGTCTGCAAGACGGCCACGGATTCCTCGCGCACGCGGATGAGGGCGCGGTTGAAGATGACTTCGTAGAAAAGCCTTTTCGTTTCGGCCACGGTGCGGTCGATCGTTTCGCGCAGGGAGTAGAACGAACTGTCATTGGCCAGGCGCGCGGCCGAGAAGTCGGCCTGATTCTTCCAGCCGGACCAGAGGTTCTGGTTGACCGAGATGTTGACGTTCCACGCCTCGTTGTTCGGCGAGGGGCCGAAGGTCGCGCCGCGAACGGAGCTGTTGGGGTTGACCAGTTCCTCGGACTGCACTTCGTAGCCGCTGCCGACATTGAGCGTGGGCAGCATGGCGGCACGGACTTGGATCAATTGGCCGGTGGTGCGGCTGATTTGCTGCACGGCGGAGAGAACCTCGGGATTTTTGGTCAGGGCGGTGCTGATCGCGTCGTCGATTTTCAGCCGCTTCGCGTCCGGCGTGAGGCGCAGCTCCATCGAACTGGCGGGAGGCAATTTGATGCTGGTGACCGGATCGGGGGACTTTTGCACCGGCGGGGCGGGAATTTCCGGTTGGGTCGGAAAAGTCATCTGCATCGGATCCGGAATGCCTGCTTCGATGCCGCCGTCGAGTTGCGCGTCGAGGCCCGGAACATTGGTGATGGTGACCGGCGACGCCACGGGACTGGGCATGGGGGTGGGCAGTCCGGCGGGCATGGGCGCGAGAAGCGGGGCGGAGGGGGTAGCGACCGGAGTCGGCGAGGGCGCGGCCAGCTGTTCGGCCGTGGGAAAGGTCTCCTTCATGAGGCCGGATACATCCGTGCCGGCTGCCGGAGAAGGCGCAGGGGTCGGCTGCTGCGCGGCAGCGCGCCCGCCGAAAATCAGCAGAGCAGCCAGCAGGCCGGCTCCAAAGGAGAACTTCTTCACAGGCCCGGTATTAAACCCCCTTCAGAGGGTGCGCGCCAAGTTTTTCCGGAATCACTCCGGCGGAAGGTCCTCCGCCGGACGGCTCTCGTCCAAAGCCACGGTGTCACCGGAAGCGGGCATCCCGCTGAGAATACTGACGGCCAGGTAGGGCGGGCGGTTCTCGGGCGTCACGGCCAACCCGGCCGTGACGCGGCGGTCGCGGAAGGCGAGCAGGCGGGCGTCCGGTTCGAGCCGCGGCGGCAAGCTGGTTTCGACCAGCGCGAAGCGGTGCGCGGCGTCGACCATGACCACGCGTCCGATCCAGGTCGGGAGCGTGGCCTCGGGGGCGTCGGGTTGTTTTTTCGGCAGCAGACCGCAGCCGGAGCAAAGTGCGGTGCCGAGGATGAGCAGCGCGCGGAGGAACATGAGCGTCAGACTCCGGCCCGCTCGAGCAGCGAGGCGAGTACTTTTTCCGCCTCGAAATACTCGCGGGCGATTTCCAGCGCGGCGCGGGCGTGGCGCGGATAATCGGCGCGGATGGATTCCGCGGCGGCGGTGACATCATCCATCGTGCGGAAAGAAAGCAATCCTTCCCTTCCACCGTAAAAATCGGTGAAGCCCGTTTCCTGCGTGATGACCGGGCGGCCGGCGGCCAGGTAGCAGGCCGAGCGGTCGCTGAACCATCCGGTGTGCAGGCGCGTGTATTGGTCCTTGGCCACGGTGAACTCGCCTTTCGAGCCGCGGATGTAATCGCGGTAGCGGTCCCAATCGATGCTCAAAG
>JBIKXZ010000161.1:0-5502 GCA_044355525.1 Chthoniobacterales bacterium
TGTGGGCGAAAGGAATGATTTTCGCCGGCGACATGCGGCAACCGTCGATCAGGCTGGCGTGGTTTTCTTTGTCGCAGAGGATGTAATCGCCGTCCTCGAAGAGACAGGTCAGCGCGCCTTGGTTGGCGAAATAGCCGGTGGAGAAAAGCAGGGCGGCGTCTTTGCCGATGTAATCGGCGAGAGCTTCTTCGAGTTGCTCGTGGATGATGAGGTTGCCGCTGAGGAAGCGCGAACCGGTGCAACCGAGGCCGTATTTGCGGGTAGCCTGCACGGCGGCATCGACCACGCGGGAATCATTGGCCAGACCGAGATAGTTGTTCGATCCGACCATGAGAACGCGCTTGCCTTCGCAAAGCACCTCGGCGCCGTCCATTTCCTCGATCGGGCGGAAAAAGGGATAGATGCCGAGCGCGCGAGCCCGCTCGGGTTCGTCGTAGGCCTCGCACTTGGCAAAGAGGTCATGCTCGGGTTTCCAAGTAGGCCCAGGCAAGGGGGACAGGATGTCCTCCCCGTTGATGCTGATGATTTTCATCAAGTTTGCGCCAAAGATGGAAAAACTAGCGGTAACGACCCTGCCAAGGCAACGCCGCATTTGTTTGAAATGTCAGACTGCCAAACTAATACGGCCATGCGGTGGGTTCGGGATGCGTAGCGGCGGTGAGGCGCCGCGGGACGGATGCTCAGTTGCCGCGCGTGGTGGACGAGGCGGAGCCGCGGCCACTCTCGGCAAAGCGGACATCGGCCCGCCGGCGTTGCTGAACAAAGGTGTTGTTGTCGCCGTATTGCGCCCACGGGCCGCGCGGGACTTCGCTGAACTCGACAAAGCGCCAGTCGGTCGGGCACTTGCCGCGAATTCCGAGGTAGTCGCGCACGGCGGGGGAGACGTCCAGGCCGGCGGCTTGGTTGAGGTTGGGCAACGGGCGTTGGTTGCCGAAAACATACTGCCAGTGGTCCGTGCGGAATGGACCGCAGTCTTCCCACTGCGCATAGGCCTCGCGGCCGCGGTAGCGGATGGCGAGCCAGCGGCCTTTGCAGACGGTGCGGCCGGGTTTGACATAGGCTTCGCGGAACCAAGGGATAACGCGCGGGGCTTCGGGTTTGGTCTTGCCGAGAGTCACGTCATTGT
Source organism: Chthoniobacterales bacterium (assembly GCA_044355525.1). Lineage (GTDB taxonomy): Bacteria > Verrucomicrobiota > Verrucomicrobiia > Chthoniobacterales > JACTMZ01 > JACTMZ01. Next base: position 1,127 of record JBIKXZ010000161.1, read on the forward strand.
AGGGCAGGGCCACATAGAAGGGATTTTGCCGGGGGATGAAATTGGCCGGGATGTAGCCGCGCCGGGCACGGGGGTCCGGGTTGTCGTAGCCGCCGAAATTCTTGGCCCAGTTGACGTCCCACGAGCTTTTGCAGTTCGGCACGGGGTTGTTCTGGGTCGGTTGCTCGCCCACCCAGAAGACGGTGGTGATGATGTTGTTCTTCCAGGGGTAGCGCCGCGAGTTGCCGAGCCGGGCGGCGGCCTCGGCGGGACGGGGCAGGCGGGGTTCGACCCGCAAAAGGACGCTTTCGCGCAGACGGAGAGCCTGCTCCTCGAAGGACAGCGGCGCGGAAGCCCCGACCGGGGAGGCCAGGAGGCCGGCGGTCATGGACAGCGCGAGGATGGCTTGGGTGGGTCGTCTCATCGAGCCGAAGCGGAAACTATCCGGCCATTGCCGTCCCGCCGCAAGAAAAAGGGCCCAAAAAAACGATTTTACTCTGTCGAATCAGACCCGACGCCACGCTCAATTGCGCCACTTGCTGCGGCCAGCAGCCGCCCCGCCCCGGTGCACCCAGATGCTTTGCAGGAGCCCGATACTGAAGAGGACGGTGAGCAAAAAGGATCCGCCGTAGCTAACAAGCGGCAGTGGCAGACCGGTGATCGGGGTCACCCCGATGGTCATGCCGATGTTCATGAAGGTGTGGGTAAAGAGCAACGTGGTGACCCCCACCCCGAGCAAACGGCCAAAATCGTCCTCCGCCCGCAACGAAATGTAGAGCGCCAGTCCGATCAGCGCGAGGAAGGCAAGAAGAAGGAGCGCCCCGCCGATGAAGCCGTGCTGTTCGCCAATGACCGAGAAAATGAAGTCGTTGTGCACGATCGTGCTGGGGAGGAAACCGAGCTCGTTGAGCGTGTTGGGCGCCTTGAAGCCCTTGCCCTCCCAGCCGCCCGAGCCGATGGCGGTGAGCGATTGATTGATCGTCCACCCCGCTCCCCGCGGATCCAGTTCCGGGTCGAGGAAGGTGATGATGCGCTGCCGCTGGTAGGGACGCAGGCCGAAATTGACCATCAGCGGGATGACCGCCAACACGAGCAGGACCATGCTGATGAGATAACGCGCCGGGATGCGCGCCGCGTAGAGCATGGCCAAGATGACCGGCAACCAGACGATGGCCGACCCGAGGTCGGGCTGGATGAGGATGAGCAGGAAGGGCACCGCGACGATGATCCCGCAGATGGCGATGCGCAGCGGCGCGGGGATCGTTTCGTATTCCGAGAGGAAAAGCGCCATGAGCATGATGGCGGCGAGGATGGCCAACTGGGACGGTTGGAAATTGATGAAGCCGAAATCCAGCCAGCTCTTCGCCCCGAAGACCGTCTGGCCGAAAAAGTGCACGACGATCAGGCCGAGCAAACCCGCCACGTAAAGCGGCACGGCCCCGACCCGCGCCCAATGGTAATCGGTCATGGCCACGCCGATACAAAGCACGAGGCCGACGAGCAGGAAGACGAGCTGGCGGTTCCAGAAATCCTGCTCGCGCATCCACGTCGCGCTGTAAATGGCGAAAATGCCGAAGGCTCCGAGGAGCAAAACGAGGATCAGGAGCGGCCACTGCAGGCCGATGAATTTGCGCGCGAGAGTCATCCGGTCATTCAGGCCGCCAACTGGGGCACGGCCGACAACAACTTCTTGGTATATTCGTGCTGCGGGTTTTCGTAAATGGCGCCGGCCGGGGCCGATTCGACGATTTTGCCGCGGTGCATGACGATGACATGATCGCTCACGTGTTCGACGACCGCAAGGTCGTGCGCGATGAAGAGGTAGGCGATGCCGAGTTGCTCCTGCAAGTCCTGCAGGAGGTTGACGATCTGGGCCTGAACGCTGACATCGAGCGCGCTGACCGGTTCGTCGCAGACGATGAATTTGGGCTTCACAGCCAGGGCGCGCGCGATGCCGATGCGCTGACGTTGACCGCCGCTGAACTCGTGCGGATACCGCCCCATGGCATCGGCCGGCAGACCGACCAAGCGCAGCAACTCGGCCACCCGCGCGCGGCGGTCGTCTTTTGTCATTTGCGGAAAATGGATCTCCAGCGGCTCGGCCAGGATGGCCCCGATCGTCATGCGCGGATTGAGCGAGCCGAACGGGTCCTGGAAAATCATCTGCATGTCTTTGCGCAACGGACGGAATTCCGCCTCGCCCATCGGCAGGATGTCACGCCCCTCGTAGAGCGCTTGGCCGGAGGTCGCGGGGGTGAGTTTGAGCAGGGTGCGACCGATGGTCGTCTTGCCGCTGCCGCTTTCGCCGACCAGACCCACGGTCTGGCCGGGTTCGATGTCGAAGCTCACGTCATCCACCGCCTTGATCTCGCCGGTGCGGCGGCGGAAAACGCCGCCGAAGACGGGAAACCAGGTGCTCAAATTGCGGACCGAAACGAGCGGCATGCGCGCAATGTGCCTTCCGCCGCGCGCGCCCGCAAGAACCTCTTGGCTCAGGCGATCCACTCCTCCAGCGAGTCCGCGAATTCCTCCGGCGTGGCGGCGGAGGCCAAGGCGGCCAGCTTCTTCTCGTCGCGGCAAACCCGGGCCAGGGCGCCGACTTTGCGCAGATACTGCTCGGTCATGGCCGAGGGTATGGCGAAAACGAAAATGAAACGCGGACCCGAGGGACTGTTCCAACGCAGGGCGGACAAAGCCATGTCCTTCACCGCGGCGCTGCGCCCGTGGGCGAGGATGACACCGCCGCCGGAGCCCTCGAGATCCATGACTTGTTTCGGTCCGATCCACGGACGGAATTCGTCCCACGATTGGATGCGCGGATCCTCGCGCAGCAACGACACGGCCGCTTCCACGGCGCCCTCGCGCGAATCCGCCGCCGCGTCCAGACGCACGCGCCGCGGGTCGAGCAAACGGCCCTCTTCGCTCATACGTTGCTGCCGCTCCACTTCAATTTCTCGCGCAAGACCCCGCTGAACGTCCGTCCCGGCAGCGTGGCCAGTTGCAGGGTTTCCACCGCGCGGGAAACGTGGAGCACATCGCCCGGACCGAAGGCGCGGATCTCCTGGCCGTCGACATTGACCGTCACGCCGGGGCCGCCGCCGACCAACCGCAGCTGTAACCGCGCCGTGTCGGCCACCACCGTGGAGCGGTTGGTCAGCACGTGCGGGCAGATCGGTGTTATGACAAAACACGCGCTGTCCGGGAGGAGCAAAGGCCCGCCCGCGGACATGGAATAGGCCGTCGATCCGGTCGGCGTGGCCACGATGAGACCGTCGGCGTTGTAGACGCAGAGTTCATCGCCATCGACGCGCACCTCGACCTTGATGAGTTGCGAATGCTGGCCGCGGCTGACCACCGCGTCGTTCAGGCCGGTGAAGGACTCGGCGACGCGGCCGTCGCGCTCGAGTTCCACCCGGAGCAAGGTGCGCGTGCTCAATTGGAAATCGCCCGCCGCGATGCTTTCCACCGCCTTGGGCCATTCCTCGCTGTGCACGCCGGTGAGAAAACCGAGCGATCCGAGGTTGATGCCGAAAACCGGCGGGACCGATCCGCGCATGCGATGCAACGCGCGCAAAATCGTGCCGTCGCCGCCGAGCAGCACGAGCAGGTCGCAGGCCGCGGCCAACTCGCCCTCGTCGAGGCCGTCCGCCGACGGACCCAGCAGCGCGGCCGTGCGCTTTTCCAGCAGCACCTCGACACCGCGGGCCGCGAGGGCGTCGCGCAAGGCGCCGACCAGCGGCCCCGCTTGCGGGTTGCCGACCCGCGCCAGAAGTCCCGCTTTCATGGTTGCATCAGACACAGGAATTCGCGGTTGCCGTCGGCGCCCGCGATCGGCGAGTCGGTCACGCCGCGCCACGTCCAGCCCAGGCCGGAGGCGAATGCGCGGATTTTTTCCACCGCCTTGTGGCGCAAAGCGTCGTCGCGCACCACGCCGCCGCGGCCCACCTCGGCGCGGGACAATTCGAACTGCGGCTTGATCAAGGCCACCATCATCCCGCCGTCAGTAAGAACGTCCGCCACGGGCGGCAAGACCAAAGTCAGGGAAATGAAACTCACATCGGCCACGGCGAGCCGCACTTTTTCGGGAAGATCGCCGGGCTGGAGGTGCCGCGCATTGCAGTGTTCCATCACGACCACGCGCGGATCGTTGCGGATTTTCCAGTCGAGCTGGCCGTGCCCCACGTCGAGCGCGTAGACCTTGGCCGCCCCGTGCTGCAGCAGGCAGTCGGTGAAACCGCCGGTCGAAGCACCCACATCGAGGCACACCCATCCCGACGGATCAATGGCGAAATGCTGCAGCGCGGCCTCCAGTTTGTGTCCGCCGCGGCCCACATAGCGGTCGGCGGCGCGCACCTCGAGCGGCGTGTCGTCGGAAAAAGTTTGCGAGGGTTTGTCCA
>JBIKXZ010000162.1:0-5455 GCA_044355525.1 Chthoniobacterales bacterium
GGAAGGGTTTGACTCCGATGTCGATGAGACGGGCGATGGCGCTGGGGGCATCGTTGGTGTGGAGGGTGGACAGGACGAGGTGGCCGGTGAGGGAGGCATTGATGGCAATGCCCGCCGTCTCGAGGTCGCGGATCTCACCGATCATGATGACGTTGGGCGCCTGGCGCAGCATGGCGCGGAGGGCGCGGGCGAAGGTCATGCCGATGTCGGCTTTGACATGCACCTGGTTGACCCCCGGCATGACGTATTCGATCGGGTCCTCGGCGGTGATGATCTTGCGGCTTTCGTCGTTGATTTCGGAAAGGCACGCGTAGAGCGTCGTCGTCTTGCCCGATCCGGTGGGTCCGGTGACGAGGATGATGCCGTCGGCCATCTTGATCAGGCCGCGGAAATATTCCTGGTCGTCGCTCATGAAGCCGAGGTCGGGAAGGGTGATGGCGAGCGTCGACTGGTCGAGGAGACGCATGACGATGGATTCGCCCTGCGAGGTGGGGATGGTCGAAACGCGGAGATCGAGGTCCTTGCCGCGCACCTGGCACTGGATGCGTCCGTCCTGCGGGACACGCTTTTCGTCGATGCTCATCGTCTCGGTCATGATTTTGAGACGGCTGATGACGGCACCGTGCAGGCTGACGGGCAGCATTTTGTATTGTTCGAGTTCGCCGTCGATGCGGAAGCGGACGCGGAAACCCTCTTCCACCGGTTCGAGGTGGATGTCGCTGGCGCGCATCTCCTGGGCTTTTTCGAGGAATTCCTGGACGAGTCGTATGATGCCGGCGTCGTCCTCGCCGGTTACTCCTTCCGCCTCGTCATCGGTGCCGGCGGCAAGAAGGCCTTCCTGGCGCGGATAGAGGTCGGTGATGAGGGTCTCGACACCCTCGGGATCGGCGTAGAGGAACTCGACTTCGGTCTTGAGCAGGAACGGGACCGTGTCGAAGGCCTCGAAGTTCATCGGGTCGCCGATGGCGACCTGCAAGCCGTGATCGGTCCGCTGCAGGGGCAGGATGCGGTGGCGGCGCGCGACCTCGCCGGGAATCTGGTCGCGGAGTTGGCGGATTTTGTCGACGGTATCCGAGTCCGCGAGGTCGGCGAAGCTGAGACCGTGGAAGTGGGCGACGGCCTCGTTGATGTCGCGCTGCTGCACGGCGCCGTCCTCGAGCAGGGCGGAAAGAACCGGTGCCCCCGGATGGTGCTCGCGGGCCTCCTCCACCTGTTTCTTGGTCACGCGGAACTGATCCAGCAGGACTTCGAGAACTTGGTCGTCGGTGTGCACGATGCGGGGCGGGCGGACTGTATTGCTTACGGCCGGTGGCGGGGGGTGTCAAGGAAGGCGCGGCGAGCGCTGCGTTGTCATTTCGCCGGGTCTGCGTAGAATTGCATTCCACATCCGCGGACTTCCCATGAGCAAATACCAAACCTATCTGATTTTCGGCGCACCCGGCAGCGGCAAAGGAACGCAGGGCCGCGCACTCGGCACGGTGCCGGGTTACTTCCACTGCGCCTGCGGCGACGTTTTCCGCGCACTCGATCTGCGCACCCCGCTCGGCCAGCAGTTCCTCGAATACTCCAGCCGCGGCGAATTGGTGCCGGACGAGATCACGGTCAAACTTTGGAAGATCCGCATCGACCAGAGCGTGGAGTCGCACGCCTTCCATCCGGACCACGACTTTCTCGTCCTCGACGGCATCCCGCGCAATGTCCACCAGGCGCAGATGCTCGAGGACATCGTGCGGGTGCGGCGGGTCTTCCACTTGTCCTGCCCCGACCGCGCCAAGCTGGTCGAGCGCCTCAAGCGCCGGGCCTTGCGCGACAACCGTTTCGACGACGCCAACGAGGAAGTCATCCGCCACCGTCTGGAGACCTACGAGCAGGAATCACGTCCGCTCCTCGAGTATTACGGGGAGAGCATGATCGAACACATCGATGCCACGCAGTCGCCGGTCGACGTGCTTGGCGCGATTGTCGGCGTTTTGGTCCAGGACCGCCGCAACCATTTCGGCGAGGAAGGTTTCAGCGCGGTGACATGAGCGGACAGTTCGAAAGCCTGCGGGCCAGCAGTCTTTTCTGCCGCCGCTGCGGGCGGCCGATGCCGGTGAGAGAGCGACTGCTCCTCGTTTTGCCCGACAAGGAAGTCTACGACTATCGTTGCACCGGTTGCGCGGATTCCGTGGGACAGCGTGAAGTGACGGCCGGGGATTTGCTGCGGCGCCGTGCCGCTCCGCATCCGCGTTCCGCGGGAGGCGGGGTGCTGCGGTGAATGTAGTCTACCTCGGGAGCGGGGACATCGGGGTTCCTGCGTTGGAGTGGTTGCTCGGTGCGCCAGACATCGCGGTGCGCGCCGTGGTCACGCAGCCAGATCGTCCGTCCGGACGCGGCCTCGAAGTGCGCGCCTCGCGCGTGAAGCAGATCGCCGAGGCGCACGGTGTCCCCGTTTTCCAGCCGGAGAAAATCCGGTCCGGCGACGCATTAGCCCGGATTGCTTCCCTTCGGCCCGACCTCCTCGTGGTCATGGCCTACGGTCAGATCTTGCCTCCATTGCTGCTCGACATGGCGCCCCTCGGGGCGGTCAATCTTCACTCGTCCCTGTTGCCGCGCCACCGCGGCGCTTCGCCGGTGCACGCGGCTCTTTTGGCCGGAGACCGCACCACGGGTATCACTGCGATGTGGATGGATGCCGGTCTCGACACGGGCGACATTCTCCTGCAACGGGGGATCGGGATTTCTCCCGATGAGACGGCCGGTTCTTTGCATGACCGTTTGGCTCTGCTTGCGCCGGAGGTCCTCGAGGAATCCGTCCGCCTTATCCGCGAAGGCTGCGCACCCCGCATCAAGCAGGATGATGCCTCGGCCAGCTACGCACCCAAACTCGACCGCGCGTCGGGACGCATCGATTGGTCGTCACCGGCTTCGGAAATTGCGCGTCGCGTGCGGGCTCTCCAACCTTGGCCGGGCAGTGTCGCGGACCTCGAAATGGCCGACGGGAATATCTTGGCGGTGAAAATCCGGCGCACGGAGGCGCTTCCTGGTTCCGCTCCGGTGGGCGAAATCGCGTCCGGTTTTTGTGTCGGTTGCAGCGAAGGCCTCCTCCGTGTCACCGAAATCCAGGCACCGGGCGGCCGCGCCATGAGCGGGGAGGAATTTTTGCGCGGACACCGGGCGGTCCGTTTCCGCGTCGCGGCGTCTGACTCGGGGCGGGGTTCGCCCCGTTAGGCTGTATTCCCGTCTGTATTGCCAGAACCAAGCGCCTGGCCCGGTAGGATCCGGTCGCCGGGCGACCGGACTGCTGCTTTTCTGATGGGGGCGTGCGGTCGGCTGAGCCAGCCGACCCTACCGATGATGACGAAAGGTCGAAAAACTTTTCGTGTTTGCCAGCCTGCTGCTTGCCTGCCATCCCCTCGTGGCCGCGGAAAGGTAGCGGAGATGCAAAAGCCGGCTGCCTCGCATGGGCCAGTTATCCGGGAAACTCTTTGCAGCGATCGAGCCTGGACGGCGTGATCAGGGTTCTTGCGGCAAGGAGGCGCGAAGCCGGAAGAATGCCGAACCGTTGAGCGTGGAAAGCGGTTCCTTGGCCAGTGCACGCATCTCGGCGTAGCCATCGCCGGCCATGAGCGGTTCGACAGTCATGTGTTCGGGGCCGGTCTGCCATGGTCCCTGCAGGGTCTTGGCCAACTCCGGGGTGATCTCGACCTCTGCGTGTTCGCTGACCCGGTAAAGAAATGAGGCAAAAAGCTGTCCGCCTGTCTCGTGCGGCGAGGCCTCCGTCGGGGCCGAATTGCTTTCCCATGGCGAAAACCCGAAGGCGTATTCCAAAAGGTTCCCGATATTGTCATAATCGGGATCCCCCTGGTTTCCGCCGACGAGCGGGTCCTGAAGCTGGGGCGCGGTGAAGTATTGCTGCGACCAAAAATCGAATGGTCGCAAAACCTCGATCCGGACGCTTTCGGACAGCGAGGATGACTCTTGGTCGTCATGAGCGCGGGCGGTGAGGTCGTAGACGCCGGGCTCGGCCGGTTGCCAGACAAGCACGTGCGGCGACGTCTCGGTGGTGCCGATCGGGACGCCATTGGCAAAGTAATCGACGCGCAGAACCGCGCCGTCGAAGTCGGTGACCGTCGCGGTTACGGACAACGGGTCGGACCGCCGGAATTTCTCCCCCGGGAGCGGAGACTGCAAGGTTACCTGCGGTGCGAGGTTCGAAGCCCAGTCCACAGCGCGTTCGACCAGCGTCCAACCGGCGGCATTGAGCGATGCAGCAGTCAGATCCTCCAGCATGAGCGCCAGTCTCCGCGCCGGAGCTGCGAGGCCACCGGCCAGCGCGGCGCCGGTTTCAAAACGGAAGATGCCCGCTTGGTCGGTATCAGCGAGCATCGCGGAGACTTTTGCGCCGGCGACCGGACGTCCCCATGTGAAAGTTGCGGGTGCGCCAACAATGGTCTGCAGACCGCTTCCGAAATCGCGCACCAAAGGATCATCGGGGTCGCCGAGGACGAATAGCTGCGTTTGCTGGGCGCGCGTTCCGTAGTCCGTCCCCGAAATCGGGCCGGTCATGCCCAAATCATCGAAGAGGTGGGATTCGTGGCAAAGAACAGGCACTTCGACGGAACGAAACTTCGTGTTCACATTGCCCGAGAGAACGGATGAACAGATCAGCACCATGGATTTGTTCACGGCGTCTTCCGTGGTGGCCGCGCTGTCGGCAAGGTGCGTGACCAAGTAGTTCCGGTTGAGCAGGCGTTGGCGGAGATTTTCCTCCGCGGCATTGAGCGAGGAATTTCCGGTCACCATCAGAATGTGTTTCTTGTCCCCCACGATCACTGCCCCGGGTTTGACGGCGAGCGACGCGCCATCCGGACCGGTGACCGTGAGCCGAACGGTGAAAGTGCCTGCCTGGGTGTAGGTGTGCACGGGGTTCCGTTCGGTGCTGGTGGCGCCATCGCCGAAGTCCCAGAGCCAACCGCTGGGTTCGGGAATGGTGGAGGTGTCGGTGAACGACACGCGCAAGGGCGGAGATCCCGTGTTGTTGCTTGTGGTGAAATCCGCCGCACCGACAAAGCGGATGCGGAGAATGTTGGCCCCGGCGGCGGCCGGGTTGCTGCCGGACTCCTGGTAAAGGTCCGAGAAGTAAAGACCGTCGGGTCCGGCAGTGATTGCGGCGGCCGTGCTTCGGCCCGTGCCTTGGTAGGACACGAGCACATCGGGCCCGGAAATTTTCTGTCCGGCGGCGCTGATGGCGAAAGAGGTGATTCTTTTGCCATTGGCTTGCGGACCGGTTGCGTAGGTGGGGCCCGATTCGGTGATGAAAGCGAGTCCGAGCATAGACGCGGGAAAACCGCTGCCGCCGAAGACGGAGGATTGGATGAATGTCATTTGCACGGGCGCGACCGGAGTGACCCATGTGTGGATGGCGCCGATCACCATCGAGGAATCATCACCGTTCCAGCCGTAGTTCTGTCCG
>JBIKXZ010000163.1:0-5452 GCA_044355525.1 Chthoniobacterales bacterium
AACGCAGGATGGAGTTCGAGCCGAAGACGAGATCGGCGCGGGTTGCGGTCCATTTGGGCTTGCCGCTTTTGCGGTCGCACCCGTCCCAGACGTCGCGCGCTTCGGACTGCGCCTTCCACTCCGTGCCCATGTCGAGGAGATTGACGAAGAAATCGTTGGTCAATTGGCCCGGACGCTCCGTGAAGACGCCATGCTTGGAGCCCTCGAAGTTGTTCCCGAGCACACGCAAACCGCCGAGCAGGACGGTCAAATCCGGCGCGGTCAAGGTGAGCAACTGCGCTTTGTCGACGAGCATTTCCTCGGCGGGGATGGAAAGCTTCGGCTTGATGTAATTGCGGAATCCATCCGCCGCCGGTTCGAGAACGGCGAAGGATTCAACATCGGTTTGCTCCTGCGCCGCATCCATGCGGCCGGGGGCGAACGGCACGGTCACTTTCTGACCCGCGTCATGCGCCGCTTTCTCCACACCGGCACAACCGGCCAAAACGATGAGGTCGGCCAACGAGACTTTCTTGCCCCCGGCAGCCGACTTGTTGAACTCGCCTTGAATCCCCTCGAGAACCTTGAGCACTTTGCCCAGCTGTTCGGGCTGGTTGGCTTTCCAGAATTTCTGCGGCGCCAAACGGATGCGGGCGCCGTTGGCTCCGCCGCGTTTGTCCGATCCGCGAAACGTCGAGGCCGAAGCCCATGCTGTGGCAACCAACTCGGAGACGGTCAGTCCGGACTCCAAAACTTTCGCTTTAAGCGCGGCGACATCCTTCGCATCGATCAACGGGTGATCCACCGCCGGGATCGGATCCTGCCAGATGAGTTCTTCCTTCGGCACGTCGGGTCCGAGGTAGCGCGCCCGCGGACCCATGTCGCGGTGCGTCAGTTTGAACCAAGCCCGCGCAAAGGCGTCAGCGAATTTCTCCGGATGCTCGTAAAACCGCCGGGAAACTTTTTCATACGCCGGATCGAAACGCATCGAGAGGTCGGTCGTAAGCATGGTCGGACGGTGCCGCTTGCTCGCGTCGAAGGCATCCGGAATATCCTCCGGCGCATCCTTGGCCACCCACTGGTGCGCGCCCGCCGGGCTCTTGGTCAGCTCCCAGTCGTATTTGAAAAGATTCTCGAAGTAGTAGTTGCTCCACTGCGTCGGGGTCTGCGTCCACGTCACCTCAAGGCCGCTCGAAATGGTGTCACCGCCCTTGCCCGACTTGTAACTGCTCTTCCAACCAAAGCCCTGCTCGTCCAGCGGGGCCGCCTCGGGCTCGGGACCCACGTGTTTCGCGTCTCCCGCCCCGTGGCATTTGCCGAAGGTGTGCCCGCCGGCCACGAGCGCCACAGTTTCTTCGTCATTCATCGCCATGCGGGCAAATGTCTCGCGAATGTCGCGCGCCGCCGCCACCGGATCGGGATTGCCGTTGGGGCCCTCGGGATTGACATAAATCAGACCCATCTGCACCGCAGCGAGCGGGTTTTCCAGATCGCGGTCGCCGGAATAACGCTGGTCGGCCAGCCATTCTTTCTCGGCGCCCCAATAGACGTCCTCCTCCGGTTCCCAGATGTCCGCGCGTCCGCCGGCGAAGCCGAAAGTTTTGAAGCCCATCGACTCGAGCGCGACATTGCCGGCCAGGATCATGAGGTCAGCCCAGGAAATTTTGCGGCCGTATTTCTGTTTGATCGGCCAGAGCAGGCGGCGGGCTTTGTCGAGATTGACGTTGTCCGGCCAGCTGTTGAGCGGCGCGAAACGCTGGCTGCCATTGCCGCCGCCGCCGCGGCCATCGCCCGTGCGGTAGGTGCCCGCGCTGTGCCAGGCCATGCGAATGAAGAACGGCCCGTAATGTCCGAAGTCGGCCGGCCACCAATCCTGCGAATCCGTCATGAGCGCGGTGAGATCTTTTTTCACCGCCGCGAGATCCAGGCTCTGGAATTCCTTGGCGTAATCAAAATCCTCATCCATCGGGTCGGTCTTCTCCGACTGCTGGCTCAGCATTTGGATGTTGAGTTGGTTCGGCCACCAATCGCGGTTGGTCGGCCCCATGCCGGCCGCCACGGGCGCTCCGGTTGATTTCCCGTGGTTGAAAGGACATTTGAGTTCGGTCGACATAGCGTTGTTCGTTGATTGGATACGGCGTGATTTTCGGGCCGGGCGCCGGAGCGGTCAAGACATCAGCCCACCGCGTTGACCGCCCGTGAGAGCAGCACGGTGAGAATCACAATCGAAAGAGCCACCTGCAGCATCATCAAAACTTTGGCCCGTCTGCAGACCGGCACTTCCAGCGTTGGACCGAAGGTCGTCGATGTGTCGAAGGACAGGTAGACATAGTCGAACAATTTCGGATCCTTCAGAGGTCCGTCGCGTCCGGGAATGACAAACGCCCCGCCCGGCGTGGCCCGATCGAGCATCCAATAGCATGCCGCGAAGGTCATCACACTCATGGCCCCGATGGCTCCCACGTCCCACAGGCTGGCCAGCCCCGTGGCCTTGGCTGTGGCGCTGAAGAGAAGAGCACCCACATTGACCACCAGATGCAACAAGGCGAACACCAGATAGGCGGTGAGCCCGGGTAGGATGATGCGCGAGTGCGGGCGGAACACGGCCAAGACGATGAGAGAAAGGAGGAGCAGGAGAAGGAAATTGCTGCCGTAATGGAACGTCTGTACCACGGCCACACCGGCTGCGTTGAGTTCGCCCGTCGAGCACAGCTTGTTGGTCACAGCCACATCGAGCAACTGGACGCACACCATGAGGGCGGCTAAACGCCAATGTTCGCGTTTCTCCAGAGGTGCTTCTTCTTCCATGCTCACCGTTTAGACGGCTTTCGCCTCCCCGACGAGCTTCTGCAGTTGCAAGGCATTGCGCACCCCGGCCGGACCGGCGGTGTTGTCGAAGACCACGTAGCGCCGCCGGTCCGCATGGTCCTCGAGGAACTCCGCCAAGCGCGCCAAGTTTTGGTCGCCGTAGGAGCTGTAATACTTGCGCGGCGTCCCGTGCAAACGGACGTAAAGCGGGATCTCCCTCTTTGCCCCGCGCAACGGATCTTCCTTGGCCGCAGGGATTTCGGTGAGCACCGGGCCAATGCCATACTCGCCGAGAAGCTTCAGCGCCGGAGGCTCGTGCCATGAAGCGTGCCTCGGCTCGCAGACAGCGCAGCCACGGTAAAGTTTTCGCAAGGCCGACCAAAACCGGTCCGCCACTTCCGCATCGAAGACCAGCGTGGGCGGCAATTGCACCAGCACGACGGCAAGTTTCGCGCCGAGCCCCGCCACCGAACCGAAAAAATCACCGAGCAACTCGGTGTTCTTCAGCCGCGTGTAGTGCGTGATGAGGCGGTGCATTTTGACCGAAAAACAAAATCCCTCGGGAACTTCCCCCACCCACTTCTCGTAGGTGTCCGGCCGCACTTGGCGGTAGAAACTCGAGTTGATTTCGACAAAACCGAACGCACCCGCGTAGCGCTGCAACCCAGTCGCCCCCTCCGCCGCCGCAGGCAACAGTTTGCCATGGCGGCTCGCCGCCTCACTCCACCCGGCTAATCCGATGCGCGCCGGCACCGCACGACTGCTTCTGCGGCTCGGCGACATAAGCAATCTTCTACCCGGCAACGCAGCACAACCCAAGCGGTCAAGTGGCGGAAGCTGCAAGCGAGCCCGAACAGGCGAGGCGCTTTTTGGTGAAGTCCGAAATCTTTTGGCGACTGTTAACGACCGGACCGCGCTCGCTATGCAGGCAGAGAGCCGATCGCCGCCCCGCACGCCTGGCTGCTGCAGAAATCCACCGAGTTATGCCAATGTTATGCTTTTGTTAGCATTTTCGCCTCATTTCGGCGAAGGACCTCTGCAAGTGCTTGATTATCAGAGGAGGTGGCTAGGGAGGGAATCGAACCCCCGACACGAGGATTTTCAGTCCTCTGCTCTGCCAACTGAGCTACCTAGCCGTGGACAAGACCGGGAAGTTTAGCGGCGTTCCCGGCGAAGGCAAGAAGTAGAAGCGGCGTCCTCGCCGCTTAATGTCCGGGGTTAAGCGGCGGGGACGCCGCTTTTACTTTTCGGGAAGTGCTGCGAAGCCTCAGGCCTTGAGGGTCTCGGGCGCAGTGGCGGCGCGGTGGTATTCCTTGTATTGGTAATACGGATAGTCGCTGCTGCCCATCTCGGCGCAGTTGTAGATGAGGCCGCGGACCATGACGCCGCGGACGGCGAGCAACTTGAGCGAGCGGATGAAGAGACGCGCGGAGGTGAAACGGGCGCGGACGACGAAGAAGACGGCATCGACCAAGGGGGCCATGGCGCTGGAGTCGTCGGCGGCGAGAACCGGGCAGCTGTCGAGAATGATGTAATCGAACTTGTCGTGAAGCGTGTTGACGATCTTGCTGAATTTCGCGCCGGGCAACGGCTCGGTGCCGGCGGCCATGCATTTGCCGCGGGGCAGGAAGCTGAGATTGGGCACGGGGGTTTCGACGATGGACTCGTCGAGGGTCGCTTTGTCTTTGAGGACTTCGGCGATGCCGGGCTCGGTCTTCGCGGCGAAGTGCCGGTTGAGGCGGCCGCGGCGCAAGTCGCCGTCGACAAGAAGGGTCTTTGATCCGGACAGAGCCATGGTGACGGCCAAGTCCATGGCGAGGGTGGATTTGCCCTCGCCCGGGATGGCGCTGCTGATGAGGAAACTCTTCGGATTGTAGCTGCCCTCGGGCATGAAAAGGATGCTCGAACGGATGTTGCGGAAGGATTCGACGAGGATGTGGCGTTTGTCATCCTGCTGCAGCACCTGCATTTCGGATGCCTTGAGGCGCGGGATGAGGCCGACGACATCGAGTTCGGAGTGGGCCTCGAGTTCGGAGACCGAAATGTAGCGGTCGTCGAGTTTGCCGATGAGGAGCAGGATACCGAGGCCGACGGCGAAACCGCCGAGGCCGCCCATGAGCAGGGCGCGTCCGAGGTCGGGGCGCACCACCGACGGCTGGGTGCCGTATTCCATGACGCTGATGGTGTCTTGGTCGATATTGCGGTTGACGTCCACGCTCTGCACGCTGGCCAGCAGGCGTTCGTAAAGTCCCTTGCGGCGCTCGACTTCGCTCTTGAGACGCTCGAACTCGCCGAGGCGGCGGCTCAGGTCGAGGGCTTTGACTTCCCATTCCTTGATGCCGGCTTCGTTGTTCTGGATTTGCACGCGGAGGGATTCCATCTGGGAGGCGAATTGCTCGGCGGTCTGACCCTGGAAAATCTCCATGAGACGTTCCTGCAGGGCGATGCGCTGGGCCAACTCGGCCATCTTGGGGTGGCGGGGCTTGAGGTTGACGCCCATCTCGACCTGCTGGGCGCGCAGGAGCTGCAACTCTTGGCGCGCCTTGAGGTAATCGGAGGCCGGACCGAAGCCGCGCATGATGGCACCGACGCCTTCTTTGTTGGCGTCGACCACGTTCTCCAGTTCGGTCTGCCGCTCGAGGTTCTGTTCCAGCGAGAGGGTTTC
>JBIKXZ010000164.1:0-5368 GCA_044355525.1 Chthoniobacterales bacterium
CGGTCTGAGGTTTTCTCCATGTCGTCCGCCAGCCCCCGCCCGGACGAATTTTCCCGCGTACCCGAGGCGCTGGCCGGGTTCCGTCCGAAAGCGGCCCTCGTCCTCGGTTCCGGTCTGGGCGGATTCGCCGATTCCTGCGGTAAACTTTTCGAGGTCTCCTACGCCGACGTTCCCGGTCTGCCCGAATCGAAAGTGCCCGGGCATGCCGGCAAGTATGTCGGGGCCGAACTCGGCGGCGTGCCGCTGCTTCTCGCCATGGGACGCGTGCATTATTACGAGGGACACAGCGCGGCGCAGGTCGCGGCGCATGTGCGGCTCATGGCGACGCTCGGACCGGAGTTGCTCGTGCTGACCAATGCGGCGGGCACGCTCAATGCGAACTTCGCCCCCGGTGGATGGATGATGATTTCCGACCACCTCAACCTCACCGCGGTTTCGCCCTTGGCCGGCGGACCGAATTTCCACGACATGTCGGAAGTTTACCACGCCGGATGGCGCGGGTTGTTCCGCGGTCAGGCCGCGGAACTCGGGATGCCTTTGCACGAGGGTGTCTATGCCTGTGTGCCCGGACCGCAATACGAGACGCCGGCGGAAGTGCGCATGTTGCGCACGCTCGGGGCGGATGCGGTGGGGATGTCGACCGTCTTCGAGGCGATCCAGGCGCGGGCGCTGGGCCTGAATGTGGCCGCTTTTTCCTGTCTGACCAATTGGGCGGCCGGGGTCACCGACCAGCCGCTTTCGCATGACGAAGTGATGGAGACCGGGCGGGGCGCGGCGGCCGAGTTGAGCCGGCTCTTGGCCGCGGCCTTGCCGCGCGGATTGGCCGGGTAGCGGAGGGCTTCCCCCGCCGGAGGGTGTCTGATAGTGTCCTCGTTCCCCGATGTCAGAAACCGCCGAGGAACAAGAGATCAACGATGTTGATCTCGTGGCACGCACGCAGGACGGCGACCCGCGGGCTTTCGACGACTTGGTGCGAAAATACAGCCCCCGCCTCTACGGTCTGGTCTACAACATGACCTCCAACCATGAGGACACCAACGACTTGCTGCAGGACATCTTCGCCAAGGCCTACCGGTCGATCAAAGGCTTCAAGGGCAAGTCGAGCTTCTATACTTGGCTGCACACCATCGCCACCAACATGACGATCAATTTCCTGAAGAAGCGCTCCCGGACCTACAAGATGAGCCTGGACGATGTGGACAACGGCATCCACAACGACCCCGAATTCCTCGAGTTGACCTCCGGACCGGACGCAAGACGAGAAGTCAATCTCAAAGAGCTGCAGGTTAGATTGAACGAGGCCATGATGAAGCTGTCGAATGAACACAGAGCCGTGGTCACTATGTTCGATATCCAAGGTATGCCTCATGCTGAAATCGGGAAAATTCTCGGAATTTCCGAAGGGACCGTCCGCTCCCGTCTCTTTTACGCCCACCGCCAGCTGCAAAATTACCTGCAGGAATTCCTGGTCTCTTAGCCTATGAACAGCGACATCCACAAACTTCTGCGCCTCAAGCGTTACGAGCATCCGACGCCGGATTATTTCGAGCGTTTCATGGACGACTTCCATCAGCGCCAGCGCGCCGAGTTGTTGCGTCAGCCGACATGGAGCCTCGTCTGGGAGCGCATCGTCAATTCTTTCCCCGAATTCCACGTGCCCCGGATGGCCTACGCCGCCGTAGCCGCTGCCGCCGTCGTGGTTTCGACCGTCATTCTTGTCACCCAGCAGGATCAAGGAATGCCGGGCACGGCACTCGCGCTCAACGACCCGCGCCCGATGATCAATGTCCTGCCCGCCGGGCACGGCGATGTCCGCACGCCCCTGGCCTCGCGTTCCGAATTCCCGCCGCATTACGTTCTCGAGGCCCGTCCGGTGAGCTATGAGTCGCCTTACAGTTTTTAGTCTTTGCGCCGCGCTGGCTGGCGCGGTGCAGGTGAGTCCCGCCGGAGCCAATCCGGCGGGACCGCCGCAGGGGGCTGTCCTCGACGACGACGCGATGGGCGACGCCATCGAAACAACCGTCGCCAAAGTTTTCCAAGGCAGTTCGAAGGCGATTGTCCGCGTCGAATCGGGCGACGAACTCGGCAAAGTGGCCGGCACCGGATTCTTCATCGACACGACCGGGCATCTTTACACGCTCTCCTCCGTCGTCGGCGACGGACTGGGTATCACCGTGACGCATGGCGACAAGTCGATGCCGGCCCGCCTGCTGGCCAAGGATCCGCGCAGCGGTGTCGCCCTGCTCAAAGTCGACGAGTCCGGCCCCACGCCCTTCCTGACCAAGGGTGAGTGCCGCGACCTCGCCGTGGCCTCGCCGCTCGTCGTCGTCGGTTTCCCTTTCGACCACGAAATGACGCCGAGTTTCGGCGTGATCGGCGGCTTCGACCGCCAGTCGAAAGGAAAATTTTTCACCACCACGCACATCCGCGCCAATGTCCCGGTGCAACGCGGACAGGCCGGCAGTCCCGCGCTCAATCTCGACGGCGAGGTCGTCGGCGTGCTGGTCAGCGGTTTCGAGGAAGGCTCCGGTTGCTACGTGCTGCCCATCCGCGCGGCTGAGAAAGTTCGGGCCGACCACGCCCGCTTCGGCGAGGTGCGCCACGGTTGGGCCGGCGTGACTGTGCAGGAAATTCCCACTCCGGTGGAAGGCTCGCGCATGGCCATCGACATGGTCGATCCTTCCGGTCCAGCCGCCGCACAATTCCGTCCGGGTGATGTCATATTGCAAGTCGGCGACATCGCGATCCGCGAACCGGAGGACGCGCTCGATGCATCGTTCTTCCTCACCGCGGGCGACCAGGTGGATGTCAAAGTCTCGCGAGCCGGCGAAGTCCTGACCTTGCCCGTCGTCGCAGCTCAGCATCCCGCCGGCCGCAAGAGCAACCTGCAAGCCCTCGGCCCCGGCAGCCTCGCGCCGTAGAGCGCCCCGCGGCTCGGTTACTCCCCGCTGAACACGCCCATGCGGCGGAACTTTTCGTAGCGTGCGTCGAGCAGTTTGGCCGCCGGTTCCTTGGCCAGCGCTTCGAGGCTCTGCACGATCGACTTCTTGAGCAATTCCGCCGCGGCGGGCGCGTCGTGGTGCGCGCCACCCTGCGGTTCGGGCACGACGCCGTCGACCAGTCCGAGTTCCTTGAGATTGCTGGCCGTGAGCTTGAGGGCCTCGGCCGCTTCGGGCGCGTGGCTGCGGTGTTTCCACAGGATGGCCGCGCAGCCTTCCGGACTGATCACCGAATAGTAGGCGTTCTCCATGATGAGCACGCGGTCGGCCACACCGATGCCGAGCGCACCGCCCGAGCCGCCTTCGCCGATGATCACGGCGACGATGGGGGTTTCGAGCAGCATCATTTCGCGCAGGTTGACCGCGATCGATTCGGCGATATGGCGTTCCTCGGCGCCGATGCCGGGGAAGGCGCCGGGCGTGTCGATCAGGGCGACGATGGGGAGGCCGAATTTTTCGGCCAGCCGCATGACGCGCAGCGCCTTGCGGTAACCCTCGGGATGCGCGCTGCCGAAATTGCGTTTGATGTTCTCCTTCGTGTCGCGCCCTTTCTGGTTGGTCACCACCGCGACCGGACGTCCGTCTATTTTGGCCAGGCCGCAGGGCATGGACGCGTCATCGCCGAAGAGGCGGTCGCCGTGCAATTCGGTGAAGTCCTCGAAGCACAGGCCGAGGTAGTCGAGGGCGAAGGGCCGCGCGGTGTGGCGCGCGATCTGCACGCGCTGCCAGGCGGTCAGGTTGTCGTAGATTTCCTTCTTCAGCGCGCCGATCTTCTTCTCGATCTTGGCCACCTCCCCGTCGACGGCCAGATCGGTCCCGTTGGCCTTGTCGCGCAGCCGCTGCAGCTGGTCTTCCAGCTCGGCGATGGGTTTTTCGAAATCCAAGGGTTGGACTTTCATGGTCGACCATTTTGGCCGGATCGCGGCCCTCTGGGCAGCACAAAAACGCGGATCCGCGGCTCGCGCTTGACCAGAGCTTGTTAAAGTAGAAGCGGCGTCCGCGCCTCCGGCGGCGCAGCTCAGATCAGCCCGCGCTTCTTCCACTCTTCCACATTGCCCCCGGCCGACCGGCGGGCCGTCTCGACCGCCAGCTTGAGCAGGGAAACCTCCCAGGCGTCGTCCACGCTCTCGATGACCGCGCGGCGGTGGTCTCCCGTGTCGCGGGCGGCGCGGACCGCCTCGGCCAAAATATTGTCGAGGCGGCCGCTGACCACCTCCTCGCGCAGGTTGCTTTTGGTGAACTGGAAACCGTAGCGCAGGAATTTCAGATCCTCGCCGTGCTCCTCGAGCCAGTCGGCGAATTCGCGCGCTTTGTCCCCGAAGCCGTCGAGCATGATTTTCGCGTAATGCTCGGGGGTGACAATGCGCGGACGTTCCGCCTGCAGCGTTCCACGGCGCAGGCGCACGCGGTTCACCTCGTCCATCAATTCGCTGACCAGCGTGAAATCGAACACGGTCGAACCGAAGGTCTCGATGACGCCCGACGGCTCGAGGTGCGTGCGCGTGTTCTCCAGCGCGTAATAGAAGCTGTCGCGGTCCATGGCGAGGAGGAAAACGATAGAGGGGCGGGGCCCGGATGCAAGAAGCGGGTCAGGTTGGCGTTGGACGGCGGACGCTCCGGCGCTACATTCATGGCCCATGTCCGCGCCTGCCGCACCCAAACGCGTCAACCTCCGCACCCCGGAGGTCATGGAAGAGGTGCAGGCCGCCGTCGAATCGCACTACCACAGCCCGATGGTCGAGCGTCTCAAGGCTTCCGGCGGCGTGGCGACCTTCGGGGATGTCACCGTTCGTTTGGCCAAACAATTCGGTTTTTGCTACGGCGTGGAACGGGCCATCGACTTGGCCTACGCGGCGCGCAAAGTCTTTGCCGACCGCAATCTCTTTCTCGTCGGCGAAATCATCCACAACCCGGACGTCAACGCGCAACTGGCCGCCATGGGCATCCGCACCCTGACCGGTCCCTGCAAGCTGACCGATATCGACAACCTCTCGCCCGAGGATGTGGTCATCATCCCGGCCTTCGGCGCGGAAGTGGCCGTGCAGGAACGCATCAAGGCGCGCGGTTGCCAGATCGTCGACACCACTTGCGGCGACGTGATGAGCGTGTGGAAACGGGTCCGGCAATACGCGAACGATGGCGTGACTTCGGTCATCCATGGCAAAGCCGACCACGAGGAAACGCGCGCCACCAGTTCGCGCGCCCGCGCGTCCGGCGGTGGCGCGGGTCACTTCGTCGTGGTCTACGATTTGGCCGAGGCGGATCTCGTTTGCGATTACATCCGCGGTCGCGGCGACCGTGCGGCCTTCCTCGGAAAATTCCGCAATGCGGCGTCGGAGGGTTTTGATCCTGATCAGCATCTCCGGAAA
>JBIKXZ010000253.1:0-2992 GCA_044355525.1 Chthoniobacterales bacterium
CGCCGAGATATTCGTAACCCGCCCGGTTGCCGGTGAGCATTCCGGCCACCAGTGGGAGTACGCGGTGCAGATAAAAACGATACAGCGGTGCGAGAAGCGGTCCCGGCATGGAGAAATCCAAGATGAGCAAATGACCGCCGGGCACGAGGATGCGGGACATTTCCCGCAGCGCGCCGGGCCATGACTCCATATTGCGCAACCCGAAGGCCACCGTCACGGCGTCGAACGAGGTGTCGGAGAAAGGCAAGCGGGTGCCGTCGGCCACCACGAGCGGACGTAATCCTTTGCGCGCCGCGACCTGTAGCATGGGCAGGCAAAAGTCGGCGCCGACGATCTGCGCTCGCGGCATGGCTTTTTGCATGGCCAAGGCGAGATCGCCGCTGCCGGTGGCGAGGTCGAGAATGCTCCGCGGTTGCCACGCTCCGACCATGCGCACGGCGCGGGCGCGCCAGAGGAAGTCGAGACCGCCGGACAGTAGATGGTTGGCCAGGTCGTATCGCCCGGCAATGGCGCTGAATATGCCGCGGACCTTGGCGGGGTTTTGCATCGGGTAAATGCTCACGAGAGGACTCGAACCTCCACGGGTCACCCCATGCGCTTCTGAGACGCACGCGTCTGCCAGTTCCGCCACGTGAGCAGCAGGAAGGGATAAATTGCACCGCCGCCGCCCCGGTGTCCACCGGGAAAAAACGGGTCCGGACAACTTGGGTTGCGCGGCTTTCCCCTTTGCCTTTAGCTACAGCCATCGCCCTGCAACATTATATCAATGCCGCCCAAGGTTACCTCGAACTGGGCATGGCTGACGAGGCCCTCGCCGAACTGGAGCGGGTGCCGGAGGAGGACCGCGCCCATGAGGATGTGGCCCAGCTACGCGTCTACATCCTGATGCGCGCGCGGCGCTGGGAGAACGCGCTGGACGCCTGCGAGGCGCTGCGGGCCGGGCATCCGGAACTCAGCCTCTGCTACATCCACGGCGCCTTCTGCCTGCACGAACTCGGACGCACGGCCGAAGCGATGGAACTTTTGCAACAAGGTCCCGCTTCGCTGCTGCGCGAGCCGGTTTATTTTTACAATCTCGGTTGTTACCACGCGGTGCTCGGCAATCCGGAGGAAGCGCAGAGCTATCTCCAGATGAGTTTCAACATGGACGAAAAATTCCGCGAGATCGCCCGTTACGATCCCGATCTGGAAGACGTCATCGGCAAGTTGGCATGAGGCGCTTGGACGAAGCGGCCGTCGCGCGGGTGCGGGCGGCGTTCGAGGAGAATTTCGCGCGCGGGGAGGAAATCGGCGCCGAGGTTTGCGTGTGGCAGGACGGACACGAGGTGCTCCGCTTCGGTGGCGGATGGCGCGATGCGGCGCAACGCGAGCCTTGGACCGCAGACACGCTCGTCTTTTGCTGGTCGGCGACGAAGGGTCCAGCTGCGGCCTGTGCGTTGCATGCGCTCCAAGAGACAAGCGTTCCTCTCGACGAGCCGGTGACCAAAATCTGGCCGGAGTTCGGTGTGGCAGGGAAGGAACGGATCACATTTTCCGATCTTCTCGCCCACCGTGCGGGCTTGGCGGCGCTGGATCGGGAAGGGCCCGATATTCTCGATCTCGAAGGCGTGGCCGCCGCGCTCGCCGCGCAGGCGCCGAACTGGACGCCGGAGACTGCGCACGGTTACGCGCCGCGGACTTTCGGTTACTTGCTCGATGCCGTCGTGCGCCGCGCAGCCGGCATGCCGCTTGGTGCGTATTGGCGTAAGATCTTCGGCGATCCGCTGGCTCTGTCCTTTTGGATCGGTCTGCCCGACGGGTTGCACTCGCATGTCGCGCGCATGCACGCCGCGCGCGTCGAGGACCTCAAGGCACCCGGACCGTTCGAAGCGGCCTTGTCCGACAAATCCTCCCTGACTGCACGGTCCTTCGCCCAACCGGCCGGCATCCTGGGCGCTGCTGCGACGAATCGCCCGGAAGTTTGGCACGCGTCCATCCCGTCGTTCGGCGGCATCGGTAACGCGCGTTCGCTGGCCCGATTTTACGACCGCCTTGCCGCGGGTGATTTTTTCCACGGACCGTGGCGCGAGGCCCTCACGCGGCGGGCAAGCAACGGACCCGATCTCGTCCTGCGGCAACCGACTGCGTTCTCCGCCGGTTTCATGATGGATCCGCTCGATGGATCCGGCGGAAAGCTGCGCGCGACCTTCGGTCCTTCGGTCGACGCATTCGGTCACCCCGGCGCTGGGGGCAGCCTCGCTTTTGCCGATCCGGACAACCGGATCGGCTTTGCTTATGTCATGAATCGCATGGAAAATGGCGTGCTCCGCGAATCGCGCCCGGCACGGCTCGTACAGGCCCTCTACGGAATGTCATGATCGCCAAAACCGCCACCTTCGAAGTCCGCACCCGTGGACGCGGTAGTTACGAAATCACCGACGAGGTTGCGCGCATTGTCGACCCGTCGGGACTGCAAGAAGGCATCGTCACGGTGTTCGTCCGTCACACCAGCGCGAGTCTTGTCATCTACGAGAACGCCGATCCCTCGGCGCGCGACGATTTGCACGAGTTCCTCGATCGCATTGCGCCGGACGGCGAAGCGTGGCACATCCATACCGCGGAAGGTCCCGACGACACGGCGAGCCATCTGCGCATGACCGTGACCCGCACGAGCGAAACAATTCCCGTGACCGCTGGTCGCATGGCCCTCGGGACATGGCAGGGCATCTTCCTCCTCGAACACCGCCTCGTGCCGCACCGGCGGGAGATCGTCGTTGCTGTGGTCGGTAGTTAGGAAAACCGCAGATAGAGCAGGTAACGCGCAGAGGCGGGAGGATTTCCCGAAATTCCACCTTAGCGTCCTCCGCGGTTGATTCCACGCTTATGTAGCGGCGGGTGTGTCTGTCGGCTGTCTCGCAGACTCGGCTCCGCTGCCGGTCATTTCGCAGGATCCGCCGCCGGGGATCCGCTCACGACGATATCCTACTTCTGATCGCAAAACTTGAAGCGCCCG
>JBIKXZ010000038.1:0-16292 GCA_044355525.1 Chthoniobacterales bacterium
CCGTCCATGACATCGTCCGCTCGCAACTGCCGCTGCTCGCGCATCTCGGCATCGAAAAACTGCACGCCGTGGTCGGGACCTCGCTCGGCGGCATGATGGCTCTCGACCTCGCTGTGCACTGGCCGGACCGCGTCTCCAACATCGTCACCATCGGCACCGGGCTCCGCTCGCACGGGCTGCAGCAAATGCACAACCTCGAGCAGATCATCGCCATCACCCGGGACCCGGACTTCCGGGGAGGAGACTACTACGGCACGCCGGGTCCGGTCCACGGTCTGGCCCTCGCGCGCATGATCAGCCACAAAACCTTCCTCTACGCCGACGTCATCGAAGAGCGCGCCCGCGTCGACATCGTCCAGCCCGAGGCCGATCTCCCGTGGTATGAAATTTCGAGCGTTCTCGAGAGCTACATGCTCTATCAGGGCCAAAAGTTCGTGAAGCGCTTCGACGCCAACAGCTACCTGCGCATCATCGACGCGTGGCAGCAATTCGACCTCTACGAGGACGCCAAAGCCGCCGGTTGGCAGCCGCTTTTCGGACGCTGCAAAGACCAGCACTATCTCGTCTTCACCATCGACAGCGATTGCTGCTTCTATCCCGACTACCAAACCGAAATCTGCGCCGAACTGAAAAAAGCCGGCGTCCCGCACCTCCGTCTCACCGTCCATTCGGAAAAAGGCCATGACAGCTTCCTGCTCGAGCCGAAGCTCTACACCCCGCACCTGGCCTACGCGCTGAGCCACTGACGCGGTCTACCGCCGCGGTAGGGATGGCTGGCCCAGCCGTCTGCCGCTTTACACCCGCGTCTTCCGCACAAATCGCAGCACGAGCAGCACCGCGGCAAACAGCAAACCCCAAGCCAAGCCGACCCACATCCCGACCGCGCCTTCACCGCGTCCGAAGGCGAACCAGGAACCGAGCGGAAGGGCAATCACCCAGTAGGCAACAAGATTGATCCACATCGGCACCTTCGTGTCGTGCAAGCCGCGCAACAGTCCCGAGCCAACCACTTGCACGCCGTCGACCAGCTGGAAAATCGCCGCAATGACCAGCAACTGCGCCGCAATGGCAATGACCGGCGGATCGCTAACAAAGGCCCGCGCGATGGCCGGGCCGGCCACGATAAGGATCACGGTAAAGGCCGCCATGACAACCAACCCGAGCACCCACGCGCCCGCGCCGATCGGACGCAGCAATTCCCGCCGTCCCGCCCCGAGCGCCTGTCCGATGCGCACCGTCGAAGCCATGGCCACGCCCAGCGGGAACATGAAGGTTGTCGAGGCACAGGTGATGGCGATTTGATGCGCGGCCAGCGGCACCGCGCCGAGACGGCCGATGAGCAAAGCCGCCGCCGAGAATGCCCCGACCTCGCTGACCAGTTGCAAGCCCGTGGGTGTGCCCAGACGCAACAAAGCTGCCTGCTCCCGCCACCACGCGCGATCCGGTTGCCATGGCTCCGACGGCGCGCTGCTCCCGGCCAAGACGAACCACGTGAGCGCAACGAACGTGACCACGCGACTGATCAGCGTGGCCCAACCGGCGCCGGCCAAGCCGAGAGCAGGCGCCCCGAGGTTGCCGAAGATCAGGATCCAGTTGAGGAGCACATTGAGCAAAACCCCCGCGAACATGATCCAGAACGCCGGCCAAGGACGCGATTGGCTGTCCAAATAATTCCGCGCCGTCGCCGTCAGCCAAGCCGGGATCAACGACCAAGCGACAATGAGGGTGTAGGCCCGGGCCTCCTCGACCACCCCGGGGGCCTGGCCCAAATGATGGAACGCGGGATAAAGCAAATGCATGCCAATCGCGCAGAGCACGCCCCCAAAGAGGGACAGTCCGACGCCGCCGTAGTAGGCCCGGGCCATGGCATCGACCGCACCCGCACCATGCGCGTGGGAAACACGGACGGACACCGCAGTAAGCACGCCGTAACCGCCAATGGCGGCAATCATGAGGATGTTGTTGCCGAAAGCGCACGCGGCCAAGGCCAGGGTGCCGACATGGCCGACCATCACCGTGTCCGTCACACCCATGAGCATCTGGCCGACCTGACCCGCGGTGATCGGAGCCGCCAGACGGACGGTCGGCCGTAATTCACGGAGCGTGGCGCGCGGGAAACTCATCGGGGAACGCGCATCGTGCCCGAAGGTTTTTCCGCCGTCGAGGTCTTGCCCCCGCGGTCCGCGGTTTGCATAGTGCGCACGTGGACAAAGCCCCGCTCAAATTCCTCGAGAACCTCATTGCCACGCCGTCGCCCTCCGGATTCGAAACCGGCTGCCAGCGCGTCTGGGCGGATTACGTCAAACCGCACTGCGACGAATTCACCACCGATGCCTACGGCAACGCCTTCGCGCGTTTGGGAAACCCGGACAAAACACCGCATATCGTCCTCGCCGGACACATCGACGAACTCGGCTTCATGGTCTCGCACATCAATGACGATGGATTCCTCTTCGTCCAAGGTATCGGCGGGATCGACCGCGCGCTCTTCCGCGGACAGCGTGTCCATGTGCATGGACCGAAGGGCACCATCCCGGGGGTGACCGGATCGCTGGCCATCCATTTGCAGGAGCCCGACGACCGCAAAAAAGTTCCCGAACTCCACGAAATGTATGTGGATATCGGCGCAGGCTCGAAGTCCGAGGCCGGGAAACTCGTGCGGGTGGGAGACTCGATCACCTATGCGGACGGCTTCGAGCGTCTGCAAAACAGCCGCGTGGCGGCCCGCGGCTGCGACAACCGCATCGGGGTGTGGTCCGCCGGGGAAGCGCTGCGTCAACTCGCCGCAAAGAAGCCGCCGGTCTGCGTGACCGCGGTATCCACCGTGCAGGAAGAGAACGGACTCTACGGCGCGACCATGGCGGCCTATGCGCTGAAACCCGATGTCGCTCTGGTTGTCGACGTAACCCACGGCACCGACATCCCGAATTGCTCCAAGCCGAAACACGGAGACGTCCGCCTCGGCCAAGGACCCGTCATTTCCTTCGGTAGCTCGAATCATCCGGTCGTCGTGCAGCGCCTGCTCGAGGTCGCCGCGAAGGAAAAGATCCCCGTTCAGCGCGAAGCCAATCCGCGCCGCACGGGCACGGATGCGGACGCGTTCTTTCTCCAGCGCGGCGGTATTCCCACCGCCTCGCTCGGACTGCCCAACCGTTACATGCATTCGCCGGTCGAGGTCATCGACCTTGACGATCTGGCTGCCATGGCCAGATTGCTCGCCGCCTTCTGCCGCTCGGTGAAGCCGGGCGAATCCTTCCACGTCAAAGTCTAATCCCATGAGCAAACCCGTCTCCGACTTCATCCGTCACCACTACCGCCACTTCAACGCCGCCGCGCTCGTCGACGCCGCCGACGGCTACAGCAAGCTCGTCGACAACGGCGGCAAGATGCTCGTGTCCCTCGCCGGTGCCATGAGCACAGGGGAACTCGGGCTCTCGCTGGCCGAAATGATCCGGCGTGACAAGGTCGCCATCATTTCCTGCACCGGCGCCAACCTCGAAGAAGACATCTTCAATCTCGTCGCCCACGACTACTACGAGCGCGTCCCGCATTACCGCGACCTCACGCCGGCCGACGAACAAGCCCTGCTCGACCGGCACATGAACCGTGTGACCGACACCTGTATCCCCGAAATGGAGGCCATGCGTCGTCTGGAGAAAGCCGTACTCGAGGAATGGATGGCTGCCGATGCCGCCGGCGAGCATTACTTCCCGCACGAGTTCATGTGGCGCACGATCAAGTCGGGCAAGCTCAAACAGTATTACCAGATCGACCCGAAGGACTCGTGGGTCATCGCCGCGATGGAGAAAAACATCCCGATCATCGTGCCCGGATGGGAAGACTCCACCATGGGCAACATGTATGCGTCGCACGTCATCACCGGCGAAATCAAAAACGTTCACACCGTCCGCACCGGCATCGAATACATGACCTTCCTCGCCGACTGGTATCAAAAGACATCGCCCACGCCGGTCGGCTTTTTCCAAATCGGCGGCGGCATCGCCGGCGACTTCCCGATCTGCGTCGTGCCCATGCTCCACCAGGACCTGCAACTCGAGGACATTCCCGTCTGGGCCTACTTTTGCCAGATCAGCGACTCGACCACGAGCTACGGTTCCTATTCCGGCGCCGTGCCGAACGAAAAGATCACCTGGGGCAAACTCGAGGCGCACACGCCGAAATACATCATCGAATCCGACGCCACCATCGTCGCCCCGCTGGTCTTCGCGCTCATCCTCGGCTGGTAACCATGGCTGTCCGCGATCTCAGCCAAGGCGAGGGGACCGAAGCGGCCCGCAATGTCCTCGGCGGACCACTCGAGCCCTGCAGCTTCGAGCCGAACACCGGCTTTTTCCGCGACGGCCACTGCCACACCTGCGCGCAGGACCACGGTTCGCACACCGTGTGCGCCGTGATGACCGCCGAATTCCTCGCTTTTTCCAAATCCCGCGGCAACGACCTGACAACCCCGATGCCGCAATACGATTTTCCCGGACTCAAACCCGGCGACCACTGGTGCCTCTGCGCCAGCCGCTGGCTCGAAGCCCACGAAGCCGGCAAGGCCCCCAAGGTCAATCTTGGGGCGACCAACGAAGGCGCGCTCGCCATCGTTCCCCTCCAAGCGCTTCAAGAACACGCGACCTAAAGTCCTGTAGCCGCGGCACTCTGTGCCCACGTTCGTTGTAAAAGAATCGCGGCACAGAGTGCCGCGGCTACACCAAAGTGCGCTACCGCACCTTCTTCACCTTCACGCCCTTGAACCGCCCGATGACCGGCAGCTTGCCGACGAGCGGTTTGGCGTAGGCGATGAAAGCGGGCGTCACGTCGTTCGCGTCCTTGTTAATAAACTTGTCCGGCATGTGACGGGTTTCTTTCGAAACCTTGCGCAGTTCGACCAGCCCGTAGCACGGCGCGTATTTCTTGCCCGGCTTGCGGTTGATTGTCACCGATCCGCTCTGGATCTTGCCGGCCACCGCATGCCGCACAGCCAACTTGCCGACTTCGCGGGCCTCGGCCGAGTCGACCGATGAGGCGATGTCAGGGAACGAGCGTTGAAGATAACCGAAGGTGTCGGCGCGAACGCGGGAAATCTTGGTTTTGCCCTTGATGATGCCGGATAAAAGGTCGCCGAGCGCCCCGGAGCCGCTCAGCTGCACGTTGCCGTGCGAATCGACTTCCTTGCTCAGCTTGGCCGCGATGGCCGTGCCGTTTTTGTCGCAAATACCTTCCGAAACCGCCACGACGCAACGGCCGAGCTTGTCGTAAACGCGCTCCACGTCCTTGGCAAACTTGCCTTCATCGAACGGACGCTCGGGCAAATACACGAGATGCGGACCATCGTCCGGATAGACCCGCGCAAGCGCAGCCGCTGCCGTGAGAAACCCGGCGTGGCGTCCCATGATGATATTGATCTTCACTCCGGGCAGCGCACGGTTGTCCAGATTGTCACCCATGAATGCCTCAGCGACGAAACGCGCGCCACTGCCGAAGCCCGGCGTGTGGTCGTTTTCCTTGAGATCGTTGTCGATCGTCTTGGGAACGTGGAAACACTGAAGAGGATAATTGTTCGCTTTAGCTTCCTCGTTGATGATGTGCGTCGTCTCGGCGGTGTCGTTGCCGCCGATATAGAAAAAGTAGCGGACGTTATACTTCTGCAGGACTTTGAAGATGGCCAAGCAGTCGTCCTTGGTCGGCTTTTTGCGCACCGAGCCGAGGCCGGAGGACGGCGTCTTGGCCACCGCTTCGAGCGTTGCTGTGCTTTCCTTGCGCAGATCGATGAAGTTCTCCCCGAGAATTCCGGCGATGCCGTGCAGGGAGCCGTAGATGTTTTTGATCTGCTTGTGCTTTTTCGCCTCGAGGACGGCACCGATGAGGCTTTGGTTGATCACCATGGTCGGTCCGCCGCTCTGGGCGATGACCATGTTTCCGATAGGAGCTTTGCTTTTGGCCATAAATTGAGCCGCAGATAGTAGCGCTCCCCCCACCAAGCGTCGAGCGCCGCGTCAGGGAGCCAAGCGCTCGACCGTCCAGACGTCCCCCGATCGCGTATACCGGAACCGGTCATGCAAACGGTTTTCGCGCCCCTGCCAGAATTCGACCTCGGACGGCACCACCCGAAAACCGCCCCAAAACGAGGGCAGGGGGACCTCGCCGTCGGCGAATTTGCGCTTC
The DNA here is from genome assembly GCA_044355525.1 of Chthoniobacterales bacterium. Lineage (GTDB taxonomy): Bacteria > Verrucomicrobiota > Verrucomicrobiia > Chthoniobacterales > JACTMZ01 > JACTMZ01. The sequence goes on from JBIKXZ010000038.1 coordinate 6,172, forward strand.
ACTTCGTCCCACTTCATTTCGAGAAATTTCCGGGAACTGATCACAGCGCTCTGCTGCGAGACCCAGGCGCCCAAGCGGCTTCCGTGCGGACGGGAAGCAAAGTAGGCCAACGACTCGGCGGCACTGATGCGCTCGGCCCGGCCGAGGATGCCGACCTGACGTTCGAGCGGATACCACGGAAAAAGGAGGCTGACGTGCGCATCGATGGCGATTTCCCGCGCCTTGCGGCTCTCGTAGTTGGTGAAGAAAACGAATCCGCGCTCGTCGTAAGCCTTGAGCAGCACGGTGCGGGTGCTCGGACGCTTTCCGTCGGTGGTGGCCAGGACCATGGCATTGGGCTCGACCAGTTCCGCCGTCACAGCCTCGCCGAACCATTTGCGGAATTGTCCGACCGGATCGGGATCAAGGTCGCCTCGGCGCAAGCCGTCCCGCGTGTAGTTGCGACGCAGCTCGGCGACGTCGGGATGCGAGGGTGCGGCCATGACCCGAATCTAAGGTCCGAAACCTTGCGGGCCAAGACAGGGATTGACGGACGCGCGCGGTGAGTGGATGTTTCAAACGTCCGTATGCCCAAAAAGGCCGCCGAGAATACCCGTGAGCGCATCCTCCGTGCGGCGGAACGCATTTATGCCGCCAGCGGATTCCACGGCATGTCCCTGCGCGATGTCACCGTCTTGGCCGGGGTCAATCTCGCGGCGGTCAATTACCACTTCGGATCGAAGGACAAACTCATCATCGCTTTGGCCGACCGGCGCCTCACCCCGATCAACAACGACCGCCTGGCGCGCCTCGACCGCCTGCGCGAGAGGCACGGACGCGAGGCTATTCCCGTGCGCGAATTGGTTGGCGCGCTGATCGATCCGATGTTCAAAGCCCTGCGCCAGGGCAAAAACAACCGCGCCATCATGGTGCGCCTCGTCGCCCAGATGATGATCGACGACCCGCGCCGCTTCGCCCACATCCACAAGACGTTCTACAAGCCGGTTCTCGACCGCTACCATGACGAATTGCAACGGACCATCCCGCAGCTGTCATCCCAGCAGGTCAACGCGCGTTTCTTCTGCGCTTTCGCCACCGTGCTCGGCATCCGGCTCATGCACGAAAGCATGGACTGGTTCCTCAAGATCCGCTCGGAAGACAAGCAGTTCGATGTCCTCGAGGAAGAAATGCACGCCTTCATGTTGGGGGCCTTGACCGCGCAGGAAAAGTGAGCGCCGACCGCCCGAAGATGCTCGTGTTCGGAGCCGGCGGACGCCTCGGCGCCGCGCTGGCCCGCGAATACGCCGCCACTTGGGACGTGCGCGCCTTCGGACGCGCGGAAGCCGACTTGTCCGATCCCGCCGCGGTCGCCAATCTCGTCCATGCCGAAAAGCCCGGTGTCGTCATCAACTCGGCCGCCATGACCAATGTCGATGTCTGCGAAACCGAGCGCGACCTGGCCCGCACGGTCAATGCCGACGCACCCGGCGCCATCGCCCGCGCCTGCACCGACAGCGGAGCGCGTCTCATCCATATCAGCACGGACTACGTTTTTTCCGGCAACGCCAAAGATCCCTATAACGAAGATGCCGCGCCCGATCCGGTTTCGTGGTATGGCCAGACCAAGCTCGAGGGCGAAGAGCAGGTCTTGTCGGCAGGTGACCGTCATGCCGTGGTCCGCGTGTCTTGGGTCTTCGGCCCGGAACGCGACAGCTTTGTCGACAAAGCCCTGCAGCAATCCTTGCGCGGCGAACCGGTCAAAGCTGTGGCCGACAAATGGTCTTCACCGACCTATACGCTCGATGTGGTCGAGGCCTTGCGTGCTTTGTTCACTCCCGAAGCCCCGGGCGGTGTCTACCACGTCTGCAACCGCGGCGTCTGCACGTGGCGCGATTGGGCCGAGGAGGGGATCAAGGTGGCCACGGCCCTCGGACTTCCGGTCAAGACCACCATCGTGGAATCCCTCAAGCTCTCCGACATCAAGGCCATGGTGGCCAAACGGCCGGTCTACAGCCCGATGACCTGCGGCCGCATCGAAGGACTGCTGGGGCGTCCCTTGCGCTCGTGGCAGGACGCCGTCGGTGCCTACGTGCGCTTGCTCGCTGAAACCGGCCGACTTGGTTGAACCGGCGCCAAGGCCCGCGCATTCCACCAGACAAAAATCAGGCCGGGAACCAGCACAAGCAGTAGCTCCGCCGCCCACACGACAAGAAAGCCAGCGGCCGAATCGGTTGCCACGCCCGGACGGGTGAGGGCACCGTGAACCCGGAGGAAGTCGATCCGATAAGCCAATTGGGTCAGGCCCAGCAGGAACGGCGCCGCAGACCCGCAGAGCAAAAACTCGTCGGCCCGCGGAACCTTGGCCCAGGCCGCCAAAACGCCAACCAGCCAAATCGCCGCCAAGGCCGTGGCAGCAATCAGGACCAGACTCGGTGCCGCTTGAAGATTCGGCCAAAGAACAAACAGGGCAAACAGCGCAACGTAACCCATCTGCCAAGCCGCGCGGCGGCGCACAGAACGATCACAGTCAGACAGTGCCATAATTTGAGAAAGCGGATCGTAGGGCGGGATTTACACTGTTAGAAAGTATATATGACATGTATTGTATGCTGTTATAAGGCTAGCACTAATCACGGGCCAAGGAGCCGGAAACCGGCCGTTCGGCAGCCTCCCATGTGCCAAATGGCCGCGCGCTCAAACTCGCGTTGTCGAACCTCCGGTCTCCCGTCACCTCCGGACCGAGCCACGGCGGCAATGGCACCTCCGCGTTCTCCGAATCCAATTCGACCTCCGCCGTGATCAGTCCGGCATTCGGTCCTGCGTATTCGTCGACTTCCCAAACGTGCCCGTCGCTTGGAACCAGGCTGCGGACCTTGTCGACCAAGCGCGTCCCGCACAACTCCAGCATGGCCAACGCGTCATCCGTCGGCACCGCGTATTCGAATTCCGCGCGGCGAGACCCCGCAGCCGGGCCTTTGACCGTCAACCATGCCTTATCGCCAGCTACCCGGATCCGGACCGTGTTGCCGTTCTCCGCCGCAAGGTAGCCCTGACGCAGCACGCTCCGCTCGGCAACCCCAGCGCGCCAAGCATCGCTTTTCACGAGGAATTTGCGCTCGATTTCCGTGCCCATGGGTCCGTCACAGCATGATGGATCCCGCCATTCGCCCTGACCAGCCTGCATGCTTGTCCCAGCCGGATCCGGCAGGCACGCTGGGACGATGATGAACTTTCAGCAAACCGTGGAATCCATCGGCATGGTGATCGATGGTGCCGGCGTTGCGGTCATTGTGCTCGGCATTATCGCCGCCACGGGCCGGGCCCTGTTAAGCGCGCCGCCGCCCTGCCTCGACCGCTACATGGCCTACCGCCAGAATCTTGGGCGCGCCATCCTGCTCGGACTCGAGTTGCTGGTGGCCGGCGACATCATCAAAACGGTGGCCGTGGCCCCCACGCTGCAGAACATGATCGTGCTCGGCGCGATCGTGCTCATCCGCACCTTCCTGAGCTTTTCGCTCGAGTTGGAAATCAACGGCCGCTGGCCCTGGCAGCAAAAGACGCCCGCGCCATGACGGACGCGCCGGCGGGCAAAATCTGGGATTTTCTGGGACGCTATGTGCCGTGGCTCGGCACGCCGGGCGTCCTCAAGGCCGTGGTGTTGCTCAATGCGCTCACCTTTCTCCTCGTCACCATCGACCCTGCGTACGCCGGCATGCTCGCGCTCATTCCGGAGAAAGTCCGGCAAGGTGAGCTCTGGCGTCTGGTCACCTACATTTTCATCCCGCAAACCTCCAGCGCGTTCTGGGTCTTCTTTCTTCTTCTCTTCATGTGGTTCCTTGCCACCGCGCTCGAAGAGCACTGGGGCGCGCTCAAACTCAACGTTTTCTATCTGGTCGGCATGATCGGCTGCACCATCGCCGCATTCTTTTTCGGCGGCGGCTCGAGCAACACCTTCCTGAATCTTTCGCTGTTCTTTGCCTTCGCCACGGTCGCCCCGAACTACGAAATCTTCCTCTTCTTCGTCCTCCGGACGCGCGTGAAATACATCGCTTGGGTTCTCGCCGGCATGGTGGCGCTTCAGTTCGCCCTGCTCCCCCTCGCCGCCAAAATGGCCACGGCCGCCTCCCTCGCCAATTACCTCCTGTTTTTCCTCCCCGGTTTCCTGCGTGAAGCCAAAACGCGCCACACGGACGCCGCCCGGCTGCGCAAATTCCGCCCAGCCGAGGAATCCACCGTGCACCGCTGCGCGAAATGCGGACGCACCGAAGCGTCGGATCCTGATCTCGACTTCCGCGTGTCCGCCGATGGCGAGGAATACTGCGCAGAGCACTTGCCGGGACGCTCCTGAACAACCGCCACGCGCTTACACCTTCCGACCCGTGCGCGTCTGGTGATACATCGCGTCGATCAGGTCGGAGTATTTGTCCGTGATGACATGGCGCTTGGGCTTGAAGGTGCCGGTCAATTCGTCCCCCACCTCGAAAGCCTTCGGCACAAAGCGCCAACCCAGGACGAATTCGAACGGTTTGAATCCCTGCTCGCGTCCGACCAGGCGCCGCACTTCCGCCCCGATGACCTCGGCGATTTTCGGATCCGCTTCCGCCTCGGCCAACGACGTGATGTTGAATCCCTGTTGTTTCAAGCCTTCGACGGACGGGACAATCAAAGCTCCGAGGTGCTTTTCATCCTGACCGACCACCATGCACTGCTCGATGAAGCGCGACTCAAGCAGCTTGGCCTCGATGGGCACGGGTTCCACGTTTTCGCCACTGAGCAACACGATCGTCTCCTTGGAGCGGCCGAGAATTTTCAGGCAATCGTTGAAGGTGACCATTCCCAGATCGCCGGTATTCATCCATCCGTCCTTGAGCACTTTGTCCGTGGCCTCGGGATTCTTGTAATAGCCTTTCATGACCTGCGGGCCTTTGGCATGGATTTCGCCTTTGATTCCCCGCCCTCCCTTGCCCAAGAGACCCGAGGGGTAGATCGTTTTGCCGTCGGTCGGATCCACAATGCGGATTTCGGTGCGAGGCCAGAACGGTCCGACGGTCCCGATGACAAGTTTGCGCCACGTGCGCACGGCGAGCACCGGCGAAGTCTCGGTCATGCCGTAGCCCTCGAGCACGGGGATTCCGATGTAGTTGAAAAACTCGTCCACATGCGGGGGCAACGCGCCTCCTCCCGAGACGGTGCCCTTGAATTCGCCGCCGACCACACCCCGCAGCTTTTTCAGGACCAGCGCATCCAGAACTTTCCGCGGCAAAGCATAGACGATGAGCGCTAAGATGCTCTGCGCCCCCAGCTTGAGCGACTCGAGCCAGGACCGTCCGTGCACATCGAGTCGGCGTCCCGTGAGAAAGAACAGTGCCGATTCGTATTGCCGCGAACAATGGTAGGCCGCACGGAAGAGTCCGCGGCGCAGCGGCGGGGCCTGCGCCACGTTTTGTAGAATGCGATTATAGAGGCCTTCCCATAAGCGCGGCGCGGACGCCATCCAAGTCGGCCGGACCTTGCGCAAATCCTCCCCCACCGTCCGCAAGCTTGTGTAATAGGTGCAGGCCCCGCGGCTGACCGTGACCATTTCAAACACTCGCTCGTAGCTGTGCCACACGGGCAAAATCGAAAGCACACGGTCTCCCGGCGTGAGGTCGAAGGGCAGATACTTCACCTGTGACATCATGTTGTCATGGGTCAGCATCACCCCCTTGGGCGTGCCGGTCGTTCCCGAGGTGTAGATGATGGTGAAAAGATCGTCGCCCCGGATTTCGGCGAGGCGCTCTTCGATCACCCGGTCACCCGCGGCCCGGAGATGACGTCCGCGCTCGAGCAAATCAGCCAGCTTCAGCGCCCCCGAATCCGCCGGCGGCTCGCCCTCGATCAGGATGAGGTGTTTGACCTTGGGCAAGGCGGACCGCACCTCCAGCACACGGGCCAGCACGTGAAGGTTCTCCACCACGAGCAGAACGCTGTCGCTGTGTGCCACGATGAAGGAAATCTCCTGCGCTGTGGTGTCCGAGGCGCGCGGCACGTCCGCGCCCCCGCAGAGCAGGGTCGCCGCGTCGCAGAGCATCCACTCCGGACGGTTGTCGGAAATGATGGCCACATGCTGGCGCGCCTGCAGTCCGAGTTCGACGAACGCGGTCCCCAAGGCGCAGGCCTGCTCGTAAAGGTCCCGGTAACTTCGCGTGACGAAGTCCGCTTGCTTCCCGCGATGGGCCTGGGCCGGACGGTCGCCGTAAACCTCGGCAACCAACCGGTAAAGGTCCGCAATATGGCGGGCGCGGTCATAGACGTGGCGGTCCGAAGGTGGAGGCTCCATGCGGACGGCATGGTTCACCAAAGCCCCTGCCGGGAGCACGCCAAAACTCACCCGCGCGCAGAAGTTGCGCCACTGCGCGGGACGTGTCAGAACATCACATGATGCGAGGCCCGGCCCGTCCCATTCTTTGCGCTATCGCGGTCTGTCTGGCCGCCTTTGCCCAAGCGCAGACGCAGGACGCGGCGCCCGAATTCGGAGCGACTCTCATCAAGTCCCCCGGCGGCAACATCAGCGGCACCAGATTCCGCGTCTGGGCGCCGAATGCCAAAACCGTCTCGGTCATCGGCTCGTTCAACAACTGGGACGGCTCGCGCGATCCGCTCAAGCAGGAAGATTCGTCCGGCGTCTGGTCGACCGAAGTGCGCGGCGCCAAGCCGGGCGACGAATACATGTTCCTCATCAACGGCGAACTCGAGCGCAAGGACCCCCGCGCCCGCCAAGTCACCGCATCCGATGGCCGAGGGGTGATCTACGATCCCGATGCTTTCGACTGGGGCGAAATGAAGGACAGGGATTCCAAGGCGGCGCTGAACGATCTGGTCATCTACCAGATGCACCCGGGCACCTTCCACGATCCCAACACCGGCGACGGGGAGCCCGGCACCCTGCGCGATGCCATCGCCAAGCTCGATCACCTCAAAGAAATGGGCGTGAACTGCATCCTCCTCATGCCGGTCAACGAATTCCACGGGCGTCACAGCTGGGGCTACAATCCGAGCGACCAGTTCGCCGTGGAGAGTTCCTACGGCGGACCCGATGCGCTGAAGGAGTTCGTCAAGGCCTGCCACGAACGCGACATCGCCGTGCACCTCGATATCGTGCACAACCACTACGGACCGCAGGATTTGAGTCTCTGGCAATTCGACGGCTACGGCGGGGGCGACACCAAAGCGGGGATTTATTTCTACGAGGACGAGGCGCGCGGGACCACCCCGTGGGGACCGCGTCCAGATTTCAGCCGCCCCGAAGTGCGCGAGTTCATCGCCGATCAGGTGCGCATGTGGTTCGACGAATACAAAATCGACGGACTGCGCTGGGACTCCGTGATCAACATCCGCGCCTACAACAACGGGGGCGACCTCAATCCGGACGGCGAGCGCATGCTGCACCGTCTCTCGCGCATGATCCGCCAGGAATACCCCGGCAGGATCAGCATCGCCGAGGATGCCGTGGGCGACCCGCGCTTCGACAGTTCGTGGGAATACGCCTTCCACCACGGCGACGGCGGCGGTGTCGTGCCGCAATTGATCAAATCCTCCGACGCCGCCAAACAAGTCGAGGACATTGCCAACCGCATCCGCACCGACCTCGGCTTCCGCCGCGTCATCTACACGGAAAACCACGATGAAACCGGGCGCCTCAACGGCAAGCGCCGCATCGTCACCGATGTGGACGAAAACGATCCGCACAGCCTGACCGCCCGGCGCAAGCACGCGCTAGCCGCCGTGCTCACCCTCACCTCGCCCGGCGTGCCGCTGGTTTTCATGGGCCAGGAACTTCTCGAGGACAAAGAATTCCACGACAGCAACCCGCTTGATTGGCAACGCGGTGACGACGCCTTCCATGCGTTCCAATTGCACAAGGACCTCATCCACCTCCGGCGTAATCTCGACGGACGCAGTGCCGCCCTCACCGGAACGCGCACCCGCGTGGTCAAGACGGACGAGCAGAAAAAGCTCCTCGCCTTCCGCCGCTATCTGCCCGGCCGTCCGAAGGACGACGTCTACGTCGTGATGAATTTCTCCGGCGATGCCGTCGAGAATTATCCCCTCACCTTCCCCAAGGCGGGCGAGTGGAACATTCTGCTCAACACGGACGACCCGAAATACGGGCGCGAATTCACCGGGGTGGGCACGGAAACATTGCGGACCGACGGCACACAGAAAATCACCGTCTCCCTTGCCCCTTACAGCGCCCAAATTTTCGGACTTACCAAGGTCGAACCGTCCGTCGTCGATCTGGCCGAGTTGCGCGATGAATGGGAAACGACCCATGCCGCTGCCGCAACGGAAGAGGAGGCACCGCCGGAGGAAAGCGAAACGATGCCGGAGCCTTTCGAGCCCGAATACGAGGAGGTGGCTCTCCAGACCGAGGCGAAAACGCTCGTGGTCACCGCCAACTTCACCCAACCGCGCGCCTGGGATCCGACCAACGAGTCCATGCGCATGGGATTGGTCGAGGACCACGTCTGGCAATGCGAGATGGGCTTCACCAACGGGCGGAATATCGAGTTCCGCATCGTCAATCCCCTCACCGGCCGCGCCTACGGCGGCACCGGACTCGAGACGGGCATCATGCCGGCCACCGGGACGGCCACGGAGGACGGCGCCGCCATTCTCGTTCCCGGTCCGCTCAACGGCAACTACGTGCTCTCCTTCAACGAAAAGACCATGCGCTACCGCTTCGAGAAAAAAGCGGCCAGCCGGTTCGGACGGATGAACCTCATGGGCAACTTCAACGGCTGGAGCCGCAATGCCGAACCCCTGCACATGGTGTCCGACTTCCACTGGCAGGCCGATGTCGATCTCGAGCCCCAGCAGTCCCTCGAGTTCGTTTTCCTCGCCGACGGATCCCTTGAAAAACAATGGGGCGATGACAGTTCCCATCATGGCGCCATACCGGCCCGCGGCACCGCTATGGAAATGGCGCAGACCATCAAGATCGATGTGGCCGCCGCCGGACCGCACCGTTTCACCTTCAACGAGGAAACCGGCGAGTATGCCGTGGAACCCCTCGCCGCCTCCGACGTCGCCCCTCTGCCCTCGGTCCCGGATCCCGAGCCGGTCACCGAAATCCGGCGCGTGGCCCGCTAGCAACCGTTTCTTCCGCTGCTATGGACTGGCCACCGGACGCAGCACGATCTGCACCACGGTCATCGTGTCGGATTCGCCGGCCGCAGCCATGCTGACCACATTGCTCTGCACTGCTTGGCGGAACAGATCGGCCGAGGTGGCCGGCACGCTGGCCACAATGCGCACCGCCTCGCCATCGTTCCACGAGGAAGCACTGCCTCCCATGCCATGGGCCAGCCGAACGACCCGCTGCAACTCCGGTTCGAATTTGTCCGCCGGCACGGCCAAGTTGATTACCTCATCGGTCAGCGTCGGCACTGGCATGGCCACGTCGGCGGCGCGCTCCAAGGATTCCCGCAGGGCCTCGCTGTAAGCTGCCTGCATTTCGCCGCGGGCCCGGTAATCGGTCCACATGCGCCAACCGCCTACGATGGCCAAAGCCAACGGCAAAGCGAGGGCCAAGGCCGCCACGACAGCCATGCGGATCATTTTCTGGCGCGAAGCCGGTTCCATCACAGCGCTAGCATGACTGTCTCGGTGAGCGTCGGCAAACCCGGACTAAGCCGTATTTGACCGCGGGGCGCCGCTCGCGGATAGTCTCCGGCTCCACGGCCATGCGGAACACGCGCAATTTTTGCATCATCGCCCACATCGACCACGGGAAAACCACGCTGTCCGACCGTCTGCTCGAGGCCACGCGCACCATTTCCGAGCGGGAAAAGCAGGACCAGCTCCTCGACTCAATGGACCTCGAGCGCGAGCGCGGCATCACGATCAAGATGCATCCCGTGGCCATGCGCTACCACGCGAAGGACGGACAGGAATACAAACTCAACCTGCTCGACACGCCCGGACACGTCGACTTCGCCTACGAAGTCTCCCGTTCCCTGGCCGCCTGCGAAGGCGCGCTGGTCATCGTCGACGCAGCGCAGGGCGTCGAGGCGCAGACCGTGGCCAACGTGCATCTGGCCAACAAACAAGGTCTGACCATCATTCCGGTGATCAACAAGATCGACTTGCCGAATTCGGAC
>JBIKXZ010000039.1:0-16269 GCA_044355525.1 Chthoniobacterales bacterium
GGAATTCGAAGGTGCGCTCGAGGAGGGCGGTGTCGTGTCCGTCGATCGGACCGTAGTAGCGGAAGCCGAGGTCCTCGAAGATGACGCTGGGCAGGAGCATGTGCTTGACCCCGGTCTCGACCTTGTGGGCCCAGGCGAGGGCGCCTTTGCCCGCGACGGCTTCGATGAATTTGGCGGCCTGCTCGTGGAGGTGGGCGTAGGCGGGGTTGGTGGTGATTTTGCTGAGGTAACTGGCCACCGCGCCGACGTTTTTCGAGATGGACCACTCGTTGTCGTTGAGGACGACGATGAAGCGCTTGGTGGTTTCCGAAACATTGTTGAGGGCCTCGAAGGTGACTCCGCAGGTGAAGGCGGCGTCGCCGGCCACGACGACGACGTTCTCGTCGGAACCGCGGAGGTCGCGGGCGGCGGCCATGCCGAGTCCGGCGGAGAGCGCGGTGCCGGCGTGGCCTGCGCCGTAGCAATCGTGCTCGCTCTCGGTGCGGAGGAGGAAGCCGTTGAGTCCCCCGTGCTGGCGGATGGTGTCGAGCCCGGTGCGGCGGCCGGTGAGCATTTTGTGCACGTAGCCCTGATGGCTGACGTCGAAGAGGATTTTGTCCTTCGGCGAATTGAAAGCGCGGTGCAGCGCTACGGTCAGCTCGACCACGCCGAGATTGGGTCCGAGATGGCCGCCGGTTTTCGAGACGGCGCGGATCAGTTCGTCGCGGATTTCCTGCGAGAGGAGCGGCAGGTCGCTCTCGGGCACGGCGCGGACGTCGGCCGGGCTGTTGATGCTTTCCAGAACCGACGTTTTAAGCCTCTTCGCCGTCATCGAACTCCTCCAAGGTCACTTTGCCGTCCGCTTTCGTCGCGATGAGGCGGACTTTTTGCTCGGCCGCTTCGAGCTTTTCCCCGCAGAAGCGCGCGAGGGCCACGCCTTCCTCGTAGCGGGCCAGCATTTGCTCGAGCGGGAGTTTGTCCTCCTCGAGTTCGGCCACGATGGCATCGAGGCGCGCCATGGCGTCCTCGAAACTTTTGGGCTCTTCGTCTTTCTTGCGGGCGGGCATGGGTTATTCGCGCGGGGTCCAGCGGTCGCGATTGGAATAAAAAACGCACTCGTTGTCGATCGGCAGGGGTGTGAAGAACTGGAGGGGGAAGCGGTCCAACTCGGCGGTGCGCATGATGAAAGTGGCCCATTCGCGGTATTCGCCCTTGGCGATCTGGGAGAGCCAGGGACGGTTGCCGGATACCGGGGTAAGGTAGATGCCGTTGACCGGTCCGCCCAGATATTTGTAGTCGTGGATGTCGATGAACTGCTTGATCGTGGCGGGGAGCAGGAGGGTGAGGCGCCCGCCATACCATGCCGTGGCCCAGGGCATGTCACTGCAGAGGACTTCGCCGGGGTCCATCCAATTGGACACGCTGTTGATGAAGGGCGGCACGTAGGGCGGCCAATGGACTCGCTGGGCCGGGGCGGTGAGCAGGTTCACGGCCATAGGCAGGGCGGTGAGGGCAAAGATGACGCCGACGAAGACTTTGCGGGCGAAGGGCAGGCGCAGGTCGAGGCGGTTCCACAGGACGAGGAGAAACGCGATGCCGTAGGCGCTGAAGAGCGGAACGAAGAGCATGTGCAGCTGGTTGGCCGAGACGGCGCCGCGCGGGGCGAAGAAGGCCATGCCGAGCGCGGCGGGAATCCACATGACCACGAGGGCCCAGCGGAAGAGATTGGTTTCGCGGCGTTTGAAAACATGGAGCAGGGAGAAAAAGAACGCGGCCGCGGCCACGCCGTAGCCTAGATAGCCGAATAGATTTTCGAATTGCGAAGTGAGCCCGCCGCGCAGTTTGGCCCGCACGGCGCCGAAGGCGGTGAGGTCGGGTTGCAGCGTGCTCATAAAGGACAACTCGCTGCCGGTCGTGCCGTCGAGAATGGCGAAAAGTCCGAGACCGAGCGGGTTGCCGCAGACGAGGTAGTTGCGGACGAGCCACGGCGCGACCACGCCGAGATAGAGGAAGAAGACGAGGAGTCCGCTCACGGCCCGCGGTTTGAACCAGAGGAAAACGAAGCCGAGGAACCCGAGGAAAATCCACGCCGCCATGGGCTGGGCGAGGGTCATCAGGCCGAGGAGGATGGCGCAACCGGAGAGCAGCAGGAGCATGCGTCCGGTGCGTTGGTCCTCGCGGGCGAGGAAGGCCCAGTGCAAGAGGAGCAGGGCCAAGGTGAAAAGGAAGAGCATGAGCATCTGCGGCAGGCCGGAGATGGAGAACCGCCACATCATGTCGCTGACCAGCACGAGGCCGGCGGTGAGCCAGGCGATCTTGCGGTCGAAGAGCGAGCGCACGAGGAAGAAGAGGACGAAAATGGACGCGAGGAAAAAGGCCACGCCGGCGGTGGCGATGGCGCGGTCGCCCACGTAGACAAGATCGGTCGGACCCATCGGCCACCAGCGCTTGATCGGACGCAGGACGACGGCGTTGACCAGCGGGTTGAGGGGGAAGTTGTAGGTGTCGGGGAAAAACCCCGAGGGCAATCTTTCCTCGTGTCCGAGGAATTGCCACATGGCCAGCGGCCGCACGTAGAGCGTGGAGTAACCGGCGCCGGCCGCAATCTGGCGTCCAACCTGCGCCTGGTCCATGGCCGTTTCGTTGTCCAGTCCGCGGAAATTGACGAAGAGGTAAAGCGCAGCCAGTCCGGCCACCGCGGCCAGGAAGACGGCGATGAGCACGGGTTGCCGCATCGATCCTTCCTCGAGAGCGTGGACAATTTCCTGAACCTTGGGCGACTCGTCGTGGATCATGGATGAAGGGGATCCGTTTTATCCGCGGGAGGCGGGGGCGTCGATGGTGAAGCGGCTTTCATCGCCAGCGTGGCCGGTCGGCGAAGAAGATGGCGCCGCCGTCGACCGGCAGGTTGATGGCCGAAGTGAGCATCCAGCCCCGCAGGTCCTCGGGCCGGATTTCACGCAGGACGAAACGCGCCCACTCGCGGTAGCGTCCGTTGACGATGGCCCCGTAGGTGCGGTCGTCGGCGCTGAACGGGGTGAGATAGATGCCCACCAGAGGTTGTCCGAGGAGCCTTTCGCCGCTGATCAGTTCGAATTGCTCGATGCTTTCCGGCAGGAGCAAGGACGTGCGGCCGGCATACCAGGCGGAAGCCCAGGGTATGTCCGAGGCCATGGCCTCGTCGGGCTGCAGCCATCCGGAGAAGCGGACGATCAGCGGCGGGAGGTAAGGCGGCCAGTTGACGCGGGGTTTGACCGCGAGGAGCGAGCCGACGAGGGGAACGGCGAGGACGGCGTAGAGGAAGATGAGGAAGCCGGCACGGAGCAGGGGCTGTCCGAGTTCGAGACGGTTCCAGAGCACGAGGAGGAAGGCCAGGCCGTAGAATGTCATAACGGGCAGGAAGAGAACGTGCAGCTGGTTGACCGAAACCGCCGCCCCCGTGCCGAAGAGACACATGCCGGCGACGGCGCCGAGCCACATGAGGAGGACGGCCCAGCGGAACTGCGCGGGCTCCCAGCGCCGGAAGGTATGGAGGAAAAGGGCGAGGAAGAAGGCGGCCGCCACGAAATTGCCGCCGAAGGCGGGGAGGAGTCCCTCGATCTGGGCGAGGATGTTTTCCGCGGTGTTGGCCAGCAGGCCCGTTTCGCGGATGCGCAGGAGCGGTTCGAAATCGGCCAGCCAGGCGAGGCGGTCGGTGCCGGCCGCGCGGTAGAGTTCGAAGAAAGGCAGGCCGAGCGGTTGGCGCATGGCGCGCCAGTTGAGCCAGGCCCAAGGCAAGAGCGGCAAGGCGAGGATGACCGGTGTGACCAGCGCAACCGGCCAGTGCGGACGGATGACCACCGTGGCGAAGAGCCAGAAGCCGGCGAAGATCCACAGTCCGATGCCGTGACCCAATGTGATGACGGCAAACAACGCGGCGGCGAAGAAAGTCCACGCCTGCGCGCGTCCGCGGCGTCCGGCATCCTGCGCATCGAGCGCGGCGAGCAGCGCGAGAAGGGCGGCGTTGAAGAAGAAGAGCATGGCCATTTGCGGCAGGCCCGAAGTGCTGAAGCGCCAGAACAAATCCATCACCGCGATCAGTCCCGTGCCGAGCAGCGCGAGACGCGCATCGAAAAGCCGGCGGCCGAGGAAATAGACCAGCACGAGCGAGGCGAGGAAAAAGGCGAACCCGCCGATGGCGATGGCGCGGTCGGCCGGCGAGACGGCTTCGCCGGGGGCGAAGGAAAAATTCATGCCGGTGAGGCGGAGAATCACCGCGTTGATGACCGGTCCGAGCGGGGCCTGACTGACCTCGGGCAGGGGTTGGCGGATTTGTCCCGTGCGGGCCAGCATGACGTGCAGGGCGAGCGGACGCGCGTAGAGCGTGCTGTAGCCCTGACCGCTGGCGATTTGGCGTCCGATCTGCGCCTGGTCCATCGCGTCGCGGTCGCTGAAGCCGTTGAACTTCGCCCCGATCCAAAGGACGGAAACAACGACGAAAATGATGGCGATGATGATGCGCCTCAGCCAGACAACGAAAGAGCCTTGCTCGAAGGTGTGGACGAGCCACTGGAAGCCGGTTTCGAGAGGCATGGGATCAGGCTGCGCCGAGTTCGGGATGTTCCCGCAGTTTGCGGTGCAGTGTGCGGCGGCTGATGCCGAGCTTGGCCGCGGCGAGGGTGCGGTTGCCCTGGCATTCGTGCAGGGCGCGGCGGATGAGGGAAAGTTCGGTTTCGCCGAGGTTGAGCGGGAGCGGTCCGCGCGGCGCGGCGCCGCCGGCCGATTCGCGCACCGCGGCGGGCAGGTCGCGCAGGGTGATCTTGGGTCCGGAGGCCATGACCACGCCGTGTTCGATCGCGGCGCGCAATTCGCGCACATTGCCCGGCCAATCGTAACCGGTCAGGCACTTCATGGCCTCGGTGGTGAGTTCGCGCAAGGGTTTGTCGTTCTCCTTGGCCGCTTCGCGCAGGAAATGCACGGCGAGCAGCGGGATATCCTCGCGCCGGTCGCGCAGGGGCGGGAGATGGAGTTGCACCACGTTGAGTCGGAAGAAGAGGTCCTCGCGGAATTCGCCTTCGGCGACCATCCGGGCGAGGTCGCGATTGGTCGCGGCGAGGAGGCGCACGTCGGCGGCGATCGGTTTGTTGCCGCCGACGCGTTCGAAAGTGCGTTCGCCGAGAACGCGGAGAATTTTCACCTGCGTGGCCGCGTCGATCTCGCCGATCTCGTCGAGAAAGAGTGTGCCGCCGCCGGCCTGCTCGAAGCGTCCGACCCGGCGCTCGCCCGCGCCGGTGAAGGCGCCCTTCTCGTGGCCGAAGAGTTCGCTCTCGAGCAGTTGCGGCGAGAGGGCCGCGCAATGCACGGCGACGAAGGGTCCGCGGTGGCGCGGGCTGAGGCGGTGGATGGCGTGGGCGGCCAGTTCCTTGCCGGTGCCGCTTTCGCCGGTGATGAGCACGGTGGCGCGCGAGGGCGCGACCTGTTTGATCGTCTCGAGCACGTGCGCCATGGCGGGAGAATCGCCGACGAAGTTTTCCAGGCCGTAGCGTTTGTCGATCTGCTCGCGCAGGCGGACGTTCTCGCGCTCGAGTTCGGAGCCGTGGAGGGCGCGTTTGATCAAAATGTCGAGGCGGTCGATGTTGACCGGTTTGGTGACAAAGTCATAAGCGCCGGTCTTCATGGCCTCGACCGCGTCTTCCACCCCGCCGTAGGCCGTCATCATGATGCAGACCGGCGGGTGGTTTTGCCGCAGGGCCCATTGCAGGAGATCCATGCCGTTGTCGGTGCCGAGGCGCAGGTCGGTGAGGAGGAGGTCCACGCGGTCGGTTTCCATCACGGCCTTGGCGCCGGCCGCGTCGGCGGCCACGTAGACCTCATAGTCCTCCTCCAACGAGGTGCGCAGTCCCTCGCGGGTGTTTTTTTCGTCATCGACGATGAGGATGGTTTTTTTCACAGGACCGGGTTGGTAGGTGTGACATTTTTTCTCTAATGGAGCCATGGTCTTGGCAACACGCAAGTTGACGGACGGCCATTTCTGCTTGCCTTGGGCGGGAGATGGACTACTGGTGCAGCCCATGAAATCCGTCCGTCCGCTGCGCTTTGTCATCTCCGCTTCCGCCCTCGCCCTGCTGGCCCTGACCGGCTGCGAGACGACCAAAATCGGCGGGAACAACTCCTTCGCTTTCGACCCGCCGGTCCGTCAGCCGCAGAATCCCGCCAACGTGAAGGTCAAGCTGAGCACCGGCGCCCAGCGCCTCTATGTGGTCGAGGGCGACAATGTGCTTCTGGCCACGCCGGTCTCGGTCGGCAAGTCCTCCTCGCCGACCCCGCAGGGCAACTACACGATTTATTCCAAACAGGCCAACCGCCGCCGCATCAGCAATCCGGGTTCGGGCTATCCGATGACTTACTGGATGGAGTTCAAGCCCGCCTACGGCATGCACTGGGGCTTCGTGAAACCGTATCCGAGCACGATGGGTTGCGTGCGCATGCCGCTCAAGGCTGCGCAGAAGACATTCCATCTCGTCCGTTCCGGCACGCCGATCAACATTTCGGCCAGCCAGCCCTGGGACGCCACCATCGGCAAATCGCTGCCGAAGCTCGACGACTCGGCGCTGCCCGATCCGCCGATGTCCTACATGATGAGTCCGCAGGTTTTCGCCGACGCGCGGCAGGGCAAACTTTGGCGGTTCTGACCGCGCCTGTGGCGCGGACTTTTCAGTGGTTCAGTTTTCAGAGCAGCTGAGCCAATTCCGGAAACCGTAAACCGAACACTT
The DNA here is from genome assembly GCA_044355525.1 of Chthoniobacterales bacterium. Taxonomy (GTDB): domain Bacteria; phylum Verrucomicrobiota; class Verrucomicrobiia; order Chthoniobacterales; family JACTMZ01; genus JACTMZ01. The sequence continues at coordinate 6,732 of JBIKXZ010000039.1, forward strand.
CCGTCTCAATCCTGCAGCAGGCAGGGCGTGAGCAGATAAAGTTCGCCGTGCGGGGACGTGCCGAGGCGGTGGGCGCATTCTTTCCACGGTTGGGCGGATTTCGGCCAGCGCTCGGCTTCGCGGGGGCCCCAAAAAAGGTATTGCACGCGGAGGTCGCGCGCCGCGTTGCGCCAGCCGTCTTGGCCATTCATGAGGACGGCCAGCTTTTCCTCCACCGGCGCATAGTCGAGACCCTGACTGAAGAGATGTCCGTCGTGGCCCATGACCACGGGCTGACCAAGCAGCATGGCCGGATGATCGAAGCGCGGGGCGCAGGCCAAGCGCGCGTTGACCGGCAAGCTGCGCAGCATGACTTGCACGTCCGCCATTTCCGTGCGGTTGGCGATTCCGTAACCGTGCCGCGCATCGAGTCCGGTGACCAAAGCCGCCGCACCGGAGGTGAAAAGCAAAAGGCAGGCCGCGGCCCGCAGCCAGAACGGACGCGGGGCGAGCAGTTTGTCCCAGAGCAGCGGGGCCAGCGCGAGGTAGCCCCAGAGTATCAGCTTGGTGTTGTCCCACTCCCACGGGGCGAGGAGGAAGGTGAAACAGAAAAGCAAAGTGCCGGCGGCGACAACGTAGAACACGCGGTCGGTGCGGTCCGCGCCGCCGCGGCGGAACATCACGACGCCCAGCACCGCGACCAGCGGGAGGAAGAGTCCGAAATTCCACAACCAGAACCACAGCCCGCCGTCCTCCTGCATCCAGCCGGGGGCGAAGCGGACGGCGGACCCTGCGGTGAAATTCACGGTGACCATCCGCACCAGCCAGGTGGCGGGAATCACGCTGAGCAGGCCGACGACGAGGAACTGACGCCGCGCGCCGCGCGCCCAACCGGCGACGAAGCACGCGGCAAGAAGGGCGCTGAGGAAAAGAAAAGCCGGCGCGTTGAAGAACGGCATGGCTGCGTATAAAGCCACCTGCGAGAGCAGCGGGAGGCGGGGTCCGTCTGTGCCGGACAACTGCGCGCGCCACACTGTCATAAGCACAAGCGCGGCGGGCAGCGAGAAGAGCATGCCGCGCTGGGTCACGAGCATGGTGAGGAAAAGATTTTTCCATTGCACCTCGGACTGCATGATGTCCGCCGTGCCCGTTTGCACGAGGGCCCACGCGCCGAGGCCGCCGGCGAAAAGAAAGGCGGCCAGCGCGAAGCCGCGTCCCCAGCGCCAGAGCGCCGCGGCGGCCGCGGCCGCGCCGAGCAGTCCGGTCCAGCGCAACCCCTCGTAAACCGGCACCCCGACCACGCGCAGCAGCGCATTCCACAGGTCCATGCCCGGGTGGTAAGCGAAGGCCGCGCCGGCGAGGAAGGGATTGTCCGGCCAGAACGCGCCGCCATTGGCCCAGCGGATGATGAGATTCAAATGCAGCGCGGTGTCGCCGAGGTTGTGCGGCGAGAGGACTTTGAGTTCGTTGCCTTGTTCGTAGATGACCCAGACAAAGGCGCGGAACGCGGCGATGGCGAAGACGGCGAAGAGGACCGTGTCGGCCCAGGTGATTTTTTGCCGCGGGGCCGAGGCGTGGCGCACGGTCGCCGCGGCCGCCGCGGCGCCGAGCACGAGGGCGATCCACGCGCCGCGCAATTCGAGTCGTCCGCTCAGCGCGGACAGACCCGCCGCTGCGATGGTGGTGACAGCGGTGAAAACGAGACCGCCGCAGAGGATGCGCCAACCGGTCATGGTTCGCCCCTCCGCGGCGGACGTTGGCGCGGCAGCTGTCGGATGGCTTCGGCCAGCTCGGGTGCGAGGAAGACAACGCAATCATCGACACCGGAGCGCACTTGGAAGCGCAACTCCTCGTAGCCGGCGCCGAGTCGGGCCCGCAAGGCGTCCGCTTTTTCCGCCTCGATGACGTGGAATTGCGCGTCCGGCAACTCCGCGGGAATCTCTCCGCCATGGTAGCCGATGTGGGGAAACGCCCCGAGGACCCAGGGCAGCGGGTAGTAGCTCTCGAGATAGATGGCGCCCGCCGTGAGGTGTCGGCGCGGGTCGGCGGCGGCCAGTTCGACGAGCGGCCCGGTGAATTTTCTCATCGCGCGGAAGGTTTGCACGTAGACGTAAGGCTCGTTGTCCGCCTCGAAGCGGAAAAAATTCAGGCGGATAGCCTGCGCGAGCGAAAGAGCCAGCAGGAGAGCCGCAGCCAGAGCGGCCCAGCGCTTTCCTGCCGCCGCGACCGCCGCGCCGAAAAAGATGAACCACGGCCACATGATCGCGGCGATGCACCAAGGGGTTTTGTAGGGCACGAGCGAGTAGGCGAGGAGCACGCCGCCGCCGAGAATGGCGAGCAGGCGCGGCACGGCCGGTCCCGGCCACGCATAGCGCACCGACCAGACGAGACCGATCAGCGCGGGCCATTCGTAGCGTGCGAGCAGGGCGAGCCAGTAATAATTGACGAAGGGCAACAAGTCGTAGGCTTCCTTCTCGTGTCCGTTGCCCGCCGCGCCCGTCTTGGTCCATTCGAACAGGGCTTGGAAAGGTCCGAGCAATCCCGGCGGATGGAGAAAATTGCCCGAGTAAAAAAAGACAAGGAGGAACGCGGCCACGGCAGCGGCGGTCCAGGCGTCTTTCGGGCTCCAGCCTCGCTCCTTGGCGCGTTGCATCGGCGGACGCACCGGCGAAACCTTGCTCCACAGCGCGAAGACGCCGGCGGCCAGCGCGAGGGAACCGGCGTGGACGATATATGTTTCCTTGTTGAGGATCATGCCGGTCAGCCCGAGCACGGCGGCCCACAGGCCCGCGCGGTCGCGCTCCTGCCAGAGGGCGAAGACGCCCCATGTGAAGAGCATGATGAAGAGCACGAACCACGACTCGTGGATCGAGTAGCGTCCGTAGTAGAGCCCGGCGGGCGAGACGGCAAAGGCCAGCGCCGCCCAGCGCATGGCGGGGCGTCCGAACCAGCGGGCGAAGAGGAAAATGACCGGCACGGCCAGCACACCGGCCAGCACGGCGGGCAAACGCAGCGCCCAAAGGTTGCGCCCGAGCAGTTCCTGCGAGAGAAAGACGGTGTAGAAATGCCAAGGTCCGTGGAAATTTTCGGGGGTATAGCGGAACGTCCCGGTTTCGCGCATTTGGTCGGCGAACCAGCCGTTGACGCCCTCGTCGAAGTGCGGACCGCGCAAATCGAGCATGAAGAGGCGCAGGGTCGCGGCCAGGGCCATGATGAGGATGAGATCCCACGGCCAACGGCGGATGTTTTCCGGAAAGCGCATGAAGGGCGGATTTTATGGCAGAAATAACGCGCCGTGGCGTGTCAATTGTCATCCCGGCCTATGCCGAGGAGCAGAGGATCGGTCGGGCGGTCCGGGAACTGCGGCGCTTGGCCGCGGAGTTTCCGCGTCTCGGCGAGGTGCTGGTGGTCGTCGAGCCCTCCGCGGACCGCACGGTGGAAGCGGCCCGCGCGGCCGCCGCCGGCGATCCCTTGTTCACTATCGTCGAAAATCCCGACCACCGCGGCAAAGGTTTCTCCGTGCGCACCGGCATGCTGCGGGCTGCGGGCAACATCGTTTTTTTTCATGGATGCCGATTTGAGCGTCCCGCTGGCGCACGTGGCACCCTTCGTCGCTCATCTCGATGCGCACCCGGACACCTCCGTGGTCATCGGTAACCGGCGTCATCCGGGCAGTATCATCACGCGCCGTCAGCATCCTTTGCGCGAGCGGGCCGGACGGATATTCAACCACGCGGTGCGCGCCCTCGGACTGAGCGCCAGCAAGGACACGCAATGCGGATTCAAGGCCTTCCGTCGCGAAGCCGCGCAGCGCATTTTCACCCGCGCGCAGATCGACGGTTTCGCCTTCGACACGGAGGTGCTGCTGCTCGCGCGCAAATTCGGTTTCCGCATCGACGAATTGCCCGTCGAATGGATCAACGACGAGAACACCAAGTTCCGTCCGCTGCGCGACGGTTGGCGGAGTTTTCGTGATTTGCTGCGGATCCGGGTGTTGATCGCCAGGGCCTGAGGCGTCAGGAACGCACGACGGCCGGACTTTCGTCCGACTGCACCCGGAAGGTGAGCAGCGCGGCCAAGAGGAAGCAGAGCCCGCCGAAGGCCACGGCGCCGATGGGATCGTTGCCGAGGAATTGCTTCACGAAGAGACCGAGGCCGAGCGAGGCGACGACTTGCGGGATGACGATGAAGAAGTTGAAGATGCCCATGTAGAGCCCCATTTTCTTCGGGTCGACGGCGCCGGAGAGCATGGCGTAAGGCATGGAGAGAATCGAAGCCCACGCGATGCCGACGCCGGTCATGGAAAGCAAGAGCAGTTTGGGGTCGGTGAAAAGCATGACCGAACCGAGTCCGGCCGCACCGCAGAGCAGACAGAGGATGTGGATGGCCTTGGCGCTGTAACGCCGCGCGAGGGCCATGATGATGAAGGAGAAAATGAAGCAGACGGCGTTGTAAGCCGCGAAACACAGACCGGCCCACGCCACACCTTCGCTGAAAAGTTTGCGTTGCTCGTCGGTGCCTTCGGCCGCGCCGCCGTAGAAATGCACGCCCACGCTGACCGAAAAGTAGATCCACATGGCGAAGAGTCCGAGCCAGGTGAAAAATTGCACTGCGGCCAGCTGTTTCATCACCTTCGGCATGTCGGCGATGCCCTCAAAGATGGCCTGCACCCCGCGCCAGAAGCCCTTGGTTTCCTCCTTTTCGCGGAGGAAGGCTGCGATGTCCTCCGGCGGGTATTCCGGAGTGGTGAAGATGGTGACGAGCACGGCGAAGAGGAACGCGCCTGCGCCGATGTAGAAGGCGAGCTTGATCGCCGCGGGAATGTGGCCCTCGGCCGCTTCCATGCCCATGCCGAAGTGGTTGCTGAGGATCCACGGCAGGGCCGAAGCGATGACCGCGCCGAGTCCGATGAACAAACTCTGCATGGCGAATCCTTGTTTTCGCTGCTCCTCGGGAAGCTTGTCCGCCACGAACGCGCGGAAGGGTTCCATGGTGATATTGATCGAGGCGTCGAGGATCCAGAGCAGTCCGACCGCCATCCAGAGGAAGGCCGAATTGGGCATGGCCACGAGGGCGAAGGACGCGATGATGGCGCCGACGAGGAAATACGGACGCCGCCGCCCGAGGCGGTTCCAGGTGCGGTCGCTCAGGTAGCCGACGATGGGTTGGACGATGAGTCCGGTGAGCGGGGCCGCGATCCAGAGCAGCGAGAGCTGTTCGGGCTTGGCCCCGAGGTAAGTGTAAATGGCCGACATGTTGGCCATCTGCAGTCCCCAGCCGAACTGGATCCCGAGGAATCCGAAGGACATGTTCCAGATCTGCCAGAAAGAGAGGTGGGGTTTGTGCATGGGGGAAATGTGGAGGAATGAGGCGTAAACAAAAACCGGGCCGGCGGCAAGATGACGCTTCTACCCGGGCTCGATCCGCGGCAAATTTCCCTCCGTGGATTTCTTCGCCCTCCTTTCCGACGCGCTGACCCTGAACTCGCTGGCCACCCTTGCCCTTCTCGTCGGGTTGGAACTGGTCCTCGGCATCGACAACGTGCTGGTCATTTCCATCGTGGTCTCGCGATTGCCCGACCACCAACGCGATCGCGCCCGGATTCTCGGGCTCATGGTCGCCCTCGTGGCGCGCTTGGTTTTCGTGGCCGGGGCTTTCTGGCTCGTGCATCTGACCGAGCCGATCGTGGCAGGCTTTCCCTTTTCATGGCGCGATGCCGTGCTTATTGCCGGCGGTCTTTTCCTGCTCTGGAAAGCGGTGCGCGAGATCCATCACGTGGTCGAGTTGAAGGACGAGCACGTTGCCGGGCAGGCGGTGGCCGCCGGGTTCGGCGCGGCCATCATACAAATCGTCCTGCTCGACATGGTCTTCTCGCTCGATTCGGTCATTACGGCCGTCGGACTCACGCCGAATCTCCTGATCATCGGCTTTGCCGTGATTGTTTCCTTCCTGGTCATCCTCGCCTACGCCAAAACGATCGGGGACTTCATCCTCCACCGCCCGGCGCTGAAGATTCTCGCGTTGGCCTTTCTCGTGACGATCGGCGTGACCATCTTCCTCGAGGGCATGCACCAGCACGTGGCCAAGGCCTACATTTACCTGCCGATGGGCTTTGCGCTTTGCGTGGAACTTTTGCAGATGCGCCACGACGTCAACCGGCGCCGATTGGCCGGAATGCGCGGTGAGGGGATCGAACCCCCGACCAACTCGGTGTAAACGAGCCGCTCTACCGCTGAGCTAACCGCGCGTGCGGGGAGTTTTTAACCGCGATATGTGGCGGCGTCAAATGGCGGGGCGCCGGACAGCTTGCGCCACACGAGCTTTGGCCAGACGAGAGCGGACCGCAGGAGGAGCCACAGGTGGACGCGGAACAAGAGCAGGTTGTCGCGCAGGTAGCGGAAATGGCGGGCGCGGCCGGGTGGATAATGCACTTTGACCGGAACCTTGGCTGTGGGCACGCCGAGCCACGGCAGGCGCACGGCCATCTGGGTGTCGAAGTCGAAACGGCGTCCGCCGCGGATGCGTTTCATCGCTTTGATCGTGGCAAGCATCGGGTAGACGCGCAGTCCGAAGAGGGAGTCGCCGAGACCCGGACGCAACGTTTCCACGCGCGCGAAGAAGTCGGCCAACGCGTGGCCGAGCATATGGGAGGACGGTGCATCGTCGCCAAATTCCGGCATGCCCATGACCAAGGCGAGGGGGTTCTCCTGGGCCGCGGCCATGAGAGCGGGGAGATCGGACGGATCGTGTTGTCCGTCGGCATCGAAGACGGCCGCGTGGGTCAGTCCGCGGTCGACGGCGTAGTTGAAAGCCGCAAAAACCGCCGCACCTTTTCCTGTGTTGCCGTTCTGGGCCAAAGCGTGGAGCCCGGGTTCCTCCTGCGCGAGACGGATGACCGGCAGATCGCTGCCGTCGGTGGAACCGTCGATAATCACGATGACCGGTTGCCACACGGCCATGACCTCACGAACGGTTTGCTCGAGGCGCGGGCCGCTGTTGTAGCTGGGAATGACGACGCAGCGGCGCGGATCGAGCGGAACCGGCTTCGCGTCGGCCATGGCCTATGCCTCGTGCTGTTTTTTGTCGCCGACCCAGTCGTAGTGGAAAAACTTCCCCTTCGGCTGGTCGATGCGCTCGTAGGTGTGCGCGCCGAAATAATCGCGCTGGGCCTGCAGCAAATTGGCTGGCAGGCGTTCCGATCGGTAGCTGTCGAAATAGGCGAGTGAGGCGCTGAAGGCCGGGGTCGGAATGCCGGAGAGCACAGCGTCGGAGACGATCTTGCGCCAATTTGACTGCGTGCGCTCGATAACGTCTTTGAAATACGGATCGAGCAGGAGATTGGGGAGCGCGGGATCGCGGTCGAAGGCTTCTTTGATGCGCTGCAGAAACCGCGCGCGGATGATGCAACCCCCGCGCCAGATCATGGCGATTTCGCCGAAGTTGAGCGGCCAGTTTTGCTCCGCCGCCACCGCGCGCATGAGGGCGAAGCCTTGGGCATAGGAACAGATTTTCGACGCGTAGAGCGAATCACGCACCGCGTCGATCAGGGCCTGCTTGTCGCCGTCGAAATGCGGCTTGGGTCCCTTGAGGATTTTCGACGCGGCGACGCGTTCTTCTTTCAGCGCGCTGATGCAGCGGGCGAAGACGGCCTCCGAGATCGTCGAGATGGGAATACCGGCATTGAGTCCGTCGGTCACCGTCCACTTGCCCGTGCCTTTTTGTCCGGCGCGGTCTTGGATCACGTCGACGATGGGCGCGCCCGTCATCGGGTCATTCACCGCGAGGATGTTGGCCGTGATTTCGATGAGAAAGGAATCGAGGTCGCCGGCGTTCCACGAGGCGAAGGCCTTCTGGGTTTCCTCGATGGACAATCCGAGTCCGTGGCGCAGGATGTTGTAGGCCTCGCAGATGAGCTGCATGTCGCCGTATTCGATGCCGTTGTGGACCATTTTGACGAAATGGCCTGCGCCATCGGGTCCGATGTAAGTGGTGCAGGGGACGCCACCTTGGATCGGTTTGCCGGGGGCGGCGCCTTCGAGGGGCTTGCCGGTTTTGGCGTCCACTTTGGCCGCGATGGCATTCCAGATCGGAGCGAGTTCGTTCCATGACGATTCGGCGCCGCCGGGCATGAGCGAGGGACCGAAGCGCGCGCCTTCCTCGCCGCCGGACACGCCGGAGCCGATGAAGCGGAGATTTTTGGCCAGCAGGTCTTTTTCGCGGCGGATGGTGTCGTTCCACAGCGCGTTGCCGCCGTCGATGATGATGTCGTTCTTCTTGAGCAGGGGCACGAGGCTGTTGATCACCGCGTCCGTCGCTTTGCCGGCCTGCACCAGAATGATGATTTTGCGCGGGCGTTTGATCGAGGCGACGAAGTCTTCGAGGGTCAGCGCGGCGTGCAGTCCCCCCGGCGTGTCGGGATGCTTTTTGACGAATTCCTCGGTCTTCGAGGTGGTGCGGTTGTAGACCGAAATGCGGAAACCGTGGTCGGCGATGTTCAGGGCGAGGTTCTGGCCCATCACGGCGAGGCCGATGAGACCGATGTCGGAAAGTTCTTTGCTCATGTGACGAAAAGGGCGCGAGGTTATCTGACCTTTTGCCTTGGGGCCAAGCGGATTGCGTCAGCCCCGATGATAAGGATGACCCGCCAAGATGGTCTGGGCGCGGTAGAGTTGTTCGAGGGCGACGACGAGGGCGAGCTCGTGTTGCATGGTCAGCGGGCCGAGGGACCAGAGGAAGTCGGCGGCCTCGAGCAGCGAGCGGTCGTGTCCATCGGCGCCGCCGATGATCACGGCAACGCGGCGCGCGGACTGCCGCCATTGGTCGACTTTGGCGGCGAGTTCGCGGCTGGTCAGTTGTTGTCCGTGTTCGTGGAGCACGACGCGGAAGCAACCTTCGCTCAGTTCGAGCAGGCCGGCGCTTTCCCGGGCGGGGTTGGAGGCTTTGACCGTGACCTTGGCCACCGGTGCGAAATGGGCGAGGCGCTCGAGGTATTCGTCGCGACCGGCCTTGGCGTAGGGCAGGGCGGATTTGCCGACGGTTAAGATTTTCCAATTCACGCCGGATGAACAACCGGCCAGCAGCCGCGGAGCGAGGGGTGATGGATGCGCAGCGACGGGTCGCGCCTGATCCAGCCGGGTTCGCCGTTGGCATCGACAAAGGCCACGCCGATGGGGGTGTCGGGTTGTTCGTCGGCCAGGGTGGTCATTTCCTCGCGCGCCTGATCGCTGGCCGCGATCCATTCCTGCTTGAGCGCGACGGGATCGAGGTGGCGGGCCTTGATCTTGTCCAGATCGACGGGATTGATGCGCGCGAAGCGCATGACCATTTGAAAAAGCGACAAGGGATTGAAGCCACCGTCTTTGCCGCAGGCACCCCAGATGATCGCTTCGAGGGGATAGATGCGGCCGAGTTCGACGATGTCGACGTAGTCCCTGGTTTCGGTGCGGGAGGAGAGCGCCAGCGCTTTGTTGGTCGCCATGTCGAAGAGATGCAGGCGCCAACCAAGTTGCTCGTCGGGCACCACCGGGAAGAAGCGGAAGGCGGAATCATGAGACCAGTC
>JBIKXZ010000040.1:0-16244 GCA_044355525.1 Chthoniobacterales bacterium
AATCAACGACGACAGCGGCAAGGTCATCTTCAAACAGGAAAACGTCGAAGTCCCGCGCAGTTGGAGCGCGCTGGCCACCAAGATCGCCGTCTCGAAGTATTTCTACGGCGACCTCTCCAACGGCACCGATCCGCACAAGGGCGGACGCGAGTCCTCCATCCGCCAGCTCATTCATCGCGTGACCCGCACCATCACTGACTTCGGCAAACGCGACGGATATTTCGCCGACGACGCCAGCGCCGAGGCGTTCTACAACGACCTCACCTGGCTCTGCCTGCACCAGCACGGCGCGTTCAACAGTCCGGTGTGGTTCAACGTCGGCCTCTATCAGCAATACGGCATCGGCAAGGACGCCGGCCAGGGCAACTGGTTCTTCAACCACCTCACCGGCGAAGCCGAACGCGCGCCGACGCAATACGAATACCCGCAAGCCAGCGCCTGCTTCATCCAGTCGGTCGATGACAACATGGAAAGCATCCTCGATCTCGCCAAGAGCGAAGCCATGCTTTTCAAATACGGCAGCGGCACCGGCAGCGACCTGTCCACACTCCGTTCCACCCGCGAGAAACTCAGCGGCGGCGGCAAACCCAGCGGCCCGCTCTCCTTCCTCAAAGTCTACGACCAAGTGGCCAGCGTGGTGAAAAGCGGCGGCAAAACCCGCCGCGCCGCCAAGATGAACACGCTCAAGGATTGGCACCCCGACATCGAGGAATTCATCGAATCCAAGATGAAGGAGGAGCGCAAAGCCTGGGCCCTCATCGAGCAGGGCTACGACGGCTCTTTCAACGGCGAAGCCTACGGCTCGGTCATGTATCAGAACGAAAACCTGACCGTTCGCGTCACCGACGAATTCATGGAAGCTGCCATCGCCGGCCGCGAATGGACCACTGTCCGCGTGACCGACGGCAAGCCCTGCGAAAAGAAAGATGCCCGCGGTCTCCTGCGCAAAATCGCCGAAGGCACCCACGTCTGCGGCGACCCCGGCATGCAGTTCGAGAGCACGATCCACCAATGGCACACCTGCAAAGGCACAGCGCGCCAGAACTCGACCAACCCGTGCTCCGAATACCTCTTCCTCGACAACACGGCCTGCAACCTCGCGTCGCTCAACCTCATGAAGTTCAAGCGCGAGGACGGCACGTTCGACGTGGAGAAATTCAAAGCCGCCGTGCGCATCTACATCACCGCGCAGGAAATCGTCGTCGACAACGCCAGCTACCCGACCAAGTTCATCGCGGAGAACAGCCACATCTTCCGCACGCTCGGCCTCGGCTACGCCAACCTCGGCGCGCTCATCATGAGCCATGGCTACGGCTACGACAGCCCCGAGGGCCGCGCCCTGGCCGGATCGATCACCTCGATCATGACCGGCCACGCCTACGAGCAGAGCGCCCGCATCGCCGGCATCACCGGGCCCTTCCCCGGCTACCACGATTCCAGCGCCAGCGGCGTGAAGCAGACCGTCGCGCCCGACAACGTCGAACCCATGCTCGAGGTCATGCAACTCCACCGCGACGCCGTGGAGAAAATCGAGAAGTCCGGCGAATTCGAATACCTCCGCGCCGAAGCCCGCCACGTCTGGGACGAAGCCCTGCGCCTCGGCCACCAGCATGGCTACCGCAACGCCCAGGTCACCGTGCTCGCGCCGACCGGAACCATCGGGTTCCTCATGGACTGCGACACGACCGGCATCGAGCCCGACATCGCGCTGGTCAAATACAAGCTCCTCGCCGGCGGCGGCATGCTCAAGATTGTCAACCAGACGGTCCGCCCCGCCCTGCAAAAGCTCGGCTACAGCGATGCCGACATCGAGGCGATCATCGCCCACGTCAACAAATACGACACCATCGAGGACATCGAGGAAGACGGTCAGACCGTGAAGAGCGGACTCCGCCCCGAGCACGTTTCGGTCTTCGATTGCGCCTTCAAGCCGATGCGCGGCGAACGCAGCCTCAGCTACCATGCGCACATTCGCATGATGGCCGCGGCCCAGCCCTTCCTCTCCGGCGCCATCTCCAAGACGGTCAACCTGCCCGAGCACGCCACCATCGACGACATCGTCGACACCTACGTCGAAGGCTGGAAGCTCGGACTCAAAGCCATCGCCATCTACCGCGACGGCTCCAAGCGCTCCGCTCCCGTCGTCACCGACAAAAAGAAACACGGCACCGGCAGCACGGGCGAACTCGAAGCCGAACTCTCGAGCAAGACCGAATTGGAAGAGCGCATCATCGAGCTTGAAAACGAACTCGACGGTGTGCGCGCCAAACTTGACCAGCCTCCGCGCCACCGCCTGCCCGACACGCGCGTCGCGCTCAACCACAAGTTCGATATCGCGGGTCACGAAGGCTACATTACGGTCGGCCTCTTCGAGAACGGACAACCCGGCGAACTCTTCATCCAGATGGCCAAGGAAGGCAGCACCATCGGCGGCCTCATGGACACCGTGGCCACGCTCACCTCGATCTCGCTGCAATACGGCGTGCCGCTCGAGAGCCTCGTGAAGAAGTTCGCCCACCAGCGTTTCGAACCCAGCGGCTTCACCAAGAACCCCGACATCCGCAACGCCAGCAGCATCACCGACTACGTGTTCCGCTGGCTCGGTTGCCAGTTCATCAAGGGCTACAAAGAAGCCACCTCGCCCAGCCGCACCCAGCCGGAACTTCCCATGAAGGAAATCCCGGAGATGGAACGCCGCGCCGTCAACCGCCCGGTCTCCGACCTCCAGCGCACCGGCGAACGCGAGATCATCGACGTCATCACCCAGACGCAAAACAGCGAAGGCACCCCGGTCCACATCGCCGGCACCGCCACCCACGCCGAACGCGTCCAGGGCGCCCTTGGCACCATGTTCATGGACACCACCTGCTCCAACTGCGGCAGCAACAAAGTGATCCGCGCCGGCGCCTGTGGTGTCTGCACCGAGTGCGGCACCAGCCAAGGCTGCAGCTAGCCATTTGTTCGCGCGAATTCGCGCAACCAAACCGGACCCGGGAAGGCAACTTCCCGGGTTTTTTTGGCGCTTCACCGGTTTGACAATGATACTGTGAGGCATCATGATGCTTTGGTGAGAACGACTCTAAACATCAGTGATGCTTTGCTCGATGAACTGCGCGTTCGCGCCCACGAAGCCGGACGCCCGATGAATGCGACCATCGAAGAAGTTCTCCGCCGCGGGCTGGCCGCCAAGGCGCCGCCGCGCAAAGCCGTCCAAACGAAGACATTCAAGGTAGGTATCAAGCCCGCCTACCTTGGAATGAGCATGAACCAGCTTTACGACCAAATTGAGGCGGAGGACACGCTCAAGGTCGCGGACAAAAGGTGATCATTCCCGACGCCAACTTGCTCATTTACGCGCACGACGCTTCGTGCCCACAGCATCGCAAAGCCCGCGATTGGTGGCAGGGCGCCCTGTCCGGCCCGGAAACCATCGGCATTCCTTGGGTCGTGGTGCTGGCTTTCACTCGGTTGATGACCCACCCGCAGATCTGCATGAATCCGCTTACTGTTGGACAGGTGCGGGAGATCATGGATGGGTGGCTGGAGAGTCCGAACACACGCATCATCCAAGTCTCGGAGCGCGCCCTCGCCGCATTCTTCGCACTGCTCGAAGATGCCGGGATGGGCGGCAACTTGTCCACAGACGCACTCATCGCCCTCCACGCCCGCGAACATTCCGCATTGGTCTACAGCACCGATAGAGACTTCGATCGCTTCCCTGGCTTGCAGTGGTTCAATCCATTGCAGTTGTAGAGACCACCGGCCAAACTTCCTTACTTGCACCCGAACCCACCTTCAGCCACGTTATCCAGTCGTTACTGGCCTGTGGTGTAATGGTAACACAGCGGCCTTTGGAGCCGTTATTCATGGTTCGAGTCCATGCGGGCCAGCTTTTTGAGCCTGGCCATCCTGAGATTGGCTGCCCGGATCGAGAGCCTTGAGCACTCCGCCCAGTCGTGCCAGCCGTGGAGCGGCGACGCCCGCGGCCTGAGCCTGCCGCAATGGTTCGAGAAACAGACTGTCCAATTCGAGCGGCTGGCCGCGCTCGAAATCGACCAGCGTGGACGCGCGGTAGGCACCCAGTTTCAAAGTGCGGTCAATGTTCGCCTGCGCGAGGGCGGGATCGATGGCGAGCCCCTTGGCGTTGGCGGCGGCAATGATTTCCAGCATCACCTCGCGCACGAGATCGGTCCAGCGTGGGTCGGCGAGCAGTTGGTTGGTGGTCATCACCCGCTGAACTCGCGTCACCGGCAATTGCGGTTCAAGCATGGCCTCAATGCCTGCCGCGGCGGCGACGCCGAGTCCGTTGAACGGGATGTTCCAGACAAGCTTTTCCCAGTGGGCGCGCTCGAGGTTATCGGACACCGTGCACGGCACGCCGGCGTGGCGGAACGCGGCGGCGATGTCCTGCGTGCGCGGCCCGGCCTTGCGTTGGAATTCACCGATGAGAATATCCCCGTGAGCCGTGTGCCGGATGACGCCGGGTTCGGTGCGGTTGAGGCACACGTAGCACAGGCCGCCAAGGATTTGCTCCGCGGGGAAAAGCCGGGCGAGCGCCTCTTCGTTGCCGAGACCGTTCTGCAAGGTGAGCACCACGGTGTGCGGACTGACCACGGCGGGGAGCAGTTTGGGAAACTGATGGTTGGCGGTGGTTTTCAGACCGATCACAACGAGATCCGCGGGCCCGATCTCCTGCGGCGTGCGCGCGCAATGCGGTCGCAATTGAAAATCGCCGTTGGGACTCAGGATCTGAACGCCGTGTTCGCGCACGAAATCGTAATCTGAGCGCAGGAGAAAGTGGGCTTCGTGACCGGCACGCGCAAGCAGCGCCCCGTAGTAGGAACCTAGCGCGCCGCAACCGATTGTGGCAACCTTCACTTGAAAACCCTTAACACGCTGCCGAAAGCGCGGCGAGCGCGCAGGTGCGGGTTCGGATTTCCCCTTGATCCGCACGATGATTGGGCGGAAAAGAAGAGTCTCCCCCGCGAAAGCAGTCAATTTATGAGCAAACTCCTCCCCGTGCCGCTGTTCATCGGCGGCGAGTGGACGAACGTCTCCGGCGTCGCCACCACCCCCGTCCACAACCCCTCGATCGGCGAAGTGATCGCCGAGACCCCGCTCTGCGGGGCCGACACCATCGACCAAGCTGTCCGCGCCGCCGCCGAAGCTTTCCCGAAATGGATGGAGACCCCGCCCGTCGAGCGCGCCCGCATTCTGATGAAGCTCAAGGTCATGCTCGAGGAACACTTCGAGGAACTGGCCCAGAGCGTGACCCGCGAGCACGGCAAGACCCTTGCCGAAGCGCGTGGTGATGTCCGCCGCGGACTCGAAAACATCGAGTTCGCCTGCGGTGCGCCGTCACTGCTCATGGGCGAATCGCTCGAGAACGTCGCCCGCGGCATCGATTGCGACACCATCCGCCAACCCCTCGGCGTCGTCGCCGGCATCACGCCGTTCAACTTCCCTGCCATGGTCCCGCTCTGGATGTGGCCCATGGCTATCGCCTGCGGCAACACCTTCATCCTCAAACCGAGCGAAAAAGTCCCGCTCACCTCGATCCGCATCGCGCAGATCGCGGAAAAAGCCGGACTTCCCCCCGGCGTGCTCAATCTCGTCCATGGCGGACGCGAAGCCGTCGACGCCATCCTCAGACACCCGCTGATCAAAGCCATCTCGTTCGTCGGCTCGACGCCGATCGCCAAATACATCTACGAAACCGGAACCGCCCACGGTAAACGCGTCCAAGCCGCCGGCGGCGCAAAAAATTTCGTCCTCATCATGCCCGATGCGGACGTCGCCAACTCCGCCACCGGCCTCGTCGAATCCGCCTTCGGCTGCGCGGGCGAACGTTGCATGGCCAGTTCCACCGCCGTGGCCATCGGCGACGCGGCCCACACCGTTTTGCCCGCGCTCGTCGACGTCGTTTCCAAAATCCGTGTCGGCCCGACCGACCGCGACCCGCAGGCCCAGATGGGAGCCGTCATCACGCGCGAACACGCCGACCGCGTCTGCAACCTCATCACCCAGGCCGCGGACCAAGGCGCCAAACCCCTCACCGACGGACGCCACACCAAAGTCGAATCCGCTCCGAAGGGTTTCTACGTCGGCCCCACCGTCCTGGATCACGTCCTGCCCGACATGATCACCATGAAAGAAGAAGTCTTCGGCCCCGTGCTCAATGTCGTCCGCATGGAGGATCTCGACTCTGCCATCGAGCTCGCCAACCGCTCGATCTACGGCAACGGCGCCGCCATCTTCACGCGCAGCGGCAAAGCCGCCCGCGAATTCCGCCACCGTATCCAAGCCGGCATGGTCGGGGTCAATATCGGCGTTCCCGCACCTATGGCCTTCTTCCCCTTCAGCGGATGGCACCAGTCCTTCTTCGGCGACCTCCACATCCAAGGCCGCGAAAGCGTCGCCTTCTACACCCAGCAAAAAGTCACCACCACCCGATGGTTCAGTTACGGGGAAGGTTCTATTTGGTCGGACAAATAGAACCCTGTGACATGTGACTTGTGACGAGTGACAAGCACCAGAATCCCGAAGCTCGAGGTTATCGTGATCTGGTTGTCTGGCAGAAGGGTCTCACGCTCGCAAAAGAGATTTACCTGCTCACCAAACAGCTTCCCGCGGATGAAAAGTTCGGCCTCGTCTCGCAAATGCGCCGCGCGGCGGTCTCCGTCCCTTCCAATATTGCCGAGGGCCAAGCCCGCCACACCACGGGTGAATTCATCCAATTCATTTCCCACGCCGAGGGATCAGTGGCCGAACTCGACACCCAACTCACCCTCTGTCAGGACTTAAATCTCCTGACCTCCAAAGACACCACCAACGCCACAAATCTCCTCGAGGAACTCCGTCGCATGCTCAACGGTCTCCGCCGTAAACTTTCTTCACTCAAATAACACACCCCAACTCGTCACACGTCACAAGTCACATGTCACTTCTCCTTAAAAACGCCGACATCGTCAACGCCGACACCCGCTACACGGCCGACATCCTCTGCGAAGGCGAGACCATCACGCGGATCGATAAAGACATCACGCCGCCAAGCGGTGCGGAAGTAATCGACGCCACTGGCAAACACGTCTTCCCCGGCTTCATCGATCCCCACACCCATATCTATCTGCCCTTCATGGGCACGTATTCGAAGGACAACTACGAGACAGGCACCAAAGCCGCTCTCGTCGGGGGCACAACCACCATTTTCGAAATGGTCTGCCCTTCGCGCGACATGTCGCCCGCCGACGGCTTCTCGACCTGGCAGGCTCAGGCCGAAGGCAAAGCCTGCTGCGACTACACCTTCCACATGGGAGTGACCCGCTTCGATGCGGATTCGGCCAAACAACTCCGCGAAATCGTCAAGCAGGGCGTCGGCAGCTTCAAAGTCTTCCTCGCTTACAAAGGCGCCTTCGGGGTCGACGACACCGAACTGTGGGAAACACTCAAGCTCGCCAAAGAACTCGGCGTCATCGTCACCGCGCATTGTGAAAACGAAACCCTTGTCGCCCAGTTGCAGAAACAACTTCTTGCTGCTGGACGAACCGGGCCCGAAGCGCACCACGACAGCCGTCCGCCTTACGTCGAAGCCGAGGGCGTGCACCATCTGATGTCCTTCGCCGCCCTGACCGGCACGCACACCTACATCGTCCATCTCAGCTGCCTCGAAGCCCTCCGCGAGGCAATCAACGCGCGAGAGCGCGGGGTGAACGTTTTCGTCGAGACGCTCATCCAATACCTGATCCTCGACAAAACCTACGCCGAGAAACCGAACTTCGAAGGAGCGAAATTCGTCATGTCGCCGCCCCTGCGCGACATTTCCAACCAGCAGATTTTGTGGGACGGCCTCGCGAGCGGCCTGGTCAACACGGTCGGCACGGACCACGCCCCGTTCGATTTCAAGGACCAGAAGCCGATGGGCAAAGACGACTTCACCAAGATCCCCAACGGCATCCCGTCGATCGAGGACCGCATCAACCTCCTCTACACCCACGGCGTGAAAAAAGGCCGCCTCACTCTCCAGCAACTAGTCGCCGTGGCCAGCACCAACGCCGCGAAAATCTTCGATCTCTACCCGCGCAAGGGCGTGATCCAACCCGGAGCCGACGCCGATCTCGTCGTCTACGACCCGTCCTACCGCGGCAAACTCTCGGTCAAAACACAGACCCAGAACGTCGACTACAACGCGTTCGAAGGTTGGGAGATCGAAGGCCGTCCATCGATCGTCACCGTCCGCGGCGAAGTCGCTGTCCGCGACGGCAAATTCTGCGGCAAAGTGGGACGCGGGCGTTTCCTCAAGCGGAAGCCTTCGCATTTCTAGCCGTCGGTCCGCCTCCGATTGGCCTTGAGCAGATGGGTCCTTATCGGGATGCTCTGGCGCCAGTATGCCGCGCTGCGGAAAATGCCACTCGCAATGGGCCACCCTTTTTCGCTGTCCGCACTGCGAAGTTAGGTTTCCCTGCCCCCTCCAGCTCTTGTTGGTCATTCTGGCGATCCCGCCAGCCATTGTCGCGGCCATCTATGTGCTTTCTTCTTTCACCCACAAGGTCGAGGATTGGCGTGCCGTGAAGAACACCGACCCTGTCGTCGAGAAGTCGCTCCGCGTGAGAGTCGACAAGTCGGGCCTTGAATAATCCCCCCGCGATTCGCGACACCATGAAAGACACTTTGCAGAGCCATGATTCGCGGCTCTGGAACGAGGACCTCGCGCCCGTTCCGCAAGAGCGGCGCACGTGGACGACCTGGAACATCGCCGCCCTGTGGATCGGCATGGCTGTCTGCATCACGACCTACACGCTGGCCAGCAGCCTGATCGAGCAGGGCATGAACTGGTGGCAGGCCACGCTCACCGTGTTCCTCGGAAACATCATCGTGCTCATTCCCATGACGCTGAACGCGCATCCGGGCACGGCCTACGGCATCCCCTTCCCCGTGCTGCTCCGTGCCTCGTTCGGCACCTTCGGCTCGAACATTCCGGCACTGATGCGCGGCCTCGTGGCCTGCGGATGGTTCGGCATCCAGACCTGGGTTGGCGGTGCGGCCATCTACGCCACGGCTGCGGTGATCTTCGGTTTCGATCCGTCGGCAAAGCAAAACCTCCCCGTCCTCGGCATCTCGGCCGGCGAGTTCCTCTGCTTCATGATTTTCTGGGCGATCAACGTCTACTTCATCGTGCGCGGCATGGAGTCGATCAAATGGATGGAAACCCTGAGCGCGCCGTTCCTGTTGCTCGTCGGTGTTATTCTCGTCTGGTGGGCATGGGAGGCAGCCGACGGATTCGGTCCCATCTTCACCCAACCTGCCACGCTGGATACGGCGGCGAAATTCTGGCCGGTTTTCGGCGCAGGGCTCACCGCGATGGTCGGCTACTGGGCGACGCTGTCTCTCAACATCCCCGACTTCTCGCGCTACGCGCGCTCGCAGCGCGACCAGATTGTCGGACAAGCCCTCGGACTCCCGGCGACGATGACCTTCTACGCCTTCATCGGCATCCTCGTCACCAGCGCGACCATTGTCATTTTCGGTTCCGCCATCTGGGACCCTGTGCAGGTCATTGCGAAATTCGGAAAGCCCTGGGTCTCGGCCCTCGCCCTCGTCACCCTCGCCGTGGCCACGCTCTCGACCAACATCGCGGCCAATGTCGTCTCGCCGGCCAATGATTTTTCCAACCTCGCCCCGCAGCGCATCAGTTTCCGCACCGGCGGACTCATCACCGCGTTCCTCGGCATTCTCATGATGCCGTGGAAGCTTTACCAAGATCCGAGCGGCTACATTTTCACCTGGCTCATCGGCTACAGCGCACTGCTCGGCCCCATCGCCGGCATCATGATCGCCGACTACTTCGTCTGGCGCCGGAAGAAGCTCGATGCGGCGCAACTCTACCAACGCCACGGCGTCTACCGCTACACGGGCGGATTCAGCCTCGTGGGATTCGGCGTCCTCATCGCCTCGGTTTTGCCCAATCTCCCCGGATTTCTCGTTACGATCAAAGTCCTGCCCGCCGCCGCGTTTCCTGCCTGGCTGGTGGCGAGCTATCACTACGCGTGGTTTGTCGGGTTTGCTTTGGGCTTTGTGTTGTATATTGTTGTCCGACCGCTGTTTCCCAACAAATGAAAGACCCCCTCCTCCCCCCCTGCGATCACCAACCGCGCCCCTACACCGGGCCGTCCGCCGACAAAGTGCTCGAGCTGCGCAAGCAGTTCATGAATCCCGGTATTTTCCTCTACTACAAAAAACCCCTCATGGTGGTGGAGGGCCGCATGCAATATGTGTGGGATGAAAATGGGAAACGCTACCTTGACGGACTCGGCGGCATCGTCACGATCAGTGTCGGCCATTGCCATCCGCACGTCATTTCCGCGGGAAACAAGCAGAGCGAGCTCTACCAGCATTCCACGACGATCTATTTGCACCCGAACGTTTCGGAATACGCCGAGAAGCTGGCCTCCAAAATGCCGGGAAAATTGAAGGCCTGTTATTTCGTCAACTCCGGCTCCGAGGCCAACGACCTCGCCATCCTCATGGCCCGCGCTTACACGGGCAATTTCGACATCATCGCCCTGCGCAATGCCTACCACGGCGGCAACCACGCCACCATGGGTGTCACCGCGCACGGAACGTGGAAATACAACATCCCGCAAGCCTTCGGCGTGCACCACGCCCTCGCTCCCTACCCCTATCGCGGTATCTGGGGCTACGACGATCCGGACGCCGGCATCAAATACGCCAACGACGTCAAAGAACTCATCGATTTCTCCACCTCGGGACGCGTTGCCGGCTTCATCGCCGAATCGATCCAAGGCGTCGGCGGATTCGTCGAGTTCCCGCCGAATTATTTGAAGAATGTTTACGAACACGTCCGCGCCGCGGGCGGCGTGTGTATCGCTGATGAAGTGCAAACCGGCTTCGGTCGCACCGGCACGCATTTCTGGGGCTTCGAGACGCAGGGCGTTATTCCGGACATCGTCACCATGGCCAAGGGCATCGGCAACGGCTGTCCCCTCGCCGCCGTGGTGACCACACACGAAATCGCGCAGTCCCTCGTCGGCAAAGTCCACTTCAACACTTTCGGGGGAAATCCCGTGGTCAGCGCGATGGGCAAAGCCGTGCTCGAAGTCATCGAGAAGGAAAACCTGCAGGAAAACTCGCGCAAGATGGGGGAATACATTCTGGCCGGACTGAACAAGCTCAAGGAAAAGCACAAAATCATCGGCGACGTGCGCGGCAAGGGTCTCATGCTCGGCATCGAGTTGGTCAAGGATCGCAAAACCAAAGAGCCGGCCACCGCCGAATGTGCGCAGGTGCTCGAAACCGCGCGCGATCTCGGACTCCTTCTCGGCAAAGGCGGTTTGCGCGGACAAACCATCCGCTTCGCTCCGCCCATGTGCATCACGCAAGCCGACGCCGACTTCCTGCTCGAGGTCCTCGACGAGGCCTTCAGCCGCGTCGGCTGATTTCGTCCCCGTCATGAGCGACCTGCTCGAGGAGTTGCTCGACGCGAAACGCGCCGGACGCCCCTGCGCTCTCGCTACCGTGGCGGCAACCAAGGGATCCGTCCCGCGCCATCCGGGCGCGAAGATGATTGTCTACCAAGACGCATCGATCTCCGGCACTGTCGGCGGCGGCAAATTCGAATCCCTGATCATCGCCGAGGCGCTCGATTGCTTGGCCAAAAAGGAACCAGCCCTGAAAACTTGGCCGCTGCGCGAAGACCAACCCGATTCTTTCGGCGCCATTTGTGGAGGCGAGGTTACCGTTCTGATCGAGCCGCAGCTCCCGGCCCACCGTCTACTCATCGTCGGCGGCGGACACTGCGCCCGCGCCCTCGCCAAGCTCGCCGCGGAATGCGGATTTTTTGTCACCGCACTCGAAGATCGAGAGGACATCCTCGAAAAGTGTGAGTCCGCGCACTGCCGTCTCGTCGATCCGGCGCCGGACTACATCGCCAAGAGCAATTGGGACAAGAACGACGCCATTGTCATCGTCAGTCGCCATTACAACATCGACCGCGAGGCTCTGGCAGCCGCGCTGAGGAAAGGCGGCGCGGGATACATCGGCATGATCGGCAGCCGGCGCAAAGTCCTGCAAGTTTACGACCGACTAAAAGAGGACGGCGTCACCGCGGGGCAGCTCTCTGCCGTTTACGCCCCCATCGGATTGGATATCGGCTCCGACTCCCCCGCAGAGATTGCGGTGAGCATCGTGGCCGAAATCCTCATGGTCCTCCGCGGCAAAACCGGCCGGCCGCTCAAGCTCTGAGTTCTCCGCGGGACGATTGACACCCGCCTGATCGACCGCCGAAACTCCCGCGATGCCAGTTTTGCACTTCACCAAAATGAACGGCGCCGGCAATGACTTCGTCATGCTGGACAACCGCGACGGTTCGCTCGCGCCGACCGACAGCCAGATCGCGCGCCTCTGCGACCGCCACCGCGGCGTGGGGGCCGACGGCTTGCTCCTCGTCGAGAAGCCAGAGGCCAAAGCAGATTTCCGCATGCGCTATTACAATGCCGACGGACGCGAGGCCGAGATGTGCGGCAACGGCGCCCGCTGCTTCGCCCGCTTCGTCGACAAAATCGCGTCCGCCAAAAACGGCACGGTCAATTTCGAAACCCCCGCCGGCGTCATCTCCGCGACGCTGCGCGGCGACCAGGTCTCCCTCGGCATGAGCCAACCCGGACCTTTCGCCGACGGCGTGGAGCTCGACGCAGCGGGCGAAAAGCCCACCGTCTATTTCATCAACACCGGTGTTCCCCACGCCGTCGTGCTGGTCGAAGATCTCGACGGCGCCGACGTGCATAAACTCGGCGCCGCCCTGCGCCACCACCACCACTTTCAGCCGCGCGGGACCAATGTGAATTTTGTCCGCCAACTCGGACCCCAAGACCTTGCCATCCGCACTTACGAACGCGGCGTCGAGGCCGAGACCCTTGCCTGCGGGACCGGTGTGGTGGCCAGCGCCCTGACCATCGCCGCCCTGGCCGGCGCCGAATCACCCATCCGCGTCCTGGTCAAAGGTGGCGACACCCTGACCGTGGATTTCCTCCGCGCCGGCGAGGGCTTCTCGCATGTCGTTCTGACCGGACCCGCTGATTTTGTCTTTGAAGGCGACATCGCCGTCTAGTTCACTCGCCCCATGTTCGCCGGCACCTACACCGCCCTCATCACCCCGTTCCGCAACGGTCGCGTCGACTACGACGGCTTCCGCAAGTTGATCGAAGCCCAAATCGCTGGCGGGGTGGACGGTATTGTTCCCGTCGGGACCACGGGTGAATCGCCCACCCTCTCGCACGACGAGCACCGCGATGTGATCAAAGCCGCGGTCGAAATTGCCGCCGGACGCGTCAAAGTCGTCGGCGGCACCGGTTCCAATTCGACCGACGAAGCCATCGGGCTCACGCAAGATGCCGAGAAAGCCGGCGCCGACGGTGCGCTCATCGTCGCCCCCTACTACAACAAACCCTCGCCCGAAGGCCTCTACCGTCATTTCCGCGCCATCGCCGAGAACACCAAGCTGCCAATCATCCTCTACAGCATCCCCGGACGCTGCGGCATCGAGATTGGCGTGCCCGTTGTGGCGCGCCTGGCCAAGGATTGCCCGAACATCGTGGCGATCAAAGAAGCCGGCGGATCGGTTGAACGCGTCAGCCAGCTGCGCCAAGCCGTGCCCGACACCTTCGAAATCATCTCCGGCGACGACTCGCTCACCCTGCCCTTCGTTTCGGTCGGTGCTGTCGGCGTCATCAGCGTGGCCTCCAATGTCGCGCCCGGACCCGTCAGCGAACTCGTCCGCGCCGCCCGCGACGGACAAATGACCAGGGCCGAACAACTTCACCGCCGGCTCTACCCGCTCTTCAAAAATCTCTTCATCGAAAGCAATCCGTCGCCGGCCAAATATGCGCTCTCCCTCACTATGGGACTTTCCCCCGAAGTGCGCCTACCGCTTGTCGAAATGTCCGAAGAAAACCGTCAACTCGTCCGCGCCACTTTGGCCGAACTCGGCCTCCTCCCATGAACCAGCCCCTTCGTCTCTGCATATTCGGCGCCAAAGGCCGCATGGGTCAGGCACTGATCCGCTGCGCCGCGGAAGATCCCGAACTTTCCGTCACCGCCGAAGTCGATGCCGGCGATGACTTCGCCGCCGCGTTGTCCGGGTGCGATGCCGTCATCGACTTCTCCGCCACGCACATCACCCCGCAGGTGGCCAAGGCCTGCGCGGACGCCGGCAAGGTGCTCGTCGTCGGCACGACCGGACACGAACTGCCCGAGCGCGAGCAGATCAACAAAGCCGCGGAGCGCATTCCGCTCGTCTTCTCGCCGAACTACAGCGTCGGCGTGAATACCCTTTTCTGGCTCACCCGCAAAGCGGCCGAAATCCTCGGAACCGGCTTCGACCTTGAGGTCGTTGAAATGCATCACCGCTTGAAGAAAGATTCCCCATCGGGCACCGCGCGCCATCTAGCCGAGGTCCTCGCCGAGGTGCGGAAGCTCGATTATGCTCAGGCCGCGCGCCACGGCCGCGCCGGCATTGTCGGCGAGCGCACCAACGACGAAATCGGCGTCCACGCCCTCCGCGGCGGCGACGTCGTCGGCGACCACACGGTCATCTACGCCGCCCCCGGCGAACGTCTCGAACTCACCCACAAAGCCTCCAGCCGCGACACCTTCGCCCGCGGCGCCCTCCGCGCCGCCAAGTGGGCGTCCAAGCAATCCGCCGGTCTTTATGACATGCAGGACGTGCTGGGATTGAAGTAAAAGCGCTCTCCTATACCCTATACCTCCACCCCGTGGAAAATCCGCGCAAGGATTTCCACTCCACGCGCAAGTGAGGGCGCGGGCCGCACAAAGTAACGGTCCGCATCCACGGCCACGACCGGACAGCCGACATCAATCGATTTCGCTTCGCGGGCCGAGCGTTCCTCGTCGAATCCGCACGGCGCCGCAACGACCAAATCAAGACCCGCAGCGCGCACTGCAACCCACGACGTGCGCACCGAGCGTTGGCCGGCTCGACCCATCACCTCTTCGCCACCCGCCGCTTCGACCATCTCCGGGATCCAGTGGCCGCAAGCAAAGGGCGGATCGATCCACTCCGCCACGAAAACCCGCGGCCGCTTTTTCCCGGCGACGGCCTGACGCACCCGCTCGATCCTTCGCATCATCTCGCCGGCGACTTCCTCGCCGCGCTCCGGCACGCCAAGTTCCCGACCGAGATACCGCACCGACTCCGCCACTTCCGCGAGCGTGCGAGGTCCGAGCGAAATCACCCGCGCGCCCACGTCGCCAAAATCTTCATCCGACACCGCGCAAACCCGACAGAGATCCTGCGTGAGAATGACATCGGGACGCAACGCCGCCAGCAATTCCCCATCGACCGCATAAAGCGCCTCACCTTTCGCAACCGCGGCCCTCACCGCCTTGTCGATCTGACGCCCATCAAGGGCTGCGGAGTCAATGCGGCTGGCGGAAACCACCGGCATATCCCGCACCGCTTGCGGCCACTGGCATTCGTGGGACCGCCCGACCAGCGAGGAGGCCAAGCCGAGGTCGGCCACGATCTCCGTGGCACTCGGGAGCAAGGAGACAATGCGCATGCCCGACACTGTAACCACGGAGGCCACCTGAAGAAACATCTTGTCGTTTCAACCAGTTCAACTAGTTTGTCTTTATGATCAAAGAAGTCGGTGCTTTCGAGGCGAAAACGCATCTTTCCCGGTTGCTTGAGGAAGTGGCCGGCGGCGAGACCATTTACATCACCAAGCACGGCAAACGGGTGGCCGAACTGCGGCCGCCTGTCCCGAAAAAGCACACCAAAGCCAAACGCGGGTGCGCCAAAGGGGCAGGATTTTACATGGCCCCCGACTTCGACGAACCGCTCGAGGAGTTCAAGGACTACATGTGAGGTATCTCGTCGATACCAATGCGTGGATCGCCCTGCTGGAGGATTCGCCGAATCTTTCGGACAAGGCTGCCAATCTGATGGAGTGCGGTCGTCACGATTGTTTCGTCAGCCTCGCTTCCGTCTGGGAAGCCGCGATCAAAGTGGGCCTGGGCAAACTTAAGCTTCCCTATTCCTTGGACACCGACCTCCCGCGCCTTTTTGAGGAGAATGGCTTCGGAGTTATGGTGCCCGATTGGCGTGCCGTGACCGCGGTGCAAAACCTGGAACCCATCCACGGCGATCCCTTCGATCGCATCCAAGTCGTCCAAGCCCGCCACCGCGGGCTCGACATTATCAGTCGCGA
>JBIKXZ010000165.1:0-5305 GCA_044355525.1 Chthoniobacterales bacterium
CTACGCCATGCTCGACGGCTTCGACCTCGGGGTCGGCGCGCTGCATCTCTTCGTCAAGAAGGACGAAGACCGCCGCATTTTCCTCAACGCCATCGGACCCGTTTGGGACGGCAATGAAGTGTGGCTCGTCACCGGCGGCGGCGCGCTCTTCGCCGCTTTTCCCATGGCATATGCCACGGTTTTCTCCGGGTTTTACCTCGCCTTCATGGCCCTGCTTTGCGGACTCATTTTCCGTGCCGTGGCCATCGAATTCCGCAGCAAGGAATCCTGGGGTTGGTGGCGGCAGATGTGGGACATCGGTTTTTCCCTCGGCAGCATCGGATCGAGTTTTCTCATCGGTGTGGCCATGGGAAACATTCTTGTCGGCATCGAACTCGACGCGCGCGGCAACTACATCGGCGGATTCTGGGCGCTGCTCAACCCCTACGCCGTCCTCCTCGGACTCACCACCATCGCCCTCTTCACCATGCACGGTTCCATCTACCTCGTGATGAAAACCGAAGGCGAACTGCAGGCCCGCCTGCGCCGCTGGGTCAACCGCACCATCGGCATCTTCCTCTTCTTTTACATCATCCTCAACGTGGCCACCCTCGTCTTTGCGCCGCACATTCTGGAAATCCTGCGCGCGCGCCCGTGGCTGCTCGCCGTCTTCGCCCTCAATGTCCTCGTCGTGATGAATATCCCGCGGCAAAACCACAAAGGGAATGAGTTCGCCGCATTCCTTTCGTCATGCGGCGCGATGACCCTGCTCATGGTCCTATTCGGAATGACTGTCTACCCCAACATGGTCCTGTCCATGCCCAACCCGGAAAACAGCCTGACCATCTACAATGCCGCCTCCACGGCGAAGACGCATTTCATCATGCTCATCATGGCCATCATCGGCATCCCCGTCGTCCTCGCCTACACCGTGAGCGTCTACTACATCTTCCGCGGCAAGGTGAAGCTGACCGAGCACAGCTACTGAGCGGAATCTCTTTTGTTTTTTGTAGCGGTTTTGATTGAAGCGTCGCCGCGGCTACATCGGCTGTAATAAGCTGATTCGAAAACGCTCTAACGGGCGCGGGAAAAATCCCTACACGTAGGGAATAAACGCCGCATGCACCTCGGCCGGAACGTCGATCATCCGGTAGTCCGCCGAGGCGACAAAGAGCAGGCTTTGCTGGCCTTTGCCGAGCAACTGGTTTTGCGAGTCGTAGATTTCGTGCTCGAGGGTGACGAACTTCCGGTTGTAGCTGCCGATGCGGATGCGCACGCTGACCGTCTCGAACTCGCGCGTCTCCCGGACGAACTTGTGCTCGAAGGATCGCGTCAGGATGTAGAACGACGTGTCCTTCAGGTTGAACTTGGGCATGACGCGGTTGAAGAACAGCTCGCGCGTCTTGCCGACCCACATGGCATACATGCCGAAGTAGACATTGCCCACCGAGTTGGTGTCCGCATACGTCGCGACAAACGAGTGCACGAACCACTTGCCCTCGAAGTGCCCGCCGAGCGGATGCTGCACGGCTTCGACCAGCGATTTGGCCGTTTCGGTCAGGGTGGCCGGCGCCTCGGCCGCGGCCCGCGCGCGGGTCTCGGCGGGGAGCATGGTCGGCGCGGCCAGCGGCGACATTTCATCGGCCGGCGCGCCGAGTTGGTCGGCATCGCTGACAAAATCCTCCCCGGCCGTCGGTTTGGCCAGGGTCCAGATGACATAACCGAGCGGTAGGAGCGAGCCGATGATCATGAAGAACGGGTAGCCGAGGAGGTAACCGAAGGCGAAAATGACCACCGCGAGGCTGCCGATGCAGAACATCTTGACCTGCGGGATGCGGTTGGCCGGGGTGTTGACATAGCAACGGGCCACGGCCAGCGCGGAATAGCCGACGAAGAACGTGGCGTAGAAAATCATGAAGTATTCCAACTCGAGCCCGAGTGCCGCGCCGGCCAGCGCGATGACACCGCAGAACACGAAGAGCGGGATCGGCGAAGTGACCAGCGAGGTCGGGACGAGCGCGAAAATGGCGTTCACGCTGGTGCGCACATTGCTCTGCAGGAACCAGCGCAGCGCGATGTAACCGCTGTCCAACGTGGTCAGCACGCAGGCGCAGAGGAAAACGCAGTAAGCCCCGAAAATCCACGGATGCTCGGCCGCTTTCTCGAAGAGAAGGCGCATGACGGCATCATGGCCGTAAACGTGGTCACCGAGGCCGGTGTGGAGGAAGCGCCCCGCGCCCGCGCCCAGCGCCCAGAGCGCGAGCACCCCGTGAAAAAGCAGGAGAAGGAAAAATTGCAGTGCCCCCGCGACATAGGCCGCGGCGACCGAGACGCGCTCGCGGTGCATCTGGATGGCGCGCTGCCATTGCTGCAGGTCGAGCCACGGACCGAGGAGGAAGCCGATGAAGATCGGGACCATGTAGCCCCAGTAATTCCAATCATCGGTCGGGAGTTTGCGCACCTGCACGGCGGACAGGTCCGGCGAAATGCGCGCCGGGGCCGAGAGCAAAATGCCGATGGCGCCGGCCACGATGAGGAAGATCACCCCGTGGCTCCATTTGATGCGGCGGATGTTGAATTCCTCGCCGAAGAGGATGCCGGCGGCGAGGACGACGAGCAGGATGAGCGGCAGGTAAAGGACCTCGGGCGACAAACCGAGCGGCATCCACCCGTAGCGGATGAGCGCGAAGATGGTCAGGGTGATGGCCAGCAACTGGTAGAGGAAAAAGATCAGCCGGAACGGACGCGACCAGCTGGTGAAAAATTTTCCCAATGATTCCGATCCGCCCGCCTGCCGCCGCGCCAGATGGTGGGTGATGAGCCCGAAAAAAATCAGCCCGAGGCAATTCGGAATGGCGAAACTGAGCAGGCCGAAAAGACCGAACTGCGTGGTGAATTGCACCGAGAAAAACAACCCCAGCCCCCACATCCAGGAGAGCGCGACGGTGTTTCCCCAGAGCAGGGTGTTGAACCAGCGGGGTGGTTTGAGTTCCGAGGCCGGCATAAGGTGAACCGGAACCCTAACACGGCCCGGCCCGACTGCCCAACTTTCCGGCGAGGGCCGTCAGGCGGCGGGCACGAAAACCGGACGATAGCCGCCCTTGGGCAACTCGATCCGCAGCGGGTTGCGGCGGCCCTCCTTGAGGTAGTAGGTCTCCAGATCGCGGCGCAATTTCCCCGCCTCGATCCGCACGATCGGATCGGTGAAGGGATCGAAGCTTTCCGCACGCCCGAAGACCTTGGTGCCGATTTCGTAGGCCTCGATCTTGCCCTCATGACCGGAAAGCGCCTTCTCCACGACGAAGCGCAGGAATTCACGATTGCGCGGGGTCGCGGGGAAATCCCCGCTGGCCAGCACGCGCTCCAATTCGGCCCGGGGCTCGGGGGCGAGCGGACTGCCCGGCGACAAAGTCGCGGTTGTTTCCTTGGCAGCGGCGACGAAGCGGGGGCGGTAAGCCCCGCGCGGCACGGTGAGGCGCAGCGGATTGCGCCGGCCGGATTTGAGGTAATACGTCTCGAGATCGCGGCGCAATTTGCCCGCCTCGATGCGCACGATCGGATCGAGCAGCGAATTGAAAAGCTCCGAGCGTCCGAACACCGCGGTGGCCACCGCATAGGCGCTGATCGATTCGCCCTCGCCGGCCAGTTCGCGGGTGACGATGTATTCCAAAAATGCGCGGTTGCGCGGAGTGGCCGGAAAATCGGGACTGTCGATCACGCGGCGCAACTCGGACCGCATTTCCTCCGCCGTCGGCGCATCATCCGCACGGGTGTCGACGCGCACGGGCGCTTCGAGAAGGGTTTCTTCGTAATTCATCGGGATTGAAAGATTAGCGGGACGCGGCAGGCCCGGACAGTTGCTGTTGCGCCAACCCGACGCGGCCCGAGGCTTCGTTCCAAGCGGACATGCCCACGGCCGTCCAGAAGGTGACCACCGCGGCAAAAACAAAGGCGACAATCAGACGCCGTAATAGACGGTCGCGCTTCTCGTCAGAATCCGGAACCCCGGAAGCAGGCAATACTTTATCCATAAGGAGAGCATATTACCGCCTGTCGCCCCCGCCGCGCTATACCCTCCGCAGGGTATATTGCAGGGGTCCCCCGGAGGCCTTGCCGGGGGATTTTCAGAGAAGCTGGATCAGAAAAGTCCAGGCCCAGTGGGCGCGTTAGTTTTTGGTCTTCAGCAACTCGACCATTTTCTCGGCGACGCCCGCGGCCGAGGCGGGGTTTTGTCCGGTGACCAGATTTCCGCTGGCCACGACTCGTTTCTGGAAGTCGGGGGCGGCGACGTGTTTCGCGCCGCGTTCCTCGAGTTTCGTGGCGAGCAGAAAGGGAACCACTTTGGTCAGGCCGACTTTTTCCTCCTCCGAGTTGGTAAAAGCGCTGACTTCTTTGCCCGCGACGAGATAACTGCCATCGGAAAGCTTCACGTTCACCAGCGCGGCCGGACCGTGACACACCGCGCCGACTGGTGAATCAGCTTCGTAAATCTCACGCGCGAATTTCTGCACGGCGGCATCATCCGGAAAATCCCACATCGTTCCATGTCCGCCGGAGAAAAAGACCGCGGAGTAGTCGGCCGGGTTGAGGCCGGACAACTTTTTCGTCACGGACAACTTCGCGCGGAACGCGGGGTCGTTCCAATAGCGCGCGTTGATCTCGTCCTGCAAATCGAGTCCGTCGACCGGCGGCTCGCCGCCTTGGATCGAAGCAAGTTCCACCGGCACTCCGGCTTTTTCGAAAACTTCGAGCGGATGCGTGAGTTCGCCCAGAAAAAATCCGGTCGGCTTGCCGGTATCACCCATTTGCGCGTGGCTGGTCAGGACAATGAGGACGGGTTTTTGCTCGGCGGCCAAAACGGAGACGGCCAGCACAAGACCCAGCAAGAGGGCGGCAATCGATTTCATCGGCCAAATTGTCCGTCGTTGCCCGCGCGCAGGCAACGCCATTCGGACATTGCCAATCGGCCAAGCGAAGCGCGACAAGGGTGCACGCATTCTCCGCCCGGAAGCGCTGATGAAGAAACCGGTGCTACAAACTGCAGCCGTAGCCCGTGCCGCGGCGCGCTTCATGGAAGCCCTCGGCGTAGCCTTTGTAGTAGCCGTCGGAGAACGGAACATTGTAGGCGGGACCGGTGTAGCGGGCTTGGGCGCGGTAAGGGAAGCCGTTGCCTCCGTCGTAGAAACCGGCGTTGTAACCCTGACGGTAACCGTCGCGGTAAGCCGGTTGGTAGAAGGATTGGTTTTGGTAGGGCGTGACCGGACGATAGCCCGCTGGGACGGTCGGGTTGCCGTAGACGCCCGGACTAATGATACGGCGACCACCG
>JBIKXZ010000166.1:0-5281 GCA_044355525.1 Chthoniobacterales bacterium
TTGAGGATTATCGGAACAAATTACGGGCGTCCCCCAGCCTCCTGGTTGTTTCGTCATCGCTGGCGGCGCGGCGGGAAGTGTCCGAAGGATGGGTCAATACTCGAGCGGGCAACGATTGGTGGACGGACTACGGCGTGGTGTGCGAAGTGTCAGGGGAAGTGACGTGTGACTAGGGACGAGTTTGGTCACTCCGCGGGAAAGCCTTCGAGTGAAGCGGCGTCGCGGAGGCGCTGGTCGGCGGTGAGGAAAGGGAGATGTTGCGGCTGTTCGCGGCAGAAGATAAGGGCGGCGGCGAGCTGGAAGGCGTCGGCCGCGCGCAGTTGGTGGACGCGGAGGAGACGGATGGCGCGGGTGCGGACTTCTTCGGTGGGAATGACTTCGGTCCATTGCTTGGTTATTTCAGTCAAACGCTTCCGTGCCGCATGTTCGACGTCCGCGGGCAACTGACCATCGCGTTGACGGCGAACCAGCGAGGATTCGATTTCCACGAGCGTTCCGAACCACACCACGGCCCAAGGGTCCGTGTCGTATTGCGTCCGTCGAAGATCGGAGGTTGCTTCGGTTACGAGTAGCGGAACCAAAGCCGAACTGTCCCAAAATCTCATCGTCCTTCGCGTCGTTCTTCGAGGATCGCTTCCGTGAGACGGGCGTTGCACTCGGGCAGTGGCAAATCGAGCACGGCCCGTGCGTTCGGTTTGCGCTTCGGCGGAACAACCAATCCTTCGGCGACGAGGGAGCGGACGTGCTCGTTCATGAGGTCCTGCTCCAGCGGGTAAACCACGGCGACCGGCTTGCGGTGGTCGGTGATGACCAATGGTTCGCCGGCGATGACCTGCTTCAGGCGAGCCGAAAGGTTGTTTTTCAGATCGGACACACTGGCCGTTTTCATATGGCTAGAATAGCCAGATTTTTAACAGAAGCAAACGAAGAGAACGAAGGGGAGCCCGGGAGTTTAAAATCAGGGATTTGAGAAGATTCGGGTCCGCTCGACTCCGGTGAGTTCGCGCCAGTGGCCTGAGGTTAGGTCGATGGGGAGTTGGCATTGGCCGATGGCGACGCGGAGGAGGCGGAGGGTCGGGTGGCCGACCTCGGCGGTCATTTTGCGAACTTGGCGGTTGCGTCCTTCGTGGAGGGTGAGTTCGATCCAGCTGGTCGGGATGTTTTGACGGAAGCGGATGGGTGGATCGCGTGGGGGAAGGTCGGGGTGGATGTGTTTGGCTTCGGCGGGGAGAGTTGTTTTTCCTTCGATGACGACACCGCGGCGCAATTTTTGCAGCGCTTCGTCGGTCACCTCCCCTTCGACTTGCGCCCAGTAAGTGCGGGGGTGGGCGTTTTTTGGGTCGAGGAGTTTGGTGTTCAGGCCGGGTTCGTCGGATAGCAGGAGCAATCCTTCGCTGTCGCGGTCGAGACGTCCGAGGGGGTAGACGTTTTTCGGGAGCCTCAATTCGGACAGGGTGCGTTGTCCGGGATGGTCGGGCGTGAATTGCGAGAGGACGCCGTAGGGTTTGTTCAGGGCGAGGAGCATCGGACTTTTTGAGCCACGGATGGAGGAAGATAGAAGAGGATAAGAAAAGACACTTTCCGCCGGCTGACACCGGCGAAAACTATATGCCTCCGGAAAATTCGGATGAGGCGGCTCGGTCCTACAAGAGTAGCAGAGCGGGTTTTTCGACGTAGCGGCGGAGAGCGTTCATGTATTCCGCACCTACGGCGCCGTCGATAACTCTGTGGTCACCGCTGCCGGAGATGACGAGGCGATGACCGACGACGATTTGGTCGTGTTCGTTGACCACCGGTTGTTTGGTGATGGCGCCGACGCCGAGGATAAAGGACTGCGGCGGATTGATGATGGCCAGAAAACTGTCGATGCCGAAGCCGCCGAGGCTGGAGAGGGTGATGGTGCCGCCCTGGTATTCCTCGGGCTTGAGTTTTTTGCCGCGGGCTTTCGCCGCGAGGTCTTTCATCGCGACGCTGATTTCGCGCAGGGAAAGGGTGTTGGCTTTTTTGATGACCGGCGTGATGAGGCCGTCCTCGATGGCCACGGCGACGGCGAGGTTGACGTCGGCGTATTCGATGATGGCATCGCCGTCGTAGGCCGCATTGATTTTCGGCACTTCGGCCGCGGCGCGGGCGGCGGCGAGGAGAATGAAGTCGTTGACGGTGAGTTTTTGTCCGCCGTCCTTCTCGGCCATGGCATTGAGTTCTTTGCGCAGGGCCATGAGCGGTCCGCCGTCCATCGTGACGGTGAGATAGAAATGCGGGATCTGCGTTTTGCTGGCGAGGAGGCGTTCGGCGATCGTCTTGCGCATGCCGCTGAGGGCGATGGTTTTTTCCTCCCCGGCGATGCCGCGTGCGGCGCGGATGGCGGGCGCGGCGGAAACAGCGACTCCCCCACCCCCTCCTGCGGGTGCGGATTCCACGTCGCGTTTGACGATGCGTCCGGCGGGTCCGGTGCCGGCGATAGCGGAGAGATTGACGCCGCGGGAGGCGGCGATTTTGCGGGCGAGTGGCGAGGCTTTCACGCGTCCGGTTGATGCGGGTGCGGACGGTTTGGGTGCGATCGGTGCAACAGCTTTCACTGCCGGAGCGGCTGCGGCGGGCGAGGCGCCCTTGGATGCTTCAGTCGCTTTCGGAGCCGCGGGTGCATCGGGGCTTTCGCCATCGGCGAGGATCAGTGCGATTTTGTCGCCGACTTTGATGATGCCGCCTTCCTCGACGTAGAGTTCGGTCAGTTTACCTTCGTCGAAGGACTCCATTTCCATCGTCGCCTTGTCGGTCTCGACTTCGGCCAGGATGTCGCCGACTTCGACATTGTCACCGGCTTTTTTGCGCCATTTGACGAGGGTGCCCTCGAGCATGGTGTCGCTCAGTTTGGGCATGGTGACGATGGGCATAGGAAAAGTGAAAAGTGGCGAGTGACGGGTGGCGAGTAGAAATTAAGCGCGGGCTGGTGCCCGCGGATCAACTGCAGACGGCGAGGACTTTTTGGATGACGCGGTCGGCGGTGGGGAGTTGCTGCACCTCGATCGGCGGGCTGTAGATGGCGGGTGCATCGAGCGAGCAGACGCGTTGCACGGGGGCGTCGAGGTCGTCGAAGGCGTGTTCTTGGATCATGGTGGCGATCTGCGAGGAGACGCCGCAGAAAGGTTTGTTTTCGTCGACAAGCACGGCGCGGTGGGTTTTGCGCACGCTGTCGAGCACGGTCTGTTCGTCGAGCGGACGGATACTGCGGAGGTCGACGACTTCGGCGGAAATATTGAATTCCTCGGACAGGCGGTGCGCGGCGGCGAGGGCGGTGAGCACGGAGCGTCCGTGGGCGATGAGCGAGACATCGGTGCCTTCGCGTTTGACGTCGGCCACGCCGATGGGAATGACATAGTCGCCTTCGGGCACTTCGCCTTGGTCGCCGTAAAGGAGGGTGTTTTCCATGACGCAGACGGGGTCGTTGTCGCGGATGGCGGCTTTCATCAGGCCTTTGGCGTCGTAAGGCGTGGCCGGGCTGACGACTTTGAGTCCGGGCGTGTTGGCCAGGAAGTTTTCCGGCGTGTGCGAGTGGGTGGCGCCGACATTGGTGCCGCCGTTGGCCGGGCCGCGGATGACGAGCGGGCAGTTGATGAGTCCGCCGGACATGTAGCGCACGCAGCCCGCGTTGTTGATGATCTGGTCGTAGGCCACGTAGGCGAAACTCCAGAACATGAGTTCCATGACGGGGCGCAGGCCCATCATGGCGGCCCCCACCCCGAGTCCGATGAAGCCGGCTTCGCTGATCGGGGTGTCGATGACGCGTTTGTCGCCGAAGCGTTTCCACAGACCCTCGGTGATTTTGTAGGCGCCGTTGTATTCGGCGACTTCCTCGCCCATGAGAAAAACGGATTCGTCGCGCTCGAGTTCTTCGGCGAGCGCGTCGTTGAGGGCTTGGCGGTAGGTGATGACGGGCACGGAAAAAGTGAAAAGGTAAAAGGTGGAAAGTGAGGGCGGCCTAGTCGTTGAAGAAGTGGCGGCCGGTTTTGCCGGACTCGGTGCCCATGTCGACTTCGTAGTAGATGTCGTCGAAGATGGATTCCAGTTCGGGGAACGGGCTGTCCTCAGCGAATTGCACGGAGGCGGCGGCTTCTTTTTTGGCGGCGTCATCGAGTTTCTTGATGACGGCTTCGTCGGCGATCCCCTCCTCTTTCAGGCGGTTTTCCCAGAGCGTGATCGGATCGTGGTTCTGTTTGTAGAACTCGATCTCCTCGGGTTTGCGGTATTTCTTGGCGTTGGCGTCGGCGACCGAGTGTCCGTAGTAACGGTAGGTGTCGATCTCGAGGATGGTCGGACGATTCTTCTCGTGGGCGCGCTGCATGGCTTCCCATGTTTTGGCGCGAACTTCGTAGAGGTTCTCCCCGTTGACGATATCCCAATCCATGTCATAGCCGGTGGCGCGTTCGGCGAGGCAGGACTTGATGGCCGAGGAGCGGGCCAGGCTGGTGCCCATGGAATACTGGTTGTTCTCGATGATGTAGACGACCGGGATGTCCCAGAGGGCGGCGATGTTGAGGGACTCGTGGAAGACGCCCTGGTTGACCGCGCCGTCGCCGAGGTAAGTGAGGCAGCAGCCTTTGAGGCCCTTGTATTTGAGAGCGAAGGCGATGCCGAGACCGAGAGGGGTTTGTCCGGCGACGATACCGTGTCCGCCCCAGAAATTTTTGTCCGGCGCGAAGAAGTGCATCGAGCCGCCCTTCCCCTTCGAGCAACCGGTGGCTTTGCCGAGGAGTTCGGCCATACATTCGTTCATCGACATGCCGACGACGAGGGCGTGGCCATGGTCGCGGTAGGCGGTGATGGCGTGGTCGTTCTCGCCCATGAGCGCGAGGGTGCCGACGGCGACGGATTCTTGTCCGATGTAAAGATGGAGGAAGCCGCCCATTTTTCCCTGCTGGTAAAGTTTGAGGGACGCTTGCTCGAAGCGGCGGATGCGGAGCATGTCGGCGAGAAAGCCGAGTTTCTGCTCGGGGGTGAGGTCGGCGTTGATCGGGGCCTTGGCGTAATCGACCGGGTTGCGTCCGGTTTTTTTGGGCTTTTCGGCTCGGGTGACGCTCACGTTTTTGAAAGTCGGGTTGGTTACGGGTTGCGGTTGGACCGTGGATGCGGGCGGCGAGTCGGCGCGTCCGCAAGAACTGGAAATAGTGCGGAAAGTGGAGGGTTTTGGCAAATCGAAATGGCGGGGGAAAGAGAAGGAGGAGACTTGAGTTGGAAACCTGAGTGAGAGGGTGTGGAGTGGGAGGAGTTGGGGACTGGAGAT
>JBIKXZ010000041.1:0-16075 GCA_044355525.1 Chthoniobacterales bacterium
CAAAGTCGCTCTCATCGCCTGCGCCAGAAAATTCCTCACCTACCTCAACTCCCAAATCAAAAACCTCGAAAACTGCCCCACCTAAAAACACAGTTGCTTCTACCTTTTCCTCCGCACAAGGCCCCATGGCGTGGAGACCGGACAACGGACACCTTGAAGCGATGAAAGGTCTCAAGGCTGTCAGCGTGGTGTTTCTTATTCTTCTCGCATCCTGCGCGACGATACCGGTCCAGGGCGAAGCGGTGGAATGCGATGCCTGCCGGACGATCTGGATCCGGCTTTTTCCCTCGAGCGGCGCGCCGGGGATTTACCGTTTGAACCACGAGGAGAAGCACCGGCCGTGCGCGAATTGCGGGAAGCTGGCCATGCGCTACTTCCAGACCGGCGAGATTCCCGCGCGCTGCCCGCAGTGCGACGGACAATTAACGGTGCGTCCGGTCAATGTGACGCCGTGATCGGGGCGGGACTTTGCCCCGTGGGCTTTCACCGCATGGCGCGGCGCCATCCGCGGCGGCAAAATGGCGCCGAAACTTAATTCACACAATTATGGAAACGTTCCGCTACATCGTCGCCTTGTTGCTCGTCACCCTCGTGCCCGCTGCGCTGCTTTACTGGCTGCTGCTGCACTCCTTGCTGCCGGTGTGGCGGCGGCTGGGCATCTCCGCCTCGCAGTATTTGCTGTGGGCTGCGGTGATCGCCTTCGCCTTGTTCTTCGCCGCGTGGCGCGGGGAACTGCTGCGCAATGACTACGGACTCCAACCGATGCTCGCGGCCATCGGGATCATCTTCCTGGCTGGCGCGATCATCTTCCGGTTGCAAATCGAGCGCCATCTGCCGTGGCGCGCGCAGCTCGGGTTGCCGGAAATCGATCCCATGGGGCATCCGCAGAAGCTGGTCACAACCGGACCCTATGCGCACACGCGTCACCCGCGCTACGTCCAGGTCTTCCTCGCGCTGGCCGGATGGGCGCTGCTGGCCAATTACCCGGCGGGTTACATCGCAGCCCTGCTTTGGATCCCGCTGATGCTGGTCATCGTGCGCCTCGAGGAACCCGAACTTCACCGGCGTTTCGGCGCGGCCTACGCCGACTATTGCGACCACGTCTCGCGCTTTTGGCCGCATGCACCCGCCGTCAATCACCGCGTCAAAGCTTGAGGGCTGCTGTTCCTGCCCCGGAGAAGACAAACCATGAGCACGAGTCACAACGCCTTGCACAACCTCCTGCGCACCCACGACGGGATCCGCGCCGGCGGTCTTCGGGAGATCCTGCAGATCATCCACGACGAGATCGGATGGTCGGAGCATCCTTCGCACTTCCGGGTGGACTTCGAGCCGAGGGCCACGCGCTGGGACGGCCCGGCCCGCACGGTGCACCTTTACGAAATCAGTTCGAGCGAGGCGTTTCCCGACGGGACCTTCGACGCCATCCGCGACTTCGCCGAGCGTCTCCATGACGGGGTTGGATGTTTCACCGCCATGTGGATCGCCGATGGCAATGGGTATGATCCGATGAAAGTGTGGGATGTGAGGGACGAGTTGATCTGGGTTCGATAAGAAAAAGGCAAGCCACGGGGGAAAAGGCAGGCCACGGATGGAAGAAGATGGAAGAGGATTGGTTTTTGCCGGGTGACGCCGGCAAAAACCGGAATCATCCCGCAAGCGTGAGTTGGGCGCCGCAACTCATTCCGAACAAGCACTGTTTTTTGCCGGGGTCACCCAGCGGAAAACATTATCCTGTCGTTTATCTTCTTTTATCCGTGGCGAAAAACTCGTCAGACCTGAGCGGTGTGGTTGGGAGCCAGGGCGAGGCGGCGGGCGCGTTGGCGGAGGTAGGTGCGGGCGCGGCGTGCGCGGGCCATGACGATGTCGGGTTCAGCGCCACCGGCAAGTTCAAGGATGAAAGCGCCGCTGAAATGGACGGCGGACAGTTCCTTGAGCAGGGCGGTCCAGTCGATGCGTCCGTCGCCGGGCGGAAGGTGGTCGTCGCCGTGGCCTTTGTTGTCGTGGACGTGGAGAAGGCGCAGGTAAGGCGCCATTTTGACCACCAATTGGTGCAAGTCGCCGGCGAGGTGCGCGTGGCCGGTGTCGAGGCAGGCGCCGACGCGGTTGCCTTTCATGCAGGCAAGAATCCACAGGAGGTCGGCGGACTGTCCGAACATGAGGTGCGGGAGTTTGTTTTCCAGCACGCATTGGATGCCGAGTTCGCTGCAGCGCACGGCGACGCGGTCGAGGACCGAGCAGACATTTTCGATGCGCAGCACGCGCTCCTCGCGCGAGGGGATGTCCGCGTTCTCCGGTCCGGGGTGGATCACGACGTAGTGCACACCGAGACCGGCCGCCGCTTCGACTGCGCGGAGGATTTCGGCCAGCGCGTGTTCGCGGCAGGCGGGGTCCGGCGAGGAAATGTCGATGTCGTCGGCGAATGGCGCGTGGAAGGAGTAGGCCTCCATGCCGAGGGCATCGAGGCGCGCGGCGGCTTCCTGCACGCGGTTGGCGTCGCGGTAGTCGAGGTGCGCCGGGGAGAAGACGACCTCGACCATGCTGAAGCCGCTGGCGCGGATTGTTTCGAGACAGTCGATGAGCGGCGTGCGGTAGAAGCAGCCGGTGGAGAGTCCGATCGGCCAGTTGGTCATACTTCCACCGCCTCCGGCGGCGCGGGCAACGGCCAGTGGGGACGCGACAGGTTTTCCGCGCCGGTGATCTCGGCCGCCTCGACGCCGACCGGCGTGCGTTCGGCGGCGAAGATGCGCGTGTAATAGTCGGCACGCAGGGCGGGGGAGTAATCCTTCCATTCGCCGCCCCACGCGTAGTCGCGCTCGAATTTCGAGCGGATGAGCCCGGCAATGTGGCGAGGGTGCCAGCCGTGGTCGAGCAGGGCATGGGTCACAGACTTCATGCCGACCGGGCGCAGGAGGAGATCGTTCGGATGGCGCAGAGCCTCCCGCGCCGCGGCCGGCAAAGCCTCGAGCGGCGTGTGGTCGTAGGTTTCCGGCCAGCGCCGCGGATCGTCGTGCCGCGCCGCGTAAAAATGATCGTGCGTCTTCTTGAGTTCGGACCCGAGATAGTGGTGCAGCAGATGCTCCGTGCCATTGGTCTGGTCGGGAATAGCCGCCGAAGAATCGCGGGCCAGGGCCGCGGCCAGCTTGGGTTCCCGCAT
Source organism: Chthoniobacterales bacterium (assembly GCA_044355525.1). GTDB lineage: Bacteria > Verrucomicrobiota > Verrucomicrobiia > Chthoniobacterales > JACTMZ01 > JACTMZ01. The sequence goes on from JBIKXZ010000041.1 coordinate 3,158, forward strand.
CGCGGCCATGCCATGACGCAGGTCGGCGACATCGAGGGTGACAAAGATGATCGGTCCGATACGCGGCAGGTTGCCCGCGCCGACGGCATAACTTTGCTGCCACGGCTTGAGGTATCCGCTGTAAGGCACGCGAATCGTCCGCATGGGCAGGGGATCGGCGTATTCGGAAAGATCGATGGAAATCATTTCGCGTCCACGTCGCGACGGCGCGACTTCCACCGCGGTCATTTCGACGGGAATGACCGTCTCCGGGGACGACAATTCGATGACGAGGCGCGCGACGAATTCCATGAGCAGTCCGAGTCCGGCGAACGCGCAGGTGATGGACGGTGCGTCCAGTCCGTCGCGGCGGCGCAGGACGAGTGAATCCTGCGTGAGCGTATGACGTCCGGCCTCGCCCAACCGCGCGAAGACCTTCGAAGCGCGGTGGATCCGCCAGACGAAGTGATGGCCGCGTCCGCTCAAAATGTGCAGCGCCTCGATGCCGTAGTGACCAAGCACGCGTTTCACCGCGATCTCGACCGGTTCCTGCAAGGCGAAGGCGCGGGCCGGATCGAGGTAGGCGTCGGCCGGGAAGTCGAAATTGACATATTCGATGTCGAGGTGGGCGATGAGCGAATCGCGGTCGGCCAGCGAGCGGCAAATGTCGCGTCCGGCGTCGAGCTGTGCGGCCAACTCCCAAGGCAGGAGCGGGGTGCGTTCGGCGAGCGTCGGCGTGTCGGCCGTGATGTATTCCGCGGTGAAGTCCCCGGCCTCGTCGGCTCCGAGGAACTCCAACATGCGGTCCCGCACGGCGGGATGGCGGTAGTAGTCGCGCAAAGTATCGAGAATGTCGGTCATGTCGAAAGGCGAGCCGGCTTCATGCCGGGCACAACGGCAAGAGACCGCAAAACATTTAGCCGAGAAATGGGGTGTTTTGCCCGCGGCGCGTCGGACCTGGATCTTTTATGCTCATGGTCGTGAAGCCTCCTGCTCTTCCGCTGCAATTCCTATCGGCTTTGGTATCTTCGCCGGACGGCCTTCCCGGGCGCTACAAAGTGCGGTTGCCGCACGGTCACATTGTTTACGAAGTCCGCATCGACGATGTCGGCAATGTCACCCAAATCGACGGGCGCATGGTCCACGGCAACACCGACCTGGGGTTCCGCTTGGAGGACGTAATCGATGTGGAGGCTTATTGAGCCGCGGTGTCACTCGTGGTGGTTGAGGGTTTCACCCCATGCCGGGAGCGGAGGCGGACGGATAGTTTCAGCATCGGGAAACACACCATGAAACACATCGCATCATTTTCTATTGTGGCCGTCGGTCTGGCGGTGAGTGCGCTGGCGCAGGCGCCGGCGCAGACGGCGAAAAACTTGCAGTCGGCTTACCTTGGCGAAGGGGAGGCGACGACCTTCTACCGCCAATGCGCCCGGCGGGCGACGAGGGAAGGATATCCGGAGATGGCCAGGCTCTTCCGCGCCGCCGCGGCCTCGGAGGAAATCCATCGCGGGAACCACCTGCGTGCGCTGCGCCAAATCGGTGCGCCGGTGCCGCGTCCGAAGCCTTCGGCCGAAGTGCCGAAGTCCACGCGGGAGAATCTGGCGGCTTCGGCGGCGGACGAGCGCCAAGAGTGCCGCGTGATGTATCCGGACTATTATCGTGCGGCGCAGCGGGAGAATGCGCCGGCAGCCATGCAGACTTTCCGCTATGCGCAGCAGGCAGAGAAGGCGCATGCGCAGCTCTTCCAGCGCGCTTACAACCGTTTCGGACGACGTCCTCCTCCGTCGGAGTATTTTGTCTGCCAGACTTGCGGCATGACCGTGGCCGAAGCGGTGCCGGCGGTGTGCCCGACTTGTCGCGGCTCAGGTCTGAATTATAAACAGATCGAATGATCCCGCTCCCGGAGCCGCTTCACCCGGCCATCGTTCACTTTCCCATCGCCTTGCTTTTGGTCGGGGCGGCGGTGGCGGTGGCGGCGGTGTTTGTCCGGCGTTGGCACTTGCCGCTCTTTGCCGCGATCCTGCTGTCCCTCGGCGCGCTCGGTGCGGTGGCGGCAACCGTCACGGGTGAGGAAGAGGAGGAGAAAGTGGAGCACGCTCTTCCGTCTGCCGAACCTGTGCTCGAGAAACACGCGGAGTGGGGTGAGAGTGCGCGCAACGCGGGAATCTTGGCCGCCGTTTTCGCGATCGGCGCGGCAGCCTTGGTTTCGCGCCCCGTCATCGGCCGTCTTCTTTCCGTGCTCACGGCTTTCGTCGCCATCGGGGCGGCCTATGCCGTGGCCCAAGCCGGGCATTTCGGCGGCGAGCTCGTCTATCGCCACGGCGCAGGGGTCACGCTCGGCGCCGGGGGAACGGGCGGGGGGTATCCTGCGTCGTCCAAGCGGGACCACGGTGCGGAAGAGGAACGCGAGGAGGAGTGAGTTGGGTGCCGAAAAGGCGGCCGGAGATTCAAGGCAAGCCACCGATTAGCGCAGTTTCGGAAATGTCGTAGCCGTTTGGTGTAGCCGCGGCACTCTGTGCCGCGCTGGGTCAACTGATTCGCGGCACAGAGTGCCGCGGCTACAAAAAATCTTAAACCGCTCTACCGCAGCCGACCGCAGGGAGACAGACGACTCGAAGAGTTGAGCGCAGCGGTCAAATCGGCGCGGATGATTTCCGACCGACTGACTTTGGTCCGAAATAAGTGCTCCGGAGGAGACTTGAAAGCGAATCAGTCGCGGCGGACTTCGATCACTCGCTGTCCCTCCCGGAGTTGGCGAATGACTTCGGGCCAGAGCGGTTCGAGCCACGCGAAAAGTGCGCGGTTGGTGCTGTTGCCGATGCGAAGCCAAACAACGCGGGCGCCGTCTTTGCGACCAAGAGCGCGCTCCACGACGTCTTCATCTTTGGTGACAACGATCCAATCGCTCGAGGTTGCGAAATTCGCAATGCTGCCGTCGTCTGAATTGCGCAGGCCCTGATCGCGCACAGCGGACGCGGAGCTTCCTTTGTCGGAGATCCATTTGGCCAAGGCCGGCGGCAGTTGCGCGTCGACCAGGAAGCGCATGGATCAGGCGGCCACGAGGACCGAGTGGTCGAGATAGCGCGAGGCGTAGGCCAGGCAGGCACGGATATCTTCCGCTTCCAAGTCCGGATAGTCCGCAAGGATCTCCTCGGCGGTGGCGCCACCGGCAAGCATGTCGAGGACGTCTTTGACGCGGATACGCATCCCGCGGATACAAGGACGCCCGCCGCATTGCTCGGGATTGATGGTGATGCGGTCCATACGCCGAAGCATAGCGCGGAGGGGAAGGTTTTGCATGCGTTTTCGTGCAGGCAGACCCGGCAGCCAGAGGTCGGAGCCTGCGGATCATGGAGACGCTCACGCGCCGTCGTGCCACGCGAGGTGCCAGTGGTGGTGGCCGGCGGTGAGGAATTTGGTGCCGAAGGGTTCGCTGCGGCGGTTGAGGAATTCGCGGAGCCATTCGCTTTCGGCGCGGGGCATGCGGCCGAGGCGGAAACGATGGATGTGGAAGGGCAGGACTTCGAGGTCGCGGAGGCGTCCGTCGTTTTCCAGCGTGGCGGCATAGAGGCAGACGAGATCGCTGCGCCCCGGGCCGTCGTTGGTGATGCCTTCGTAGTCGTTGATGATGTCACCGCAGCCGTAGAGGATCAATTTGCCGTGGTGCACTTCGGCGGGCAGCGGATGGTGCGCGGAATGTCCATGGACCAGATCGGCCGCGCCAGTTTCGATCAACCGGCGGGCGATGTTGCGGTGGACGGCGGGCACGGGGCCGACCCAATTTCCGCCCCAGTGCAGGGAAACAACCACGAGGTCACCTTCCCGCCGCCGGGAACGGATGTGCGCGACGGCCCCGGCCAGCCCGACATCATCCGGCGCGAGCATGTTGATGCCGGGAGAATGGTTGGCTTCCCATGACGGTGGCGCGCCGCTGTCATGAGTGGCGAAGGAAAAAACGAGCAGGCGGTGTCCGCCTGGGAGCGGACGGATGGCGGGTGCGGCGGCTTCGATGTGGTTGCGACCGGCACCGGCCGTGGCGAATCCGGCATGGCGCAAACAGGACAAGGTGTCACTGAAACCGTCCTCGCCCCAGTCGAGCACATGGTTGTTGGCCAGCACGCAGACATCGATGCGCGCGGCAGCGAGGCAAGCGATGTGGTCGGGATTCATGCGGTAATGGATTCCTTTGCCGGGCCACGGGTGGCCGTGCGAGGTGATGGCGGTTTCGAGGTTGGCCAGGGTGACGTGCGGTCCGAGGCGTTCGATTTCTCCGAGGGCATCGCCCCAAATGTAGTCCGGGGCGACGGCGGCGGGGATGGTTCCGTGAACGCGCTCGGCCAGACGCACGTAGTCCCGCGCGTCGTCGATGAACGGTTCGGCCAGTTGCGGCGGGCAGGGATGCGGCATGACTTGGTCGATGCCGCGTCCGGTCATGATGTCGCCGGCGAGAAGAAGCTTGGTGTGCATGCGCAAACGCTCATTGTTGCGCGGCGGGGTTGGAGGTGACATGGGGACTTGGACCCAAGGGGGCACGGATGAAAGGCAGGCCACCGATTAACGCGGATAGACGCGGATAAAAGGGAGGCCACGGATGGAAGAAGATAGCAGAGGATAGAGCGAGGCGCGCTGACACGCGCCCCGCTCAAAGCTTCAGTCCGGAGACTGTGTTTGCGCCGTGTTAGCGGCGCGAACACCATCTTGTGTCATCCTCTTCCATCCGTGGCTAAAATGTCTTCGGTGATTGCCCCATGGTTTGCGGTTCCGCGCGGGAGCAAGGTGGGGGCGATGAAGACGACACAGAAACACAGCAGCAAATCATCCGCGGACCCCCAACCCATGCCGTCGCACGATCCGGTGCCGGCGATGGAGGATCCGTTTTACGGTCATGCGGGATGGGTGGATCCGGAGATGAAGCACATGGTCTCGCAGGAGGAGCGTCGCGGATCGCGGCACAGCGGGCGAACGATCAAACGTCCGGCGCACATCGGCCGCACTATGGGATCCTGAAAGAGGCAGTTCTTCCATGGCCACCGCGACGGATAATGCCTTCGGTCTCTACCTGCGGGAGATCGGGCGGGAAAAGTTGCTCACGCGTGAGCAGGAGGTCGAATTGGCTGCGCGGATCAAGCGCGGGGACAGGGCGGCGCGCGAGCGCATGATCACGGCGAACCTGCGGTTGGTGGTCAAGCTGGCCACCGATTACACGAATCTCGGTCTGCCGCTGCTCGATCTGGTTTCCGAGGGGAACATCGGCCTGATGAAAGCGGTGGAGCGGTTCGATCCGGAGAAGGGCGGCAAGCTGAGCACTTACGCGGCGTGGTGGATCAAGCAATCGATCAAGCGCGCGCTGGCCAACCAAAGCAAAACGATCCGTGTGCCGGTGCACCAGGTGGAGAAGATCGCCAAGATCCGGCGCCTGACCGAGCGGCTTACTCTCGAACTGGGGCGCGAGCCGACGGATGAGGAATTGGCCGACGAGGTCGGGTTGAGCGCGGATCAGATCTCGGCGCTGAAAAGCAGCGGGATCCAACCGGCATCGCTCGATGCGCCGGTCGGGCGGGATGACGGCGACACGCTCTTCGGTGACACGATTTCCGACGAGAATGCGGAGGATCCGCTCGAACACATCGAGGAAAAGGATGCACACGCGAACCTCGACGGATGGCTCAAGGTGCTGACGCCCCGCGAGCGCGACATCATCAAGGCGCGTTACGGCTTGGGCGGGGCGAGGACGAAGACGCTGGAGGATATCGGAGCGAAGTTCGGCATCACGCGCGAGCGGATCCGGCAAATCCAGGTGGGGGCTTTGAGGAAGCTGCGGCGGGAGATGGCGCGGAGGGATACGTCGGTTGTTGCCCGGTGAGGGGGAGAGAAAGACAGGCCACGGATAGAAGAGGATTAAAGAGGATTAGTTTTTGCCGGGTGACCCCGGCAAAAACTGGAATCTTCCGCCGGAGGCTTAGGAGCCGATGTTCCAGGCTAGGCGTTTGAACTCTACTTTGCGGCGGCCGAAGTTGATCAATAAGCCGACGGGCTTTTGGGTGGCGGCGAGTTCGTTGAGGAGTTGGGCCTCATCGGCTTTGCGGTATTCTTCGGCGACCTTGAATTCCACGACGACGGTGTCGTTGACCAGCATGTCTGCGATGTAAAGGCCGACGACTTCGCCTTTGTAGTGCACTTCGAGGCGGGTCTCGATGGAGGGATGGAAGCCGCGGCTTTTCAATTCGACTGCCATGGCGTTGCGGTAGACTGCTTCGAGGAAGCCGTAGCCCAGGGCTCCGTGGACTTCGAACGCTGCACCGATGACAGCCTCGGTGATCTCGGAATGGGCCAAGGCCTTCTGCACCGGGGGCCGTTGTCCAACGGCCAAGCTTCTTATCCTGCCGTTTATCCTCTGCTATCCGTGGCCTGTCTTTTTGTTCGTCAGGCCCGGGCCATGGGGGAGTGGGCGGGGGATTCGACCATGCCGGCGGCGATGGCGTATCTCGTCAGTCCGGCGGTGTCGTGGATGTGGAGTTTGTTCATCACGGCTTGGCGGTGCTTCTCGACCGTTTTGATGCTGATGCCGAGTTTGTCGGCGGTCTGTTTGTTGGCATTGCCTTCGGCGATGAGTTGGAGGACTTCGGTTTCCCGTTCGGTGAGGGTGTCGCTCTTGCGGCGCAGGAGTTTGCGTCCGCCTTCGGTCTTCTCGTATTGCGGGATGCGCTTTTTCACATTGGGCGAGTAGACCTTTCCGCCTTTGGCCACTTCGCGGACGGCTTTGGCCAGGGTTTCGGCGGCGGAGTGTTTGGTGACATAGCCGTCCACGCCGGCTTCGAGGGCGTGCTGGATGTAGAGGTCGTCGTCGTAGGAGGTGATGATGAGGATGCGGCTGGATGAGGAGTGGCGGCGGATGTGGCGCGCGGCGTCGAGTCCGTTGAGGTTCGGCATGGCCACGTCGAGGGTGACGACATCGGGCTGGAGTTTGGCCGCTTTCTCGGCGCCTTCGCGTCCGTCGGACGCCTGGCCGACGACGGTGATGTCATTTTCGCGTTCGAGGATCATGACGAGCGCGTCGCGCATCATGCGGTGATCGTCAACAATGAGGACTGATGTTTGCTTCATAATCTTGGTTCAGGGGTTTTTCCGGGAGGGAGATTTGCGGGGGGGGGGGGGGGATAGTGATGCGGATGACGGTGCCTTGTCCGGGCACGGCCTCGAGGATGAAGTGACCGCCGAGCAATTCGGCGCGTTCGCGCATGCCGAGGAGTCCGAGGTGCCCGTCCTTCTGCGCTTCGACAACGCGATCGGAGGTGAAGGCGCAGCCATCGTCGCCGATTTCGAGCTGCATGGCGCCGTCGCACTCCCAGAGATTGATCCAGGCATTCGTGGCGCCGGAGTGGTCCTCGATGTTCTGCAGCGCTTCTTGGGCGAGGCGGAAAAGATGGGTGAGGTCGCCGTTGCCGAGGAAGCCGAGGGCCTCCGGCACGACGGTGACTTCGAGGGTCATGCCGTTGCGTTCGCGGAAGGCATCGGCGTGTTTTTCCAACGCGGCGGCGAAGCCGAGGTGGTCGAGAACGGACGGACGCAGGTCGCGGGCGAGGGTGCGAACGTCGGCGAGGGCGGCGCGGAGTTGTTCGCTGAGATCGAGAAGCTCCTGTCGCAACCATGCGGGAATGGTTTCCTGGCGGGCGAGGCTGATGCGCGCGTTGGCGGCGGAGAGGATTTGGGCGATGTTGTCGTGGAGTTCGCGGCTGATTTCTTGCTGCTGTTGCTCGCGCGCGTGCAGCAGATTTTGCGTGAGGGCTTCCAACTCCCTGACGTGCGAGCGGGAGGCGTCCGAAGCCGATGGAGCTCGCCGTTCGAGGGCGAGCGGTCGGGGTTCGGCACTCGCTTTGGCGGTTTTGACGGATTTTGTTTTGGGACGGCGGGCCTCCATCCTGCGCCGATCATCAGCGTGGGATCCTTGGCCGTTGCTGCCGGGTGTGTGCTTCAAAATGGAGGGAAGCGATATCGCGGAGAATCGATAATTGCAATTATCAGGATGCGGCCAGGGGGTGTCAATACCACATTTATACAGCCACCCATTGCGGCGTTGCGTTTTGACAGCTTCCTGGAGGTTCATAGCAGCAAGGAAGGGGAGAGTGCGGGCTGGCCATTGAATGGGACGACGCGGTTGCGGCCGGACTGTTTGGCCTGATACATCGCGGTGTCCGCTCGGGCGACGAGCTCATCGGTGGACTCATCGGGGTGCGCGAGGGTGACGCCGATGCTGAGTGTCGCGGTGACCGGACCGGTGGCCGTGGAAACGGGTTGCGCTGCGGCGCCGCGGAGTTTTTCGGCAATGGATACGGCATCGTCCATGTCGCGGACTCCGTGGAGCACGACGAGGAGTTCGTCCCCGCCGATTCGCGCGGCGAGGTCGTCGCTCGTGCGCAGGACCTCGCGCAGGCGGCTGGCCGTCACACGCAGGACTTCGTCGCCGGCGGCATGGCCGTGGATGTCGTTGATTTCCTTGAAGCGGTCGAGATCACAGAAAAGCACAGCCAGCTCGCTCCCTGTCCGGCGGGTTTTTTCTCCCAGTGTTTCGATGCGGCTGAGCGCTTCCTTTCTGTTGAGCAGCTCGGTGAGTCCGTCGGTGCGGGCGCGGTGTTCCAGCAGCTGTTCCGCGGCGACTTGGGCATCGATGATGCGGCTGGTGGCCACGAGGCCATCGACCTTCCCGCCCGAGTCCAAATAGGGACTGGCATGCGTTTCGATCCAGTGGCGCGTGCCATCTTTGGCCCGCACAATTTTGCGCGCCCGGACGTGCCGCCCGACCTCGAGTTGCTTCATGTAGCCGGCGCAGGCTGCGCGATCATTGTCCTCGAGAAAGTCCGAGGCCAGCCGCCCCGTGCACTCTTCGACGGTGTAGCCGAAGGTAGGGGTCACCGAGGGAGATATCCATTGGATGGTGCCGAGGCGGATGCGGGTGACAACGTCGGAGGAGTTCTCGGCGAGCAAACGGTAGCGCTCCTCCGAAGCGGCGAGACGTTTGGCCGCAAGGTGCCGCTCGGTGACGTCGCGCCAGGTCCAGAGGATCTCGTCGTCGAGACGCACGGCGCGGATATCGAAGCGGCGTTCCTGTCCGTAGATCTCGAGAGCGAAGGCATAGTTGTTGACCACGAGCGGTTCGCCGGACTCGTGCGCATCGCGCGTCATGGCCATGAGCGCGCCGGCATTGTCAGCCGGGAGGAACTCGAGCAGTCGCCGGCCGGGCATGGTATCGCGCTCGAGATTGTAGTATTCGGCGGCGGCGATGTTCGCATCGACGATGGTGAAGTCGGTGATCTTGCCGGCGCCGTCTCGCCGCGGAGCGAGGATGAAATGCGGATCGAGCAGCGAGTCGAGGATGACGCGCGCCGGGATGCGGGGATGCGGATCGGACGATGGCGTGGTGTCGACGGCGGGTTCCATGACGAGGTCCATAAGACTCATTCTTCGATGAGAGTGATCATTTTTTGCAGTCGGAGGATTTCGGCCACGGAGTCGCGCATGCGGCCGGCGATGTCCGCGGAGTGCGCACCGGACCCGGCATCGACGAGCATTTCGCGCAGGGCGGAAATTTCGGCAAAGCGAACCGCGTGCAGATCGCGCAGCTCGTCATGCATGGCTTTCATGGTCATCACGGCGAGGAGTATAGGTCGCGGGCGTGCGGGGGATCTGTGGGGTGTTTTGCCCAGTTGGTTGCTTTGGAGCGCGGAGCAGGGAGCGGGAAGCGTGGAGGAACCGCAAAGGACGAAGAGGGCGCGGAGGCAAAAAGGAAAAACGGGAAATAGGGATTGAGGCAGGTGAAAAAAAGTTGGGCCATCCCGCCCCACCGCGGGATGACCCTTTTGTGCGAACGCGGGCTTTCCGGCCAAGGCCGGGGCGCCGCGGTCCCTGCACAAATCAGTCGGGAACAACGACGGTGTCGATGACGTGGATGACTCCGTTGGAGGCTACGACATCGGTGGCGGTGACCAGGGCGTTGCCGAATTTGACCTTGCCGTTGTCGACGGTAATGACGACGTCTTCGCCACCGAGGGTTTCCACTTCGCCGGCTTTGACATTAGCGGCCATGACTTTGCCCTCGACCACGTGGTTTTTGAGGATGGCGACGAGTTTTGCTTTGTTTGCCGGTTTGAGCAGATCATCGAGCGTGCCGGCCGGCAACTTGGCGAAGGCCGCGTTGTCCGGCGCGAAGACGGTGAAGGGACCCGCGCCTTGCAGGGCATCGACCAGATCGGCGGCCGCCAGGGCTTTGACGAGGGTGCTGAATTGCGGGTTCGCCGAGGCGACCTTGACGATGTTGCCGTTGGACGCCGGTTGGGTCGGCATCTGCGCGGTAAGTGAATAGACGGCAGCGATGGAAATCGCGGCCGCAACGATGGTTTTCAGCATTGGTGTGTTCATGTTGTGTGTTTTCTAACGGTGCCAAGCGTGGGCCGGATCCGGAGGTGTTGATATGGGGTGTTGACCCCTTTCGGCAGCGGGGTTGGAGTCTGTGGCGGGTCGCGGGCAGGGAAGAATGAAGGCGAAGACTTGGAGGCCGGGTGAATGGGAGCAACCGGCGACTTGCGTTGACAGTCCGGGGGGCGGGCCTTGAGCCAGCTGATTTAGCTTTCGATCGGGATGACCTGGTTGCGGCCGTGTTCTTTGGCCCGATACATGGCTTCGTCCGCGCGGGCGATGAGATCTCCGGTTTTTTCGCCGGGGCGGGCGAGGGTCACGCCGATGCTGACCGTGGTGCGGATCGTGTCGCCGGGGATGGCGATGGGTTCGGCGGCGGAGAGACGGAGCTTTTCGGCGATGGCCACGGCATTTGGCAGGTCCTGCACGCCGTGGAGGACAACGAGGAGTTCGTCGCCGCCGACGCGGGCGCCGAGGTCGTCGGTGCTGCGCAGGCAGTGGCGGATACGGTCGGCCATGACGCGCAAAACCTCGTCGCCGGCGGCGTGGCCGTAGGTGTCGTTGACCGTTTTGAATTTGTCCATGTCGCAGAAGAGGACGGCGATGGCCTGTCCGGTGCGCGGGTGCTGGCCGGCGTAGGCTTCGATCCGTTCGAAGACTTCTTGGCGGTTGAGCAGGCTGGTCAGTTCATCGGTGCGGGCGCGGCGTTCCAGCTCTTCTTCCATGGCGACCTGTTCGTCGATGAGATGGAAGGCGGCGACCACGCCGTCGCGGCGGTCTTGCGCGTTGATGTAGGGCATGGCGCGGCTTTCGGCCCAGTGGGTGCTCCCGTCTTTGGCCAGTGCCCGGTAACGGGCCACGACGGGCTCGCCCTGGGCGACGCGTTCGAGATTGGTGCGGAGCGCGGGCAGGGATTCGGGAGTGACGAAGTCGGTGATGGGCCGGCCGATCCATTCCCCGGGATCCCAGCCGAGCAGGGCTTTGATCGAGGGCGAGACCCAGGTGACCTTGCCCCCGTCATCGACCCGGATGGCGGTGTCATACGAATTGGTGGTGAGCAGACGGTAGTGTTCTTCCGAGGCGGCCAGTCGCTGCGTGAGGAGATAACGGTCGGTCACGTCGCGCCAGGTGAAGCTGAGGGCGTCGCCGACGCGGATGGCGCGAATGTCGAAGCGCCGATCCGCGGCGAGGATTTCATGGGGGTAGACGAAGTCGTTGAGGACGAGCGGTTGGCCGGACTCCAGGGTATGGCGATAGAGCTCGAACAAGCCCGTGGAGGTGTGGGCGGGGAGCAGCTCCAGCAGACGGCGGCCGACGAGTTGGGCGCGTTCCATTTTGTTGTAGCCGCAGGCGGCCTCGTTGGCATCGGTGTAGAGAAAGTCGATGATGTGCCCTCGTTTGTCGCGCACCGCCTCGAGCATGACGTGGGGGTCGAGGAGCGAATCCAAGGTGGCGCGCAGGCGGGCGCGTTCCATTTCCAAGGCGGCGCGGGCTTGGACCATGTTCTGGATGTCCTGCCAGCCGCCGACGAGGTGGGTGACGGTGCCGGCATCGTCGAGGGCCGGGCGTATGCTGACGGAGAACCAGTGGTAGCCGTCGGTGCGGATGCGGATGCGCAGTTCGAGCTCGAAGCCGATGCCGTCTTTGAGCCCGGCCTGGGCCGCGGTCAGACGGTCGGTGTCGTCGGGATGGACAAGATCGCGGAGTTGCCGGCCGACGAGTTGCCCGGGTGTCCATCCGGTGCGGGCGGTGACCGATGGGGTGATCCACTCGATGAGGCCGGCCATACTGCAGCGGAAGACGACGTCGGAGGCGTTCTCGGCGAGCAGGCGGTATTCCTGCTCGCGGCGGGCGAGGTCCTCGCGGACTTTGACCTTCTCGGTGATGTCGCTGATGGAGATGCGACAGAAGTCCGCTTGGCCGCCGTCGGGCGCGACCGGGGCGAGCTCGAGGCGGCCCCAGAAAAACGAGCCGTCGGACTTGAGCAAGCGCAGTTCGCAGGTCTGCGCCGCGCGTCCGGAGAGGAGCTTTTTCCTCGTGAGATAAAAGATGTCCTGATCCTCGGGCCGAATGACGCGGCCGAGGGGGAGCTTGGCCAGTTTTTCCCGGGGCAGTCCGAGCAGAATGGCCGCGGTGAGGTTGGCTTCGAGGATGAGGTTGTGGTCGTCGAGCGTGACATAGCCGACGGGTGCGAGGTCGAAGAGCTCGAAGTAGCGTGTGCGTTCTGCGCCGAGCGAGGACTGCAGGCGGCGCAGTTCCTCGTTTTGCATTTCCAATTCGACTTGGTGCACGAGGAGTTCGTGCAGTGTGTTTTCGGCATCGGCGCCGGGGCGGACCGGCTTGGCCATCTTGGCCACGGCGGCCTCCGCGCGGCCACGCAGGGCGGCGGCTTCGTCTTCGGGCGGCGTGCTCATGCGGTCTCCTTCCGCGGGTGTTCTGTGGTGGCGACGGCGTAGACCCTCCCGGCGGCGTCGACGAGGGCGGTGGCGGTGACCTCGACGGCGACGACGCGGTCGTCCTTGGTCC